>JBGTBC010000179.1:0-8640 GCA_041749555.1 Pyrinomonadaceae bacterium | reverse complement strand
CGAACTTATCCGCAATTCCTCGATCCGGCTGATCGATCCGCTCGGCTATCTCGATTTTATGCGGCTGTATAGCGGCGCGAAGATCGTTCTGACCGACTCGGGCGGGCTGCAGGAAGAGACCACCGTTCTCGGGATACCCTGTCTGACCCTTCGAAACAATACAGAGCGTCCTGTCACGGTGGAATTGGGCACTAACAAGCTTGTCGGAGTCGATCCTCAAAAGATCGTTGCGTCCGCGCGGACGATACTGGACGGCCACGCGGCAGCCGCACACACGATCCCGCCGCTGTGGGATGGCAAGGCTGCGGGTCGGATCTGTGACGAATTGATCGCAGCCTAGTCTATTCGCCTTTCTTCATTGGGTGGCCGGCCGTTTTCCAGGCCTGTGTTCCGCCAACCAACGCGTGAGTATCGGGGATATCTTTCTGGTTCATCTGAAATGCCAAACTGGCACTCGTTCCTTCGGCCGGTCAGGAACAATAGACGATTATTTTTTTGCCCTTCGGTAAGGAAGCAAATTTCTCGGAAGCGTTAGCTCCGCTGGGTATGCTTATCGCACCAAGGATATGTTCCGCTTGGTAGGCAGTTTCGGGACGACTGTCCACAAAAACCGCGTTCCCGCCATCGAAGGCTTTCTTGGCCTCCTCTACCGTGATTCGCGGAACCTCGGCCGCGCTATTGTACTTCTTAACGTCGCTGGCCGCTGTTTCCGATTTGGCATTTACTACGTTGGACGCCGGCGGCACTGGTTTCGTAAGATTGGCAACCGCGGTATTATCCTGACAGCCCAGCATAATGGCCAGGCTGAGCACTAACGAAAGACTGGTTATCATAAAGCTTTTATTTCTCACCGAATGCCTCCAAGACTTCATCGGCATGTGCCGCTACGTCTACCTTTTCAAATATTTTAACTATTTTGCCTTCTTCATCGATCAGGAACGTCTTGCGGTTGGTTCCCATGTACTTTTTCCCGTACATGCTCTTTTCGCCCCAAACGCCGTAATCGTTGACGATCTTTTTATCGGTGTCGGCGAGCAGATCGAAGGGCAACTGGAATTTTGAGATGAATTTCTGATGTGACTTTTCATCGTCTGTCGATACGCCGAGGACCCGAATATTCTTGCCCCGGTAGACGTCGTCGGCGTCCCGAAATGAGCACGCTTCTTTTGTGCAGCCCGGCGTGTCGTCCTTCGGGTAAAAATACAATACAACCCGTTGGCCCTTTAGGTCCTTTAAGCTGACGGAGTTTCCGCTCTGATCATTGGCCTTGAAGTCAGGCGCCTTATCACCTTCTTTTAGCATTCTTGTTTATTCCTCTTTCTGTTAGTAGATAGTACTAATAATTTTACGATTTTCAGACAATCGGTTCCGATTGCAATTCTTCGTCCCGTTATTTCTTCTTGCCGAAGTTCCATCGCATTCCCGTTGTGAGCAGGAAATCATTTTTTCTTGCGACACCCAGCGGGGCATTATTAAAACGGTCGCCGACCGCCAAGTATACGCCGATACGCGGCGTAACATCCACGTTGATCGACGAGTCAAAGATCAGCCGGTATTCGGGTCCTACGTTAAAATTCTGAAAATAGGTAAACGTATTCTGCACCCTCAACCTCGAGTTAAGTTTCTGTTTGAAGGTAAGTCCGGCTAATCCTTCGGCCCGGTCAAAGTCATCACCGGCTTGCCAAGTGCGGTTCCATGCGACGCCGGTGAGGAGTTCGAGTTCGGTCCGGTCCTTTTTGATCGTGCGATGTCCTACTCCACCGCCTACAACCGAACGGAAATCTAACCTACGCGGTTTGTCACGTTCAAAATCATATGAAATAAAGCCGAACATTTTTGTCGTGACGTTTCTGTCATATCGTGCGCCGCCCCAGAACGCATTTTGCGTGGTGAGACCTGCGCTGTGAGCGTTGTTCCAAAGGCTGCGAAAGTAAACGATCGTGCCGCCTTTTGGGTTAGCACGTGTTGCCCTCAGGCCGCTGGTCATCGTGATGTTGTTCGAATTGCCGGCGGTGTAGCTGAAACCAAGATGGGCGTTTCCGTCCCAGTTGCCCATTATCTTGTCGAAACCCTCAACGAACGGGTTTCGCCTCTTAATCGGCGGAGCGATCGGCGGAACGGCTTCGGCTTCGAGCGGGTCTTTGACAGTTGCTCCAGAGCCCGTTTCGCGCGGAACATCGGCCTTTGGTGCTTCAAGCTCAGTGGCCGCGATCTTTGCGATATGAGAGCGAACAACCTTCACTTTACCGGCGTAGATCGTTTCGATGACAACCGCGTCATCTGTTTCTTCGACGATCTTGCCGGACAGACGGTCGCCGTTCTTCAAAGTGATCTCGCTTGTTGCAAAGGACAAAGCGGGCAGCAAAATAAGCACCCATATCAGTGTTGTGTAAATGCGTATCATTGTTCAAAAATGGCCGAACGAAAGTGCGGCATTCAAATACAATAACACTCCGGATTTGTGATGTTTAATGCAAAAGGCTGCGGCGCTATAATCATCTCGACCATGCGCCTGCTTTCACAAAACAAAGCGTTAGGGAAATTGCGACGGATAAGTGCAGATTTTGCCGATCGGATCCGAAAAGAATTTGAGCATCGGGCAATGCCATGTGTATCGTGTGTGACGCCCGGAGCCTGCTGTCTTGATGCCCATTTTGTCAATGTTCACATATCACGGCTAGAAGCTGTCGCGATAAATCAAACGCTCGACAGCTTGCCGGCGGAAAAGCGAAACGCAGTTTTTGAACGCGTTGAGAGTACGATCACTGAATACGGCCTAAACACGGCCACCGACACTTTCGGTCAAAAATACACATGTCCGCTATTCGAAAAAGGCATCGGCTGTCTTGTACATGACAGCGGAAAGCCGGTTGCCTGCACTATTCACGCATGTTATGAAAACGAAGCCGACCTACCACCATCGGAACTTCAGTCCATGCAGGAACTGCGAATCGACAAGCTCAACCGCCGCACCTATGCAACGCCGCAACCCTGGCTGCCGATTCCCCTGGCGATCCGCCGCATTGATTAGCCCTAGCCCGAGGGCTATCTGATCGACATTCAGAGAGGATCGATCCACCGCTAAAATTAAATTCGACCGAGAAATTACTCCTTCGGTTTTGGCGCGGCGGGCGTTCTTACGGGAATGCAGTTTTTGGCGGTCGCGATGACGGCGATGGTGCGGAAGTACTTATCGTCGAAGCCCCGTGCGTTTGCGAGTGCCATTTCGAGATCTTTTTTTCCAAGCTCAGCGAACATACCTTCCATGTTGTTGCCAGGAATTGAAATGCTCGCCATGAAAGAAAAATCTTTACCGACGATCTGGCGGAACACCCAGTTTTGGAAGAGATCGGGTTCCTCGAGCTGGTTTACAACGCGGATGGCTTCGCCGAGTTCGTCGAGCGCTACCGAGTGGTTCACGCGTCCGTAGAACTGGACGAGGCTGAAAAGGACCTGAGCTTTCGCGACCGAATTCGGAGCACTGCGGGTCAGTTTTGATACGGCGTTGAGCGTATCAAAGCCTGAACTCGTATCATTCGCCGAATCTAGCTGGACCTTTGCCATATCAAAGAACAGTATCGCGCGATGGTCGAGTTCGGGGACCTTGGCGGCCATTTTCTCAGCATCGGTAAATCGCTTTTCCCTTATCGCAAGCTGCGAGCGGATGAACCAAAAGTGGCTCGTGATATCGCGACGTGCCTTTTCGTCCTTGATCTTGGCGAGCCAGGGCTCATAAATGGCATATTGCTTTTCGGTACGGATCCTCCTCTGAAATAAGATCTGAGCGATCATATAATCAGTGAGCGTACCCTTGCCGTCGGCTTCCTCCAGCTCCTTGATACTTTCCTCAAATGTCAGAGAGCGTCGGGCTGCATTTTCTTCGAGTTTCTCGATATCCTTGCGCATCTCCGCCGTCAATGCCGAATCAGCCTGGGCTCGCGCCATTGTAAAGCGCTCGAGCATATCCGGAAATCGCTCGAACACGATCGGCTCAATGTCACGCATGGCGGTCACCATATTGATTGCATCAGATTGGCTGTATTTCTCGGGCTGCCGGTTAACCTCTTCAGGATTGGCAACAAATGACGCAACGCGAGCAAAGAAAGTATCGAGGAATAAACGCTGCAAACTCGTATTCGGGACGAATGATGGTATCGGGGCCGCCGAAAACGAATTGCGATCTTGTCCGAAGACCGTCGCGGCCCCGAAGGGATAAGCCGAGAGATAAAGCATGTTCCTTGGCGATTCATTACGGTAGTTTCTGATCGCCTCGGCATAGATCGAATCGGCAAATGATTGATTGGAGCGCGCCGCGCTGGTCAGCGACCAGAACCATGTCTGGGTAAGCGGGTATTGCATCAGGCGGCGAAAAAGATGACGTGCGAATTCGGGATCGGCTGCGGCGATCTCGCCCGCGAGCCGCAATAGATCATCCTGCTCGCGGGTCTTGTCCATGGCATCCCGTTCGGCAGCTTTCTCAAACTCAGCAAGGACCTCGTCGGTAAATTTCTTCGCCAATTCAGGATCGCGATTTGCGGTCGCACGGATCACATCGGAACGCAGGTCGGGCAGTGATGTGAAGGTAGAGCCGCCTGTCTGGCTGGTCTTCATATTTGCCTTTTCAAAACCCTTCTCAGAGAAATGCTCCTTTGCATTAGTAAATGCCTCGACAAAATAAGCGCGTGCCGTCGGCTGATCAAGCGGCCAAAGAAAATCGGCGCTTCGCAGCAGGATCTTTATCCGCTTAGGCCGTGCAACGACAGATTTGCTCTCGGCGACCTGCTGCTCGACCAGCATCTGTGCCATCTTAGGATCACAGGCCGAAACGTCAGCGCTGGCGATCTGAGCCGACGCCGTGATCGAGCCTAAAAACATTAATGTAAAAACTGGCTTGAGGATATTGCGGCTATTCATAAGGAAAATAGGACAAGGTTAACCCATTTTTGTCAGTACATTTCAGATATTACCCACAATCACGGCAATGTCCCGTCAAAGTTTCATAACATCACTACTGTCTGTTATGTCGAAGCGAAGTTATTGCTTGCTTGCAACGACGACTATGGATACGCCGAAGGGGAAGCTGAATTTTTGCAGCCAGAACCTCTCGGCTCCGAGGATCTTGCCGAAGATGCCGTTTAGGGCCGAGATGTTGACGTTATTTTCGCTTTCGGGCTTGATGCCGGTGAGCCTCATAAGGGTGCGGCCGCCGAGGATGGGTGCGAAAAAGGTCCAGTTGGCGTAGGTTGCCCGCTCGATCTTGTATCCGGCCTTTTTGAGCCTTTCGACGATCTGCTTTTTTGTGTAGCGGATGCGATGGTTTGAGATGTCATCCTGCACGCCCCATAGCCACATAAATGCCGGCACGAAGATCAGCGAATAGCCGCCGCGTTTTGTTACACGAAACATCTCCTTTAGCCCGGCGATGTCATCGTCTAGGTGCTCGACCACATCGAGAGCGGTCGTCAGATCGAATGTTTCGTCTGGGTAAGGCAGTGTCTCGGCAAGCCCTTTTTTTGCCTTGAGGCCTTTTTGGCGGCAGAAGTCGAGAGCATCGTCCGAGACATCGACTCCCTCGGCCTCCCCAAATTGTGCGAGCATTTCGAGATTCGCTCCCGTGCCGCAGCCGACGTCGAGGATCTTAAGATGGTTCTGAGTCCCGGCTTTAGCCGGCCCCGCCTTAGAAGAAGCCGCCTGAAGGCGGGACTCAAAACGGGATACGATATCGCGCAGGAAACTCTCAAGGATCGCGCGGCGGCCGACGAACCACCAATGCGAGCCTTCGACCTCGTCCATGATGGCGTAGGTGTGCTGCTCCATTTCCTGTGGCAAGGCGGTCATAAATCTGATTGTCCAATGTCCAAGGTCCAATGTCCATAGCCTCTCAGCAATCCAGACATTGGACCTTGGACATTGGGCTTTGGACTATACGAGAATCCCCATCATCTCGCTCGCGAGTGAGCCTTGGTTGCCGTCATGTGCGAGGCCGTAGCTTTCACCCAAACGCTGGCGGATGCCGTCGTCATTCACAAAACAGGAGCCGCCCTCGCCAAGGCCGAGGATCATTAGCTGCAGTCCCTCGTCGAGATATTCCTGTTTATTCATGCAGAGCATATAATCGCCGGCGGTTTTGTGAGCTTCCCATTCGAGTTCATAAAGCGTGGGATTGAAAACGCTGATCGGATTAACGTCTGCGTTCGAAAGGCTCGCAAGCGTGTGGGCAAAATCATATGCATGCCGGCCCTCGTGGACCAGAGTTCCCTCGCATCCACGCTGGCCGCCAGTATCGATCGTCTCCTCGGCGATCGCGATGTATATCTCACCAAGCGCGTCACGCAGATTCAAACGCTCGCTGGCCATTCTGATATTTGTCATCACCGGATTGACAAGCCCGGTGACGCCCGAGGCATTGATATTTCGCACCGGTTCGACACGGATCAGCATATCGGAATCTACCAGTGCCTCAATTATTTCGCGATGAAGCTCATTGCCGCGCTCAAGGATCACCGATATTGCATCGTCGATCGACTGCCGAAACCTCTTTTCAACGCCTTTATCAAACTTCATTTCACCGCACCAAACCCGCACCAGCTATTTTCATTGTGCCACGTGATCTTCACATTTTCCGCGCCGATGTCATCCCACCATCGGGCAAAATCGTCTTTGGAAATATAGAAGGCCGTCGGCGCCACGAGGTGGTCAAAGACGATATTGTGCTGCTCGCGCCAGCCGAAGGTGCCCAGATGGTTGAGATATTCGTTGTAAAAAAGCCGATTGGCGACAGGTTTTGCCGCGGCATTTAATGGACGATAGAGCAGCTTGGTCGTGAGGAATACGCCGAGCGTCGGGAGCTTGGATAATTGATACAAGAGCGGTTGGTTTATTTGCGACGTAAAGCTCTCACGGACCGGGTTGACGTACTTTGAGATCCACTCATTATTCTCGGCGCCATAAACCCAGGCTGAGATGTGGCCGCCTTTTTTTACTTTTGAAGCAAGAGAGATAAAGGCGTTTTTCGGTTCGGGCGTGTGATGCAGGACGCCGACACTGAATGCGTAATCGAACGCCTTTTTAAAAGGCAGCCTGTAAATGTCGCACTGGACAATGTGAATATTCGGCACGCTGCGGGTCAATGCGAAGGCCGATTCCACGCCGTCACCCAGATCGAAACCGACGACCTCAGAGGCACCCCATTCGGCAGCTATCTTGGTGTGCCGCCCCTTCCCGCAGCCACCCTCGAGTACGATCTTTCCCTCGAAAAACTCAGGCCTTACAGGCTGAAGCCAGCCCAGCAGCTGTTCGACATACTTGGGATCTTCCTGCGTAAAATGGGTCCATTGCCATCCGAAATTCTCAGCGGTTTCGGCTTTGTCGCCCTCGACCTTTTTCAGATCGACAAATCTCGGCACGCCACGCACAACCTTGTATTCACGGGTGCATTTCTTACACGAGAGAACGCCTTCGATTATCTCGTGGTCGTCGTATTTGCTGGCGTATGCAAGCAGAATATCTCCTCCGCAGGTGGGGCAGGCCAGTAGGTCCAAGAGTTTTTCTTTCATCCGAGTCGGGGGAATGTCAGCTTTGTAGTCTGAAACCTCTTCAAAGTCATTTTTCAGTATCTGGACAGCTATTTCTACAGCGTCGTTAACTTTTTCTTACTTTTCAGTGTTACCACCCGTGTTCTTTTGCGTAAAGGTACAGCTGAAGATCACGAAGATGCTTGCCCCAATGCGAGCCGAAACTTTCCCTAAAATGCCAAAGAGCATTATCGACACTCGTATTCTCCCAGCACCACAAGACCTCTTCCATATCGCGAGCGATATCGCAAATATCGTCAATTGCATCGCCCACTGCGAGAGAACTTTCTCCTATCTTTTCAGAGATTTCTAACGGGACGTTGTAGTAACCACAGTCGGGGAAATTGACAGAGACAATATCCCTGACAACGTTATATTCTCGCCTCGGGGCCTCTGGATACTTTCCTTCATCGAACGTGTAATCTGCAATGCTAACTGAGAGCGCCAGTCTGTCTAATGCGATCTGTAATCTCGCTTCCCGTGTGTCTTCCGGTATGGGCCCTTCGATCGCCTCAAAGAAGAATTCGATCGACGACTTGATCTCAGCTCTGTTCATCGTAAGTCCGAAAGACGTGACTTAAAATCCTGAAATTCTTTATATGGGAATGGCTGGCGCCAGTTGAATTCGAATTCATCAGTGTCGCGGTCAGCATAAAGTTGATCGAAAGTCGCGGCAAATGCACGACATACATCCAGAAGATCGCCCGTGTACCCGTAAACCATTTCCCGCTCAGCCAGTTCCCGTTCGTCGGTCGGATACTGATAAATCTCGATCCTCACATCGGCTCCGCTACCTACAAATCGAAAATCATATTCCTCGGGGTCACGGTTCCATTTTAGGGTGTACTCGGTCTCGGGCGACGAGCGATCAATGAGAGCAGTCAAGATCTGCATCAATTCAGCGAGAGCCAGGGAATGCGGGGCATGCGCCGTGGTCGTATGAAATTCCGATACGCCGTCGTCAAAACCGATCGACATCCAGCCGCATTGGGGGCTGTTAAAACTGACCTCTAGTTTACGCACCATAGGCTTCACGAAGTGTTAATTGTAGATTGTTAATTGCTAA
>JBGTBC010000178.1:0-13198 GCA_041749555.1 Pyrinomonadaceae bacterium | reverse complement strand
CAGTGCCGGTTCAGGCTGAGGATGGTGCCCCTCAGGAGCCGTTAAGGAGCATTCCACCGACCGCTCAAGGGCAACAGCTAAACGTGGTAACGAACGAGGTTACAGGTCCGGATCCGGCACATTTGGCGGCTGCGGCTGCATCAATTGAGGCGATCCGGGCGGAGATCGGCAACTGTGTTCGATGCCCGCTTCGTGAAGGGCGGACGCAGATCGTGCACAGTACGGGCAATTTCGCGGCGAGGCTTATGTTTGTCGGCGAGGCGCCGGGTGCCGATGAGGATTCGGCGGGGCTACCGTTTGTAGGCAGGGCGGGCAAGCTGCTGACGGATATAATTGCGGCGATGGGATTTCGGCGAGAAGATGTTTTTATTGGGAATATTAATCGCTGTCGACCGCCGGGAAACCGACAGCCATTGCCGATCGAGACTGAAGCTTGCCGGCCGTTCCTGCTTCGCGAGGTCGATGTGATCAAGCCGAAAGTAATAGTCGTCCTCGGAAACACAGCTACGCAGAACCTGCTTGGTATCAAAACGCCGATATCCAAAATTCGCGGACAGTTTCAGGATTACTTTGGAGTCAAGGTAATGCCGACTTTTCATCCTGCGTATTTACTGCGAGATCCGCATAAGAAGCGTGAGGTCTGGGAGGATATGAAAAAGGTCCGAGATCATATCAATGCGACGTTGAATAAGATTTTATGAGAAAGAGATTGACTGTTCTTGTGCTTTTTGTATTGGTCATTTTACCGATAGCCGTTGTTGCTCAGAAGCCAACGTATCCTGAGATCAAACAGCTTCAATCCCCACAGAATCCGCGATTGGGTTTTATGATCCACGGCGGAGCAGGGGTGATAACCCGCGGCTCTATGACGCCGGAACGGGAGAAAGAATTTCGGGCTAAATTGACCGAGGCACTGCTTGCCGGTTACAAAGTGCTGCAAAACGGTCGATCGAGCCTAGATGCGGTTGAGGCCGCGATCCGGATACTTGAGGATTCGCCCTTGTTCAATGCCGGCAAAGGAGCTGTCTTTACAGCAGAAGGCAAGAACGAGCTTGACGCTTCGATAATGAATGGCAAGACGCTTGCGGCTGGAGCCGTAGCGGGACTAAATCGCGTGAAGAACCCGATCACATTGGCCCGGGCAGTAATGGAGCGTTCGCCGCATGTAATGATGTCCGGGGCGGGAGCCCAGAAATTTGCTGCTGAACAGAAGATCGAACTTGTCGAAGAAAAATACTTTTGGACGCAACATCGCTGGGATGCTCTTCAACAGATCCTTAAGGAAGAAAAGGAAAGAGCGGCGGATCCGGCAAAAAAGGTGGGTTTGGCGGAAGCCGGGAAACCCGCGAACAGATTCGGTACAGTCGGTGCGGTCGCATTGGATAGTAACGGCGACCTTGCGGCGGGAACTTCGACTGGCGGAATGACGAACAAGAAATACGGCCGGATCGGTGATGCTCCGATCATTGGCGCGGGCACCTATGCGGATAACAATAGCTGCGCCGTGTCAGCGACCGGCTGGGGAGAATACTTTATTCGACTCGGAGTCGCCAGGGATATTTCGGCCATGATGGAGTACCGTGCGTTGACCGTCCAGGTTGCGGCCGACCGTGTCATTAAGCAAAAACTGCAAAAGCTCGGCGGGGACGGCGGTATCATAGCCATTGATAAATTCGGAAATATGGCCGTTTCCTTCAATTCAGAAGGTATGTACCGCGCATATATCAATATCGACGGCAAACCCATTGTCGAGATCTACAACGACTAGCGATGCTTTCAGCCGAGATCATCGCGATCGGGTCGGAACTTCTTACACCGACAAAAACCGACACAAACGGGCTTTGGCTGACGGCCAGGCTCAATGATATTGGCATTGAGGTCATGCTGAAGACCATAGTCGGAGACGATGAGGCCCGGCTCGAGGAAACTCTGGGCGACGCTATCCGTCGTTCTGATATCGTTATCACGACCGGCGGCCTCGGCCCGACCGAGGATGACATCACACGTCACTGTACTGCGAAAGCGTTAGAACGTCCGCTCGTCTATCACGATGAGATCGAAACGGCCCTGCGCGAGCGGTTTAGATCATGGGGAAGGGAAATGCCGGAGATAAACAAGCGGCAGGCATATGTGATCGAGGGCTCTGCGATCATTCCCAACCCAAACGGTTCCGCCGTCGGAATGCTTGTCGAGATCGGAGCGAAACTTCTCGTTGTTCTTCCGGGCCCGCCTCGTGAAAATCAGCCGATGTTTTCGGAAAATGTGCTTCCGCGGCTGCGCGAATTGGCGGGGGAGGTCCATGTCAAAAGAAGGCTTCTCCGGGTTTCAGGACTCGGGGAGTCGGCGATTGATGAGATCGCGGCGCCTATTTATACGAAATACCACAACGTTCAGACGTCGGTCCTTTTTAATAAGAGCGAAGTTGAGATCCATGTCGCAGCGAAATCGGGCAATCCCGATGATGCCCAGGATATCGTTGACCGGCTGGCGGATGAGCTTTCAAAGGCCCTCGGCAGATCTGTCTTTTCTGACAAGGGCGAGAGCATGGAAGAGGTTGTTGGCAGATTGCTCACCGAACTAGGCCAGACGTTATCAGTTGCTGAAAGCTGTACGGGCGGCCTGATCGGGCAACGGCTCACTTCGGTGCCCGGTTCATCAGCGTATTTCCTCGAAGGGGCCGTTACTTATTCCAACGAAGCTAAGCAACGCACCCTCGGCGTGCCGGCCAGAACGCTTCGCGATTTCGGTGCCGTAAGCTCGGAATGTGCGGAAGCGATGGCCGTGGGAATGAGGGCATATTCCGGATCGGATCATGCCATCTCGGTCACCGGTATAGCCGGTCCAAGCCGTGGGAGTGATGAAAAGCCCGTTGGGACGGTATTTATTGGGTATTCGGGACCAGTCGGAGTGTTTTCGCGCCGAATCGTCCTGCCCGGGGATCGATATCTGATCCGTTGGCGGGCCAGCCAGGCCGCACTCGACCTGCTTCGGCGCAAGCTTGAAAAGACCGAGGCGAGTTAAACTAATTAAAACAGTTGCTTTTTTCCCACAATACACCGAAAATTCAAATAGCTGTATCTGCTCAGATATACTGCCAAATATTTGAAACTTTGCACCTCTCATCGCGTGTAAAGATTCCAGCTACAAAAAATTCTAGCTACCCTTTTTAACGTCGGAAATTTACTACTGTTATGAAAAGATCAATCCACGTTCGCATTTTCATCAGCATGCTCCTTTTGTTGTCTATGCTCTCTCCGGTGGCCGCAGTTGCGCTGGTTGACGGTAAGAAGCATTTCAAAGAAGGAATGAAACACGAGGCTGCCGAGGAATGGGACAAGGCCGTAGAGCGCTTTGCTCTGGCGGTTTCCGAAAACCCCAAAAACCCCGAGTACCGGCTGCATTTGGTCCGTTCACTTTTTAACGCGTCACAGATGTTTATGAAAAGAGGAACTGCCGCAGCGAAGGAAAAGGACTATGAAGGGGCGTATCTAGCCTTCCGCCGCGCATACGCTTTTGATCCGACCAACGAACTTGCCAAGTCCGAAATGGATCGGATGGTAAGGCTGCAGCAGGATATAAATGACAGCACGGGAGGCGGGAGAACGGTCGATTCGAACGGCGTGACAATGATCCCAGCAGGCTTGGGAACTCCAAGGCCTGTCGTGGCCCCGGTTTCCCAAAAGCTCGAAAAGCTTCGCGATATACCGTTTCCCGGCGGCGTGGATCTGCAATTCATAATTAAAGAATTGGCAAAGGAGCTTGAACTTAATGTCCTTTTCGAGACGGTATCGTTCCGCACTCCGGGACGGAAAACATATATCGAGCTGAAAAACGTGACCGCGGCACAGGCCCTCGACTATATATTTGTTCAGGAAGGCCTCTTTTTCCAACGGCTCGGGCCGAGAACCGTTCTGGTCGCAAACCAAACTGAGAGGACGAAATTTCAACAGTTAGTTCTGCGTACTTTCTACCTGTCGAATGCTGCTCCAAAGGACATTGCAAAGGTCGTACAGACGGCGATCCCCGCACAGCCGGGCAGAAGCCAGACCATCGTTCTTATCGATGACGCTACAAATAGCATTACGATCCGCGATACAGAGGAAAACATTAAGCTGATCGGCCGGCTTATCAGTTCATTGGATAAGGATCGGGCAGAAGTCGTGATGGACGTTGCCATCTACGAGGTAAATAAGAATGATCTTCTCCAGTTGGGTAACCAAGTGGGAACGGCGTCTCAGCTTACCAATTTAGGAGGAACCCAACCGGGGATCATTCAGCTTGGACCGTCCCCATTGGTCAATCTTGCGACCACGGCGGCGAGGGCGGCTGCATTTCCATCTTCGATCGCCACGGGGATACTTCTTCCCGGGGCCGGACTCGCTGCGTTTCAAAGCAAGAGCGACACAAAGTTAATTGCGTCGACTCAGATCCATGCTTTCAATAACGAAGACTCGTCAGCCCGCATCGGCCAGCGTGTGCCGGTCAAGTCTGCGACGTTTCAGACGGGAGCGATCAATAATAACGTGGGCGGCGGAGGCGTTGTTTCCGACGTGATCAACTATGAGCAGGTCGGTTTGACTCTTAAGTTTAAGCCTATTGTTTTTCCTAACCAGGACGTGCAGGTTGCGATGGAGATCGAATCCAAGGACGTTGCCGGTGCATCAACCCTTACCCCGACCTTTACAGAACGAACGATCAAAGGAACCGCTCGCATTCAGAATAACAAGACACTTTTGCTCGCAAGCGTTGCACAGGGTATTGAAACAAGTGGACGGCAGGGTATACCGTTTTTGGGTCTCATTCCGATCCTGGGCAGGTTATTTACGTCTCCGACAAAGGATAACCGTCAGGTGGACATCGTTATCGCTGTAACACCTCGCGTGATCCGGGCACCAGCGATCCTGCCCGAGGACGAAGTTGAACGATCGACAGGAAGTATTGCAGTGCCCACCAACAGCTCGCTCGAGGCAATGTTGGTCGAGGAAGACAAGCAGGAGATGCTGGCGGCGGCCCGAAGGGTCGGAAATACCGCGGTTGTTCAGCTTCAGGACAGGCCGGCCGAGGAACCGGAATATGTGCAGACGGCCACGGCCACAGTATTGCCGAAAGCGGAACCCGTCAACGGTACGGGTACATCCAGCGTGATCCAAACTGTAGGGTTGGCCCTAGTGCCGGTGAACAACCCAGTCGGGCCGAATCAAACCGGAAATGGTGCTGATGGCGGGAATCGGGATACTTCGAATGATGGAGACAGCCTCGGGCCAAGTGATCCGGGAACCCGCACAATGGATCTTCAGTTCGGTGCGGAAATCGGGGAAATGAAAGCAGGCGACAGGGTCAAGATACCAGTAGTGATCGATGGAAGCGGTGCTTTCACTTCGGCGGTGATCGGGCTTAAGTTCGATGCGGCAAGAGTAGCCATTCGATCGATCAGTTACGGAGATGTATTTGGGGCATCGATCGTCAACTTACCCGCAACGCCATTTCTAAATCAAAACGGAAAGATGTACGTCTCGCTGATCTCGAAAGACGGAAGTGAACTACCTGCGACCGGGACGCTGGCATTTATTGAGATCGAAGCACTTGCGAATGGTCGGCCCAAGATCAACTTTGATAGTGACGTGCTGAATTTCCTCACATCCGACGGCAAGAACTTTGCGGTCAAGTTGAAGGAATAAATACTCATGAGGATCAGACTACCTAATTCAATCAGGAATGATTCGCATGGGTATAGCATGCTGGAACTCGTGTTGACCCTTGGCGTACTTGCGGTCCTTGTCATGGGAACGATCCCGATGGCGCAGAATGCTGTAAAGCGCCAAAAGGAAATGAAGCTTCGTGAGACCCTCCGTGATCTTCGCTCGGCGATCGATGCTTTCAAACGAGATACGTTCGGATCTTGTCCGCAGGGGGCTATAAGAACAACTAACCCAACAGTCCAGACCAGCAGTGCCCCTATGGACCCCAGGTCCCGGGTCGTGATCGATGACTGTACGATCTTCGACACGGAGAATCTCGACCGGTATCCGCCGTCGCTCGATATTCTGGTCAGCGGCGTGAGAGTGAAAGCCAGGGGATTGAATATTCTAAGCGGCAGCGGCATCAGAGACAACACTCCACAGGCGACCGAGTTAAATGAAGAGAAAGATGTCTACAAGGTCTATCTGCGCGAACTCCCAATAGACCCGATCACAGGCAAATCTGATTGGAACATCCGGTCGTCTTATCAAACGGCAGATTCAGGAAGCTGGGATAATGTGAATGTTTTTGACGTCAGGTCTTCGTCAGAGCTGGAAGCCCTCAATGGAGAGAAATATAGTGATTGGTAGATCCAGGATCCAGAGGGGTTTCTCGCTGCTCGAATTGATGATCGCGATGTTTATCATGATCATCCTTTTGTCCGTTGCGGTCCCGACTTACCAGAGGAGTGTTCGGCATGCCCGCGAGACAGTTTTGAAAGAAAATCTTTGGCAAATGCGGCGTGCGATCGATCAGTATGCCGCAGATAAGGGTAGACTGCCGCAATCGCTGGAGGATATAGTAAGTGCCAAATATCTTCATGAAATGCCTATCGACCCGGTCGAACAAAAGGCCGAATGGGATGAGATAATGGGTGAAGATTCGTTGTCGCCCGACGGCGAGCAAGGCCTGATCAACGTTAGATCCACGGCCGAAGGCGCCGATTCTGAAGGGGTCCCTTTCAAAGAGTATTGATCTGTTTTCTTTATGTTTCCTTCATTAACTCAACCTAATTACCCAAAGGCCGCTTTGGGTATCGAAGCTTCAGGCATTTCAGCAATAGCTCTGGAATCAGCAGGCAAAGGGAAATTTGCCGTCAAGCAGGCGGCGTCCGTCGAGCTGCCGCCGGGACTGGTTACGCCAAGTTTTGTGGACTTGAACATTTCTGATGACTCTGAATTTTATGCGTGTCTGAAAGAAGCGGTCGACATCGCAGGGCTGCTATCGCAAAAGAGATGGGCGGTCGCCTTGCCCAGCAACACAGCGCGCACTGCCATCCTCGCTCTGGACAGCGAGCCCGCGTCAAGATCGGAGGCCGAAGAAGTATTGGATTGGAAGGCGGAACAGAGTTTCGGGGTCCCGGCAGCACACCTTCGTATTGCCCGGCAAAAGATATCGCCTGACAAGGATGGCAGGTCTCGTTACTTTGCCACTGCGGTCAAGATCACCGTAATAGATGAATACGAATCGCATTTTGAACGGATGGGTTGGAAAGCGGGCCTTATCCTGCCGCGGGCCGTCGGTGAGGCTAACTGGCTTCTTAATGGGGCCAACGGTGCCGATTCGCTGCTCATAAGCGGCAATGATTCAGGGTTTACAGCGTTGCTTCTCCGCGGTAAGGAGCCAGCAGTAGTGCGGTCCGTCATTTGCAACCCCGAAGAGATCGATGATGAGATCTACCGCCTGGTGATGTTTTATAACGATAGGTTCGCCAAATTGGCTGGTGGCGGAAAACTGGAAAGAATGTTGGTCATTGGCAAGAGCCTTGTTCCGGATCGGGTCCATTTGATCGCCTCGGAAGCTTTGGGGAGCAACCTTCGGGTGCTGTTGCCCGAAGATGTAGGACTGGATCTGCCCGGCGGCGGTTTGAGCTTTAGTGATCTGGCCGCACCCGCGGGGTTGGCGCGCCTTGGATTCGGATAATTCATTATTTGGTTGCGTGGTTATTCTAGAGGCTCTCCGGAGCCTTTTGATTTATTCAATTTGTTTGACTTGCAGAGGTGAAACTTTTTGAATAAAACTACCGTAACACTACACGATTATGACAGCTGCTGCGATCTCGTTGGATGGAATCAGGAAACGCACCGATGGTGAGTTGATCGAGGGTGCCGTGGCCGGGCAGGCCGAGGGTTTCGAGGAACTTGTCCGCCGTTATCAGCGTCCTATCACGAGCTACGTTTACCGAATGCTTGGTGACTATGAATCATCGCTCGACGTCACTCAGGAAGTATTTATAAAGGTCTACAATTCTCTTCACAAGTACAACTTCGATTATAAATTCTCCACATGGATATATCGGATCGCCCATAATGCCTCTGTTGACCATATGCGGCGAAATTCTATAACGCCTCAGAGCATCGAGGTGGAAAACGCAGATGGAAGCTTCCAGATCCAGTTGGAGAGCCATGCGGCATCGCCCGAGCAGGAGCGAGAACGAAGTGAATGGAGGACTGAGATCGAGGCCGTTGTCAGGTGCCTTCCGGCAGCTTACCGCGATCTGATACTTCTCAGACATTCACGTGATCTCAGTTATGACGAGATAGCCGAGGTAACCGGCCTGCCTCTGGGCACAGTCAAGAACCGACTGTTTCGTGCTCGAGAATTGATGCGGGAAATTTTTGTGCAGCGGGGTTTTACGGGATTTTAGGACGAACGGACATTATTCATACGAGGAATGGTTAACGAGTTAAAAAGTGATTGTCCCATCAATGATATCGCCGCTTACATTGACGGCGAGCTTTCTACGATCCGTGAGATCGAGTTAGATGTGCATTTTGCGGCCTGCGAATCATGCTTGTTTGAGTTGAACGAACAGAAACGTTTCCTCCGTGAGATCGAGTCCAGTCTCCATAACGAGCATGATATGGAGCTTCCTTCTAACTTCACCAAGGTTGTTGTGGCGAATGCCGAAAGTGCTGTCAGCGGACTGAGGCGGCCGGGCGAGCGGTTCAATGCTCTTTTTGTTTGCGTTAGTTTAGGTTTATTCGTTCTGTTTGCGGTGGGTCCGGAGGCCGGAAAGGTGATAGCCGGTGTAGCAGATTTTGCGGATCAGTTTGCGGCTGTCGCCGGCTTTTTCGGGCATTTGATCTATTCGCTGTTTCTGGGCGTTGTTATTATCCTGCGTGCCGTTGCCTCTCAGGGCAGCGTTAACTCGTTATCGGTACTGGCCCTCGTTTCGATAGTTATCCTTGCTCTGACAGCCGTCTCCAAAAAGGTGGTACGCATTCGCCGTGTCTAAGACCTGTCCAGCCGACGTGAAGAACTTTACACTTACAAGATCATTCCCCGGGCGAATTTCAAGCGGGTCCTTTCGACCGTTTCTAGTACTCATCGGACTCTTATTGCTTTCATCGCCGATATTTGCGATCACTATTGAGATCGCTACATCTGAAGACCAGTCCACAGTAATTATCAACGACGCTCCTGATCAGGAAGTCTACGTTTTCGGAAAATCGGTCATCGTGAACAAAAGTGCCAAAGGCGTGTTGGCCGTCGGCGGCGACGTTATTGTCGAAGGCCGCATCGAGGGAGATGTGGCAACGATCGGCGGTAACGTTATCCAAAAAGAAAACGCCTATATCGGAGGCGACATAATCGTGTTCGGCGGATCGTACAAGCCGGAGAGCCCAAATCCACTTCGGAAAGAGGGAAGGGAGACAGTGACATTTGGGGTTTTTGAGGAAGAAATGCGAAATTTGGGCCAGAATCCTTCGCAGATCTTCGCCCCGTCTTTTACATTCGCTTTTGTCGCCCAACGGATGGTCCTGGCCCTTTTCTGGTTTATTATCTCGTTGGTAATGGCAACTCTGGCACCAGGCGCGGTTAGCAGGGCCGTGGCCAGGATACAGTTGTCCGGCCTGAAAATATCCGCTCTTGGATCGGCGGTATTTGTGGCCATTGTTGTAATGGCAATTGGAGGAGCATTGCTTCTTCCGGACTATTTGAGTGTAACGCTTGCATTCATGGGCATGCTTTTGCTCACGTTGGGTTATGTTTTTGGGCGTGTGACCCTTCAGGTCAGTGTCGGCAAGCTCATTCAAAAGCATCTTTTCCCCGAAAATAATCGTTCTGAGACCCTTGCGATCCTTGCAGGCGTGATATTTTGGACGGTTCTTCTTTCTGTTCCTTATGTCTGGGTATTCGCACTATTTGTTGTCTTTGTGGTGGGCATAGGTTTGATCCTGACAGGACGACCCTCGAACCGCTGGCAAAACCCGTAAAGCGAATGCTTGCAGTTTTTTACATTTCTTTACAAATAGCTCCGAACCAAGCTGATAGAATTAGCGTCTTAAGCCTGTGGTAAGGCATTTATTTTTTTTCGAGTCCGCAATTCTATCGGAATTTATTATGCATCGAAATACAGCATTTCTTATATTGATTTTACTATACACAGCCATTGGGAATGCAGTGACCGGCCAGACGCCGACAACTGCAGTCAAGCCGTCCGTTATAGCCGGTGATGTTTCGTCGCTTGGTGAGAAAACGGCAGTTGTGGCGACTAAGTCCGGAGCTGTCAATGTTGTCTTTACAGATCAAACAATTTTCAAGCGAGTTTCCGCTGTCAACCCGGATTTTAAGAGTGCTACGGACGGGGTCGTGACGGATATCGGTGTCGGAGACAAGCTTACGGTGACGGGCTTTCTAGCTACAGACGGAAAATCTATACCGGCTCGGACGGTTTATTTTATTACTAAGGCAGACATAGCGAGTAAAAATGCCAAAGAATCTGGAGAATGGCGTCGACGCGGGGTCGCGGGGAAAGTGACCAATGTAAACCCGCAGACGGGGCAGTTGACCATCGAAGTGCGTGGAATGGTGGGAAGCACAAATACTGTGCTGACACCGAAAGAAGGAGCCCAGTTCTTGAAGTATGCTCCTGATTCCATAAGGTTCGATGAGGCCGTAGCGAGTTCGCTTGCTGAAGTCAATGTCGGCGATATGCTCCGAGCTCTGGGCGATAAGAGTACCGACGGAACGAGTTTTGCGGCTGAGCGTGTTATAACCGGAGCGTTTCGGACTATCGCCGGAACCGTTACTTCAGTCGACGGAGAAAAGAATGAGATCGTCATTAAAAACCTTCAGGATAACAAAGATATGACCGTTGCGATCTCCGATTTCACTGTGATCAAGCGGTTTCCGCAGGAATTGGCTGAGCGATTGGCTGGAGCCCAGATGATGGGCTCAGCCGGTGGCGGAGCGAGGCCTGCGGGTCGTGGAAATGTACAAGTCCGGCCCGTGTCACCCGGGGGCCAGCCTGCGCCAGGGGCGGGCGGTAGACCGGGGCCAGGCGGTGCAGGAGCATCCGGCAGTATAGACGACATGGTCGACCGGTTTCCGGCTATTTCGGCTTCGGAACTTACAGTGGGCGACATGATCGCATTTTCGAGCAGTAAGAATGGCAATGCCGACCGCGTGAGGGCCATTAAGGTATTAGCCGGTGTCGAACCGTTCATACGTATGGCACAGGCAGCCAGCGGAGGCCGTCGCGGCCCAGGCGTAGACGGCAGCTTCACTATCCCAGGCCTTGACAGCATGGGGGGGCCTTAAGAAGATCTTTCCCCGCAGAGTGTTCGAACCTTAAATGCTCTGCCTTTTAATTCGTCCTATTGGAAGGTTATTTATTATGAAACTCATACGATCCGTTTTATTACTTGCAATTATTTCATTCGCGTCCGGAGCTGCATTTTCGCAAACACCTGGCAGTATTGCGGGCAGCGTCACCGATAGCCTGGGTGCTATCATTGTCGGTGCCACCGTTACGGCGGTTTCTCCGACAGGCCAGCAAAAGCAGTCGATTACTAACGTCAGGGGCGAGTATTCCATTACCGGCCTGACCCCTGGCACGTATACGGTCAAGGCCATTGCACCCAACTTCGCTCTTTATGAGAATACAGAAGTACAGGTAGTGACCGGCGAGCGGAACGAACTTTTGGTGATACTCACGGTCTCAGGTGTCGAAGAGAACGTCGAGGTCTCAAATAACGAGCAGATCTCGACTGATCCCGCCGACAACCTGAGTGCGACCGTTCTAAAAGGAGCAGATCTCGATGCGCTTCCCGATGACCCTGATGAGCTTCAGGCTGCACTTCAGGCCCTCGCAGGCGCCGGTGCCGGTCCAGACGGTGGGCAGATCTATATTGACGGTTTCACGGGCGGCCAGCTTCCGCCGAAGGAATCGATCCGAGAGATCCGAATTAACCAGAATCCATTCTCTGCAGAATTCGATCGACTTGGGCATGGGCGTATCGAGATCCTTACGCGTCCTGGGTCGGAAAGATGGCGTGGTTCCGCATTTGGCAACTTTAACGATGAGAGCCTGAATTCACGAAATCCCTTTGCCCTGAACCGTGCCCCAACGCAAATGAGAGCATTCGGCGGCAGTGTTGGCGGCCCTCTGAGAAAAGGCAGCACATCATTCAACGTCGACTTCAGCAGCAGGCATAATGACGGCAACGCTGTTATCAATGCTCTGATCCTCGACCCGTCACTTAATATAGTAGAATTTCGACGAGATCTAACGGTCCCGAACCGGAATTTTCAGATGTCGACCCGAGTAGATCACGCGATCAACGAGAACAATACGTTGGTAACCCGTTACAGCTTCAACAATCGAAGCTCGGAAAATCAGGGCCTTAACAGCGGTGTCGCTCTTCCATCGGTTGCATCAGAGTCCGAAGGCCGGGGGCACGAGTTGAGGCTTACTTATACCAGTATCCTGAACGCAAAAACTGTTAATGAAACGCGCTTTGAGTATTCTGATAATTTGAATGAAAGATTCGGCGATAATTCGATCCCGACGATCAATGTTTCGTCTGCCTTTACGGGCGGCGGCTCGCAGGTGGGTAACAGCTTTACGAACAATAAAGTTTGGGAGCTAAACAATGGTACGACGACGACATTTGGCCGGAATTCACAGCATGGTGTAAAGTTCGGAGCCCGTATCCGGAAAGTGACCATCGACGATCGCTCTGAAAGCGGATTCGGCGGATCGTTCATTTTCGCGGGTGGGTCAGATGTTCGTTCGCCGGCTGGCTGTTTTCCAGTCAGTCCAACATGCGTTGTTTTGATGCCTGCTATCACTCCCCTTGAGCAGTATCGTGGTGAGGTAAGTGGCAGTCCTGATGAAAGATTCAATCCGACTCAGTTCAGCATTACGACCGGTAATCCTCTGGTAGGTGTATCTCAGTACACTACGGGACTCTTTGTAACTGATGATTGGCGTGTTAGGCCGTCACTTCTCTTGAGTTTTGGCCTTCGATACGAAAATCAAAGCAACATCAACAGCAACCTGAATTTTGCCCCGCGGTTCGGTTTTGCCTGGTCACCGGGAGCCGGGGGGGCGTCGGTGCCTAAAACCGTGTTTCGCGGCGGTGCGGGTATATTTTACGAGCGATTCAGTGAGAACACGGTGCTGACCGCAAACCGTTTTGACGGGACCAATCAGCTTAATTTGCTCGTC
>JBGTBC010000177.1:0-2824 GCA_041749555.1 Pyrinomonadaceae bacterium | reverse complement strand
CTGGCTGCAGACTCGTGAGATATCGAGCATCAGATTTGGCTCGAGCGAGGCATTTCGGATGCGGAGAATGGCGACCGCATCCGCGGGATCCTCCAGACCGCTGAAGGACCAAGTGACCTGCCGCTCCTCGTTGAGGTAGATGGTTTCGCCGATCGCCGAGAGTGCTTCGTTCAGGTCGCGCCGAGATTCAAATGGCCTCAGATCGGCAAATCGATCGACTCCCATCGGTGTCTGGGCGTGGCGAGAGGCCAGCTCGAGAAGCCGTTCGAATTCTAATGTTTCGAGTGAGAAACCCATGAGACACCCTGTTTTTGTACCACCGCGGGACACGAAAGTACTTTAAGTATTGGCGGTAACTATAAGAGAAAACAGAGGTTGCAGCGATTCGCCATTATCTTTACCTTGTACCACCTATTTCCCTGAGTGCAACATCCAACCAATGATGCAATGGCATTTAAGGATACCTAAGCAGCCTTAAGATATCAAGAAATTATTCTGTCACCGTGACCCCTTTCCAAAAGGCGACGTAGCCCTCGATCTCTTTGGCGGCATCCTTAGTTTCGGGGTAATACCACGCGGCATCTCCGTTCATGTCGCCGTCGACGACGATGTCATAGTAACTGGCAGTGCCCTTCCAACCGCAGACCGTGTGTGTTTGGGAGGGCTGGAAATATTCGGTGTTTAACGAATCGGGAGGAAAATAGTGATTTCCTTCGACCACGACCGTATCATCACTTTCGGCTAATACTCTTTTATTCCATATAGCTTTCATAATCTTAATTACCAATAAAGCCTCAAAAAACCCGAAGAAATGTTCCCGCCAAGCCACAAAGGAAGCCCCGCGAAGGGCAGAACCTGCTTCAATCCACAAATCGTTCTCGGACCTCGGGGGTTGGGATCATGCAGACATCTTTTTTGCCGAACCATTTGTAACGATTCTCAGCAAATGTACTGTAGAACCAATCCCTGACCGGTTTTGGCACTATGAAAAAAACATACGCGAGCCGCCAAATGCCGCTAAGGCCATTTGCGATCTTCAGTGCACCGGTCGAATGCGTGAATGCCTGCCCATCCTCTACGAGGACGAGCGAGTCGGTGTCCGGAGGGATCGCATACTCCAATTTTAACCGTTCCCCGATCTCAGACTGCAGCGGCGCAAATTTGAATCGAGCCTTGTGATCGTGCCTGATAATAAAATTGACGGCACCGTTGCAGAAGTTGCAGACGCCGTCGAATAGGACGATCGAGCTCATATTTAAATTCTACAGCAATATTCGGATAGATTTGAGTGAAAGTTGCGAATAAACTGAGAATCATGGAAACGGAGATCTTTTGGCGGGCGGTCACAGAGAATGACTCGCGATTTGACGGGGCGTTTTACCTCGGGGTCAAAACAACTGGCATTTATTGTCGGCCATCCTGCCGGGCACGTACACCGAAGCGCGAGAACGTGGCGTTTTTCGAAACATGGAAGGCTGCCGAAAAGTCTGGGCTGCGGGCGTGCCTAAGATGCAAGCCCAAAGACATTGCGTTTGTCGATCCGCAGATCGAGAAGATCATTAAGGCATGCGGCCTGATCGAATCAGATGATTTGTACTCGTTAGAAGAGCTGGCGGTCGAGACCGGGCTAAGCCCATATCATTTACAGCGGAGTTTTAAGGCGGTGGTGGGCGTGAGCCCGAAGAAATATGCAGAGGTGAAGAGAATGGAGAAATTTAAGAGTGAGCTTCGGTGTGGAAGCGATGTAACAACAGCTATGTACGATGCGGGTTTTGGTTCCAGCCGCGGATTATATGAGAATGCGGTCGAAAATTTGGGAATGACGCCCGCGACATATAGGAAAGGCGGGGCCGGACTTGAGATCAGCTACACCGTTGCCGATTGCGATCTGGGAAAGCTGCTTGTCGCCCGAACAGCACGCGGTATTTGCAGCGTTACGTTTGGCGACACATTAGAAAGCCTCAAAGCGGGACTCACGGCCGAGTTTCCGAATGCCGCAATAACGGCGGACGATACGGACCTCAAGAGTACGGTCGGCGCGATCATCTCTTACCTGTCGGGAAAGGAACGGCGCCTTATGCTGCCGCTAGATCTTCGCGCAACTGTTTTCCAATTGCAGGTGTGGGAACTGCTTCGCAATATTCCGTACGGGGAAACGCGTTCATACGGCGAGATCGCCGAGAAATTAGGCGACAAAAAGAAGGTTCGGGCCGTCGCCCGAGCGTGTGCTACGAATCCGGTCGCGCTGGTGATCCCGTGTCACCGGGTGATTGCGGCCGACGGTAAGTTGAGCGGGTATCGATGGGGGATCGACCGGAAGGAAACGCTCCTCAAAAAGGAGCGAGGTCACGCCGGACGAACCGATTAGCTGACGTAAATATTTAGTTATGTACATTTTTGTAAAGTTTCGGGTATGCACCGCCTGCTGTGTTGCGTACTCGGGACTTTTTCTATATTCTCTCCGTAAACCTATTTTCAGTTAGGCTCCAATTTGTAATTACAATTAAAGTTATGAGATCAAAGCTATGTTTGCTTTCTTTTGCGGCTATCTGTTTGCTCTTTAGCGCGGCCGCGAATGCACAGAGTTACGCGATCACCAACGCGAAGGTTGTGACGGTTTCCGGTGCGACCATCGAAAAGGGGACCGTCGTTGTCCGAAATGGCCTTATCGAGGCTGTAGGGGCCAATCTTATGCCCCCTGCCGATGCCCAGGTGTTCGACGCTGGAATAGGCGAGGAACCGTTTGATGTCGGATTGGCCGACGATGAAGATGGCCGCGACCAGGATCGACAGCAGACCGAAGACCACCAGGATGCCGCGGCCC
>JBGTBC010000176.1:0-6708 GCA_041749555.1 Pyrinomonadaceae bacterium | reverse complement strand
CTGAAACATCGGCAAACTCGAGATAGACGGAAGCGAAACGAACATAAGCGACCTTGTCGAGAGCTTTTAACCGCCTCATGATTATTTTGCCGATCTCGCTTGTGGCGAGTTCCCTATCGAGCGAATCCTGGACGTTTTTTTCGACCTCGTCCACGATGGCCTCGAGCTGGACGGTTGAAATGGGCCGCTTTTCAGAGGCTCGAAACAATCCGGCAAGAACCTTGTTCCGGTCCCATCCCTCTCGTTTGCCGTCCTTTTTGACGACCATATAGGGAATTTCGTCTATGCGTTCGTAGGACGTAAATCGTCGGCCGCACCCCAGGCACTCGCGGCGCCGGCGTATCGAATCGCCGCCTTTCGCTTCACGCGAATCCACGACCTTATCTTCGATATGTGAGCAAAATGGACAGCGCATATGTTTTGAGTCCCGCCTTTAGGCGGCTACTCGATCTGCACGCTAAAGCGTGGACTCTGACCGCTCAAAATCGGGCGAGTCCGATTCGATCTCGCGTTCGGCGTTCTCGCTCGACAGCAGACTTCGAAACCGTTCAATACTTATATCACCATGGAAGAAATAGTATAAGCCAAAAATCACCGCCGGTGCGAAATAAACGAGATGCATCGCGATCGACACGGCAGCCGCGTCTTCGACGCGAATGTCATTCTTTAGAAACAGAAGGCTTGCCGCTGTCGCCGTATGAAATGCCCCGGCGGCCCCGCCGGGCGTCGGAACGATCGAGCTGACGGTAGCAAATCCCATAATAAACAAAGAGTCGCTGAACGTAAACGGCATATCAAATGCCAGCAGGACCAACCATGTTGGAACAGCGATCGCCATCCACAGCGTAAAGGTCCAAAAGCTGACCAAAAGCGTCTCGCGCCAGTTCCGCAATATTGCCAACGCCGACGTCAACTGCCTCAAAATGCTGAGAATTATCGCTTTTAATCGCTTTGGCACCCAGCTTCTATCGGTAAATCGATCGGCCCACTTGATGATAGGAGGGGCATTTCGCTGAAAAACGATCAAGGCGACGAACCCTAAAACCACTCCGAGAAGCATCAGCGAGCCGACCCACTGAACATATTCAAACTCGGTCTCCCGGCCCGCCTGAGGTTTAAACCAAATAAGATTGATCGCAAAAAAGCTTGTCAGGGCAGCAAGATCAAATATCCTCTCCAGCCCAAGCGTCACTAGAGCCGCGCTTGGCCGGACACGCCGGTCTCTCATCGGAAGCCACATCGGCCTGACAATCTCGCCCATGCGTCCGATCAGGAAAATGGCAGCAAATCCGACCGTGGTCGTCGCGAAAAGCTCTTTCAGGCTCGATTCAGTTATTGGCGACAGCAGCACCTTCCAACGCACAGCCCTGAGGAAATAACCGAGACAAATTATAAGAACGGCGGCCCCCAGATACCAGGGATCGGCACGCCGCAGACTCGCCGACACCTGCTGCCAATCAAGGTCCCGGCCGAAAAACCAGAAAATGAAGACAGCAAATAAGAAAAGGAGAATGAATTTTAGATATTTGCGCAATCCGCTCGATTCCGGCCCGACCGCCGGCTTCCTAGTGTGAATCTTTCGAACCCGGGCAAATTCAAAAGATACAGTATTTGGAAGAAAATCTAAATGGCAGGTTAAATTTCAGCCTTGGTCGCTGCAAATTCGACTAATTTCCCCTTAATCTGATCGCGGATACGGGTGAATTCTTTATGGATCTGAATATCTGTGCCCTTCGCGGCGGCGGGATCGTCGAAGCTCCAGTGTATTCTTTTTGCAGGGCCGGGGAAGATCGGGCATGACTCGTTCGCGTTGTCGCAAACGGTTATGACGAAATCAAATGGCACATCGAGAAATTCATCGAGCGATTTGGAACGATGATTCGATATGTCGATGCCGATCTCGTTCATCACGGAGATAGCCTGTGGACGCACGAAGCTGGCGACGGTGCCGGCACTCACGATTTCGAAGCGGTCGCCGGCGATATGGCGAAGCAGCCCTTCGGCCATTTGGCTGCGGGCCGAATTCCCCGTGCACAATATCAAGACTCGCTGTTTTTCTCTCATATTTTTGCTCTTGCCTACGCTACAACATGCTCGACGGCAAAATATCTTCTCTGAAAGTAGAGGGCAACATTTACAAGCCCGATCAATACCGGCACTTCGACAAGAGGTCCGATGACGGCGGCAAACGCTACGCCCGAATTAATGCCAAATACCGCGATTGCAACCGCGATCGCAAGCTCGAAATTGTTACTCGCTGCTGTAAACGAAAGGGTGGCGGTTTTAGAATAATCTGCTCCTACTCGCCAGCCCATATAGAAACTGATGAGAAACATCACGACAAAATAGATGAGCAGCGGGATCGCGATCCGCACGACATCCAAAGGCAGCTGCACGATCAGATTCCCTTTAAGGCTGAACATAACGACGATCGTAAAAAGCAGTGCGATCAGTGTGAGCGGACTGATACGAGGGATGAATACACTTTCATACCACTCTTTACCCTTGGCCCGGATAAGCACATATCTGGTAATTATCCCGGCGAGAAACGGAATACCGAGGTAAATGAAGACGCTTTCGGCTATCTGCCATATGCCGATATCGACCGCGACGCCTGTTAGCCCGAAATATGGCGGAAGTACGGTAACGAAAACCCATGCGTAGACACTGTAAAAGAAAACCTGGAAGACACTGTTAAAAGCCACGAGGCCCGCCGCATATTCACTGTCGCCTTTGGCCAGCTCGTTCCATACGATGACCATTGCGATACACCGCGCCAGCCCGATCATGATCAGGCCGATCATGTATTCCGGATAATCGCGAAGGAAAATTATCGCGAGAGCAAACATCAGGATCGGGCCAATGACCCAGTTTTGAATGAGCGATAGACCGAGAATCTTTGTGTTTCGAAAGACCTCGCCGAGGTTCTCATATCGCACTTTCGCAAGCGGCGGATACATCATCACGATCAGGCCGACGGCGATAGGGATATTTGTGGTTCCGATGTTGAAACTATTTATCAGGCCCTCGACGCCGGGATATAAAAAGCCGATCGCGACGCCTATCGCCATTGCTAGAAAGATCCAAAGTGTAAGGAATCTATCCAGAAACGATAGGCGCCGCGTCGGGTTACAGTTTATTTCTGACATCGTATTGTGTTGACTAGCCGAGCTTAATGTCCGTCCCGCAGCATTCGACGAATGTCGTCATACCGTTCGATCGTTCATCTCGTTTTATCACGAAATACTCCCAATTATGTGCAAAGAGCTTATCGACGTACTCGCGATCCGACTCGGCCCGGCATTCACTTCGCAGATAACAAGAGGAAGTTGGTCTGTTATGGTCCATTGTACTCATTTGATCACCTCCCTATCAGCAGCAAGCGGACGCGACTTCCTTTTTCTCGCCGTCAATGGTCACAAACGTCGGTACGCAGCATTCTCCTTCGGTATTCTTTGTGCCTTCGGGCAGATTGTCCTGAAGTACGACGAAAACTTCCCATTCGTTACCATCAGGGTCGTGAACCCATGCCTTGTCCTGAACGGCGTAGCAGCAGGTCGTCTGCATCTCCTCACGCGGGACCAAGCCTTCGGCTTCCCAGCGTTCTTTCATTGCAAGAACATCCTCCGATGCCGCCACCTGAATGCCGAGATGCGACAAACTTCCCTTTCCTGCGGCCGCCGATTGGTTTAGCGTCAGGTTGAGCGGTGGATTCTGGACGTCGAATTTTGCATAGCCGGTCCGAATTTTGCTCGGCTCGATGCCAAGCATCTTTTTGTAAAACTCTATGCTTCCCTCGACATTCGAAACATTTAATGCCAAGTGTGCCTTTAATGTATTTATTGCTGTCATGATCGTTCTCCTTTTTATTCGTTCTGATTCGGTCGTTTTGAGTCCCGCCTTTAGGCGGCATGTTTCTTGCAGAGTAAGCCTGCTAAAGCAGGGACTCAATACTTATTTCAATTATGCTTATACATAATTGTAAATTCACAATATCCCCAAAATTCATTTATGTCAAGCCATAAATGTAATGTGATATAATTTTTTTTGTATGGGAAAGACAGGATCAGTAAAACTCGATGAATTCTTTGCCGCTTTGGCAGATCGGACACGCCTCAGATTGCTCAATCTAATGCGTGACGGAGAGGTCTGTGTATGCTTTTTCGCTGAGACGCTTGGCACCAATAACCCCAAGATCTCGCGGCATCTCGCCTATCTTAAGCGGGCCGGGTTAGTAGAAAGCCGCCGCGACGGTAAATGGGTTCATTACAGTATTTCCGCACCGAAAGACCCGAAAGCCGCGGAGATATTTGACTCCGTGATGCGATCGCTAGAAAATGACGACGAGATGAGCACTGATCGCACAAATTTGATCGATGTCTGCTGCGCTCCGCGGAATTCATTCGTCAGCATTTCCCGAAATTCCGTGTCGGTTGATGTATAGTGTCGAGAATGCTCATCGGAGCTCGTATTTTCTTAGTTTAGGGCTACTTTTTTATTGAACTTTTATATTTGGCCTTTCGTAACCAATCTTGACAATAAGCAGCTTTTGCTTTGCTGCTGTGGGACAGAGGCGGTTGGTTTCGGGAGAGAAACGCGTTGGAAGCATTAAAAGCTGTGACAGATTTTGATGGTGTGGATCTCGTCAGGCGTGCTCGTTCAGGAGACGGGACGGCGTGGGAGGATATTGTTTCCAATTACTCCCGCAGGATCTTTAACCTCGCTTACCGGTTCACATCTAGCGTGGATGCCGCCGAGGACCTGACCCAGGATGTTTTCATCCGCATCTACAAGACGCTTGATCAATATGATGCGAAACAGGGCGACCTTTCGAATTGGCTGATGCGGCTTGCCCGAAATTTGATAATTGACGATTACCGCCATCGCCAACGAAATCCGCAGAATACGATGGCTGATGCGGTTGACGATCATTCGTATCACCTGAGAGCCGCAGGGACATCCGCTCATAAAGAGATCGAGCGGAAAGAGCTGGCAAGCCAGGTGCAGGAAGGGATCGACAAATTGCCTGATGATCTGAGGACCTGCGTGATCCTCCGCGACATCGAGGAGCTGACATATCAGGAGATCGTGGATGTACTGCAGATACCTGAGGGAACGGTGAAATCGCGAATAAATCGCGGCCGGATCGAATTGGCGAAAGTGCTTAGAAGGATGAGGGTGGTGACAATTTAGTTTTGAGTACCTGCTTTAGCAGGCTCATCCATGGGGAGGAAGCCGCCTGAAGGCGGGACTCAAAACCAACAAGGGGTTTTATGTTATGAAACAGGAGCAGCAAGAAATAGTGAATTGTTCACAGTTTGAAGAACTGTTGAGCGACTATCTCGATAAGACGCTGAACGGCGGCGCACATAAGGCAGTCGCTGCTCATGCACTTAGCTGTCCGCTTTGCCACGCTCTGCTCAACGATGTTAAGGAATCTCTAGCCGTTTGCCGTGAGATCACTGCTCCGGCTACGCCGATGACAAAACTCGAGGCACGGATCCTCACTATGACGGCGCCGCAGACCTCGATGGCCTGCGATGATTTCGAAAGCCACCTGACAGATTATCTTGACGGATTTTTACCCGCGGGCTCATTTCACCGGTGGGAACGGCACGCAGCCCTCTGTAATTCTTGCGAAGATCTGCCGGGAATGGTCGTACGTTCGATAGCCGCCTGCTACACCTATAAAATGGACGAGCTGGCAATACCGTCGGGCCTTCACGAAAGGATCCTGCAATCGACGATCGGTACAGCCGAATCGAAAGAAGTAAAAGCTTCGTGGATCAAGGAAGCAGGCGAGTGGATACGCGGGCTTAAGTTCCCTGTCTCCGTTCCTCAATTGGCGCCTGTCGCAATGATACTTGCGTTTGCCTTCCTTATGTTTGGCGAAACGGTTTCGGCTGATGGCACGATCTCCGGCATCTATCAGCGAAGTGTCGAACTGGCTGGCCAAACATACCAGCAGAGTTCGGCCGTCTGGAGCGGCAAACCATCGGAACCAGCTTCCGTAAATGATCCCGTTAAAGGCACAACTTACATTAATAACGAGGAACAGAAATAATGAATTGTGCCTATCACAATCATAGTGCTGCAGTAGTTAGCTGTAATGGCTGCGGACGTCCGCTCTGCCCGGCGTGTGACCACCGGATCAAGGGATTTCCATATTGCCAGGACTGTATTGTACAGGGCGTAGATCTTTTGCGTCAGCAGAGCCGCTCGAACCACGTACCTTTCGTAAAGAAACGAACGTCCCCGGTTATTGCGACCTTACTGTCAATGATCTGTCCCGGACTTGGTGCCGCTTATAACGGCCAGACCGTTAAGGCCCTGGTCTATTTTGCGATCTTTGTCGGCCTTTTTCAGATGGCTGTTCTTACGGGCGGCACACCGCTCTTCGTGCTGGGATTTATCGGAATGTGGCTGTTCTCGGCCCTCGATTCATGGCGGACCGCTCAAATGATCCGATCCGGCCTGACACCGGATGTTGCCGACGATATCTTGGTTCAGCGTTTTTCGGGGAATCCGAAGCTCTGGGGCATCATTCTAACAGTGCTCGGCACCGCATTTTTGCTTCAGAGAGTATTCAATTTGGGGTTCCTGATGCGGGGCATTCTGCCGATCCTATTGATCGGTTTGGGCATCTATGTGCTTAAGGGATACATCTTTAAACCGAAGGCAGAGGCATCGGGTTGGTCAAACAGACCG
>JBGTBC010000175.1:0-29050 GCA_041749555.1 Pyrinomonadaceae bacterium | reverse complement strand
GGTGAGCGAATTCGAAAACTATACGCCCGACAAGATCATGAGTGAAGACCCAAAAGACCTCGATGACGGGGTATATCACGAATTACTGTTGGACTATTTCGACTACAATGGCGACGGCGTTGCCGAGATCTTTACTACTACGCAGGCATTCGAGGGAAGAAATTTTGGCGTCTACGGCCGAGAATCCGGCAAATGGGAAAAGATCTACGAAACTTACAACTATCGTTGCGGCTATTAGCAACAGGATCGTTGCCTTTTGTGTTTTATGAAGATTGTTTTCATGGGCACGCCGGCAGCGGCGGTTCCGTCACTCAAGAAGGTTCTCGAGGACGGGCACGAGGTAGTAGCCGTTTACACACAGCCGGACCGGCCATCCGGCCGCGGCAATAAGATCGTTTATTCGCCGGTAAAGCAGTGTGCCATCGACCACGGACTAAAGGTCTATCAGCCGGTGAAGATAAAAACGCCCGAAGCACTCTCGGAGTTTGAATCACACCACGCAGACATCGCCGTGGTCGTTGCTTACGGCCGTATCCTTGCCAAGGGTTTTCTTAATGCCTATCCGAATGGTGCGGTGAACGTTCATTTCTCGCTGCTTCCTAAATATCGCGGAGCGGCACCCGTAAACTGGGCGATCGCCGAAGGGGAAACAGAAACCGGGGTCACCACAATGAAGATGGACTCGGGACTGGATACGGGCGACGTCCTGCTTCAAAGATCGACGCAGATCGGCTCCGAAGAGAATGCTATCGAGCTTATGTCGCGGTTGTCTGAATTGGGCGCTGAACTTTTGTCGCAGACTCTTGCAGACCTTCCCTCGATCACGCCATGTAAACAGGACAATTCCCACGCGACTCTCGCGCCGATCCTAAAGAAAGAGGACGGCCGGATCGATTGGACGATGACGGCGGACCGTGTCTCCGATCGCATCCGAGGCTTTCAGCCGTTTCCGGGCACGTTCACCGAGATACACGGAAAACGGGTCAAGGTCTTGTCCGCACGGCGCAATAGCGAGATAGAAAGCTCTGGACAGCCGGGTCAGGTCATCGAAGCTGACGCGACCGGTTTGCTCGTCGCATGCGGCGAGGGTGTTTTACAATTACTTGAGGTTCAGCCCGAAGGGAAGAATCGTATGGTTATTTCGGATTTTCTCAACGGATTTCGAATGAGAAAAGGTGAGATATTAGGGCAATAGTATAAATGGATAACGCGGCTATAGAAATAATTTCGTTCTACGAATTCAAAGAACTCGGCGAGCCCGGGAGCCTTGCAAGCGTCAAGCAGTCACTAAAGGATGCGATGCTTCGGTTCGACGTTCGCGGTACGATCATCATCGCTGGAGAAGGATATAACGGAATGGTCTGCGGGCTGAGCGAAGATCTTCTGGATTTTGTGATGCAAGTGGAGACAATTTTGAACACAAAGCTCGTTACAAAGTCATCTTTCACCGACATTGCTCCGTTTCGGAAGACGGATGTTCGAATAAAGCCGGAGATCGTGACGCTTAAGAAAGAGGTCGACATCTCGCTGGGAGCCTATACCCATGTCCGCTCTCAGGAGTGGAATCGGATCATATCAGATCCGGAAACTCTCATACTCGATACAAGAAACGACTACGAATACAAGACCGGCACATTTGAAGGAGCTCTAAACCCGGAAATATCTAAATTCAGTGAATTGCCCGAATTTGTGGCTGCGAATCTCGATCCGGTCAGGCATAAACGTGTCGCTATGTTTTGCACGGGAGGGATACGATGCGAAAAATTTGCCCCATACATGAGATCGCTCGGTTTCCCCGAGGTATTTCAGCTTGAGGGAGGGATCCTCAAATATCTTGAGGAGACATCACCGGCCGAATCACTTTGGAAAGGGGAATGTTTTGTCTTCGATGAAAGGATAACGGTCGATGCAAATCTGCAAAAAGGCACGGCGACGGATCTTTCGCAAAGGCACGAACCGGCAAAAGGGAATCCGATGGGGCAGAAATGAAGATCTCTCCGGCGAGAGTTGCCGCTTTTGATGTCCTGCTTAAGATCGAAAAGGAGAAGGCTTTTTCATCGGGCCTTCTTCCTATGGCAGAGGACGAACTCTCCCTTGAAGATCGGGGTTTGTGTCACGAATTAGTACTTGGCACCCTTAGAAGGCAGATCTACCTTGACCGTCTAATATCTGAAGTTACCAAAGAAAGAAAGATCGATGACGAGGTCCGAATTGCCCTCCGCTTAGCGATCTATCAGATCAAGTGTCTTGACCGTATACCTTCTCATTCGGCAGTCAACGAGAGTGTCAATCTTGTCCATCGTGCAAAAAAAACCTCTGCAAAGCCGTTTGTAAATGCGATTCTTCGGCGGCTCCTCCGGGAGCCGCCCGAAATCAAATTTTTGGACGATCTGGACCGATTGTCCGTGGAGACTTCACATCCTCGTTGGCTGCTGGAGAAATGGGCTGTTGATTTTGGGTCTGCCGACGCTGAAAAGATCGCGAAAGCGAATAACATCGTGCCGCTGGCGGCATTTCGAGTGATCGACGACGATCCTGTCCTAAGGGAAGAGATCGAGAAATTTGCCCGTCGTTCAGATTATGTTGACGGGTGTTATCTGGCAGATGTGCGTGAACACAAACTGGTCAGCCTTGGCAGGGAGGGCAGGATATATTTTCAGGACCAAGCATCGCAGATGGTCGCTAGTTCGATCGAAATTGGCGATCGCCAGAGCATTTTGGACGTTTGTGCATCCCCCGGAGGGAAAACCGGAATATTGGCTCGAAATGCATCCGAGAAGACAGGAATGGTGATCGCGGGCGATATTTCGCGGCGGCGCGTGGAACTTCTAAAAGAGAGCCTCAGTTGGCAGGATATTTCTCTCCATGGCATCGTTCAGTACGACGCTGGCGTTCAAATGCCATTTGTGGAGCGATTTTTTGATCATGTGCTCGTGGACGCACCTTGTTCGGGCACCGGTACGATACGGCATAATCCTGAGCTTCGATATTTCGTCAAACCGGATGATCTAAGCAGCTTCGCTGAGAAACAACTTTCGATCTTGATTTCTGCATCTGAGATGGTAAGGCCAGGCGGTCAACTCGTTTATTCGACTTGTTCACTTGAGATCGAGGAAAATGAGGATGTTTGTAAGAAGTTTCTCAGTTTATCGGAAGATTTTGAAGCAGTTGCTCCAAAAATTCCCTCTGTATTCCTGACTTCTGACGGGTTTGCCAGAACTAGGCCGGATCGAGATGGAATGGACGGATTTTTTATCGCCTGTTTTAGGCGAAAGAGAGAGATCGTAAGACGGTAACAGTTAAGGCATTCGGAATGGCGTTGATTGCCGCTAAGATGCTAAACTTACCAATTGTTTTTCAGTGTTTATAAGATAGATATGCTCAGCTCAGGATTTTCAGCGATAGGCAAATTGTCAGCTTTGGTATTGCTGTCGGCCGCATTTTTATTCGGCATGGCCGGTGTTGTATACATGTCCTTGAAAGGTGAGGAGATCAAGGTGCCGGAGATCACGGGGAAGGAGTTTTCCAGCAGCGAAAAAGAGCTTGCCTCACTCGGCCTTAGAATTCATAAGAAAGCGACTCGTTTCAGTCCTGAGCCTCCGAATACGGTCATAGAGCAACTGCCAAAACCCGGGGAGACTGTGAAAACGGGACAAAGGATAATAGTCGTCGTTAGTAAAGGGCCCGGCGAAGGTGACGACCGCCGGCCAGATATTAAAATTCTCGAGGAAGACGACACTGAAAAGATCGAGGAGATGATCTCGGACAAACCCAAGAAGCCGAAAGCGAGTTCAAACACAAATCGAAAAAAAGCCGACACGGCCCGTGATGTAAACTTGGATGCGCCGGATACGGCCTCTAAGTCCAACACGGCTGTACCGAGTGCGAACAAGAAGGACCCTGAAAAGTCGTCAGAGCCCGCTGAACGGCCCCCACCGCCCGCAAAGACGCCTAATCCGGCGGCGAAACCGGCTGTTACACCAAAGTCTTGATCGCCTTTGTAAGTAACCGGGTACAACTAAAGACCCGATTTTAGCAACGAAATAGATTGATTAACGGACTTAATGACTGAAATCGCACCGTCCATCCTTTCGGCGGATTTTACAAGGCTCGCCGAGGAAATAAAAGCTGTCGAGGACGGCGGAGCCCGCGTGCTCCACGTAGATGTGATGGACGGACATTTCGTCCCTAACATCACGATTGGCTTGCCTGTTGTCAAGTCGATCAGAAAAGCAACAAGCCTGATCATCGATACTCATTTGATGATCACGGAACCTGGTCGGTACGCTTCTGCTTTTGTCGAGGCAGGTGCAGATATGGTCTCTGTCCATGTGGAGGCGGATGCTCATCTCCATAGAACACTGGGATCTATCAGGGATGCCGGCGGTAAGGCAGGTATTGCGATAAACCCAGCCACGCCATTGACTGTGCTCGATGAAGCCCTTGCTTTTGCAGATTTTATTCTATTAATGTCTGTGAACCCGGGCTTTGGCGGCCAGAAATTTATCCCGGCGATGCTCAACAAACTTAGACGACTTCGGGAAATGATAGATGTCAGGGGGCTGCCGGTACAGATCGAGATCGACGGTGGTGTAGACGAAACGAATATTAGCGAGATCACGGCAGCCGGGGCGGATATCATTGTTGCCGGCTCAGCCGTTTTCGGTCGCGGCGAGCCCGCGGCGGCAGTTAGGAATCTTTTTGAAAAGGGAACGGTTTGGGTGTGATGGTGAACGGTCAAACTACGATGCGTATGTTATTTGATATTAAAAAAGCAGTAATTCTCGGCATTCTTTCGGTTTTAGTTTTGTCGTCGGCCGCCTTTGGCCAGACACAGCCATTGGACGGTACTGTGGTACAGCGTCTCGATGTTATGAGAGACAAACTGGACCGAATGCGTCGATCGCTCAATAGCGGTATCTCAGTCCTTAAAGAAGAGAATAAAAAGGATAAATCAAAAAAGGACGATGAAAAGAAGCTAGATACACCGCTTGGCCGCCTTGTAAGTCTCGAAAAGGACGTTTCACGGGTGCAGTCCGACGTCAACAGCCTTCGCGGGAAAGTAGACCGAGCTGAAAAATATGAGCGGTCCGACTTAGATAGCCTCGAACAGTCCGTGAGTGAGATCCAGGTGCGGGTCGATAATGCTCAGCTTGAAACGGCGTCCGCTCGTGCAAATCCCGGTTCGATTGTTGGCCAACCGCGTGAACAGAAGAAAAAGAAAAAGTTTCTTGGGATATTCGGCGGCGGAGGGCCAGACGAATATGAAGAACTTCTCGGCAGCGTTTCCCCGGGACGCGACCGGGAGCTATTTGTATACGCCACGCGTGAGATCAGAAAGAAAAACTACGACGTCGGCCGTCTCCTTTTCCAAACGATCATTACCACTTATCCTGATTCGCCTTATCTGCCGATGGCAAAACTCGCAGTCGGTGATTCATTTTTTCTCGAGAGCAATACCAGTGCCCTTATCCAGGCGATCGCTTCATATCAGGACTGGCTCACATTTTTCCCCACACATCCGCTTTCGTGCAGGGTGATCTTGAAGATCGCCGAATCTGAAATGCGTCAGATCGGCCTGCCTGACCGGGACGCTACCCGCGCCAAACGTGCGGAGACACGGCTTAAGGCCCTTTTGCAGCAGTGCCCGGATTCATTTCTTTCGGGCGAGGCCGAATCACGGCTCAAACAGGTCCAGGACAACCTTGGCCTGCATAATTTGCTAATTGCAAATTATTACTACACTTTGTCGGTGGATCAGAAGAAAGGCGGCTTAAAGGGATCTCAATCGCGTTTTCGAGAGATCATTGAAAAATATCCAAATTTCAGTTTCATGGATGAGGTATTGTACAAGCTTGCAGTGACATATCTTATAGAGGAAGAAACCGATCAGGCTGCCCGCTATTTCCAGCAGATCGTCAGCGACTATCCAAATAGTGATTATGTCGCGAAATCAAAAGAGCAGCTTGAAATTATCGGAGCGTCGATTCCACTCCCTAATCCGGAGAGAATGGCGGTGCTGCCGCCTGAAGACGTTTCATTCTTCAAAAATTTCAAGAACCAGTTCTTCGGAATTTATCCGATGACGATTGACAAGAACGGAGTCCTGATGACAAAGGAATTTGATAAGGAAAAGTTTGATTTGATCGATCAGATCATTGAGAACGAGGGGGAAATAACGGTCAACCAGATCCCTCAGGGCCTCACGCCTCAGATGCCTGGGCAAAGACGTCCGATGCCCCAGACTACAACCCAGCCAGTTCCGCAGTACAAATAGTTGTGCAAAATGAAAAGGCCACCGTATCTAAGGCGGCCTATCATTTGGTTCGGTGTTACAACTGAAAGACGACTTACCTTGTCTTTAGCAAAGGATCGCCTAATAAGACCCACGAATAGCGCACATCGCTGCCGCTCGGCAATACTTGTTTTGCGTCACGGACAAGATCGCCTACACGAGTGATGTTGCCTACCGCGAGCCTGTCATAGAATCGTTGGGCCATAACCATTTGGACGTCGGGCGTTGTTGCTGAGGTCGAGGCCCAAGAAATAACCGATCCTCCGATAGGTGAATTCAAAAGCCTTTCACTCAGCGAATCGAAATTCGGACGAATAAAGTAGCCGTTATAGCAGGTCAGCATCGTAAAGATCGTCGGGGCGTTTGTGATCTGCTCAGCCTGTGTAAGTCCGAAGAATCCGGCATTTTGCCAAACGCCCGCCGCTCCATGGCCGGCATAATTAACGATATACTTCCCAGAGTTGAGCCCCTGCAAAAGGGTCGTGGCCGAATTTGGTGCCAGGCGATCAACCATGAGGGCCGGCATCGATAGCGGCAGCTTGTCTCTTATAGATTGACTCATGGTCGCAAAATTGAAACTCCTTGGTTCGTCGTAAGCGAATAATGACCCGCGGTCGAAGGACTGCATCGCCGGGGTTTCAAAAAGCATGGTTTTGTTAAGGACATTCGTGATATGGGCGGCTGTTCTGGCTGGTATTCGTCCAATGGCAAGCTCGGCCAAGCCATCATTATTAAAGTCCGCCAAGGCTTCGTCACTCGGGATTTCAGTTGCTTCAAACGACGGAACAAATTTCGACGGGATCAAATTCCAATATCCGAAACCCTCATAATTCCTAGGGTCGTAAGACGAATCCCCCATTAAAAGCGCATATTGCGGCGGCGTCTGCCAGTTAGAATAGGCGTAATTCAGAAAGTTACGGATCGACAAGGCACTTATCGCTCCATAATTAAATTCATCATAGATGTCTCTTACATCGATGACTTTTACTATGTATCCCTCTGCCCTACGATAATTTGCCCAAGCTTCTGCCGCGGCCATAAAGTCCGCTGCAGAATACGAAATAATGACAAGATTCGCCGCATTCGCCGGAGTAGCTAAGGTCGATGGATTATTAGCGACAACCTCGGCTGGCGTTAAAAGAGCGGAATCCTCGACTGCGTAATAAACTGCTGGCCGTGTCGCTGGCAATTTTGCGGTAAATGACGCTCCATCCTGGACAACGCTGGCGTTCCTGATCTGCTGAGGATGGCCGTCGAAGGTGATGTCAAATACGCGGACGTTCGCCGTCGAAAAGCCTTGAAGATCTGCTCGACGGTAGCCGGGCGTCGAAAATGAGAGAACATTCTGATCGGCCACGTACTTGCGTTTGTATTCTACCGTGACGGCGTCAAAGAGGCTAAAATCACCAGATCCGATCGCAGTCAAACTGAGCGTATTGTTACCCTCGTTCAAATAGCTTGTAGGGATTTGAACTGTCATTGAATAGCTGTTTAAGCTCGTCCCAGTCATTATCCCAAGAGCATTCCCGTTTACAGACGTATTAACCTGATGCGGCACATTAGTAAATCCCTGTAGTTTTACCGTAATGGTCGCCGTTGAGGCGGTGAAGTCCACGCTCGGAAGAGAAAAGGGAATAGCGGCCGCGGACGTAAAGATAACGCGGCCCCAGTGATTCTCAGCTTCACCGTTAAGCACCTTGTCGTAATAAAGAGTTCGTTCCTTTTTGACGGCTTTCGTTGAATAAGCTTGTGATGGGACATTCCCGCCGACCGGGCGAACGGTCCGATTGGGAATCCTTCGCCCCGGCGTTGTGTCGGCAATAAGATAATAAACCCGGGAATCACTCTCCATTGTATCTATCCCTTTGCCGTAGAATTCGATGTATTGTTCACCAGGGCCAACAATTATTGAGTGCTCTACTCCCTCAGCGAAGAGTCGCCAGTTGGCAGAATTACTGTTGACGGGGAAGGAAGCTGCTTGCAGCGATGCTCGGGACACCCGATGCAGCCCTTCTTGCCGCACTGATATGCTCGCGCCAGGCTGGGAAACGACCCACGCATGTGTAGCCGGATCAGCGGCCAGCTGTGAGGATTCTACTGTATCTTTCAGCTCGTCGGTTAGTATCAGAGCGCTCGATTCCAGATCGTGATTCTTTGACAGACTCGCTTCTCTTAGTTCGCCCACGCGAACTCCGGTAAATTCTTCGACATCACGCACCGATCTCGTCTCGATCTGCTTGCTATGTGATCGCTCACCGTCGAGGTTATAGCTTTCGATCAAATAGGATGAGCCGCTAGTCCCCCGCGGATCATAAATTTGATAACGTTCACCTCCTTGTTTATCGGCACCGGCTCGAGCCGCCGTTCCAAGGGTCATGGTTTCATTCACCAGGGTCGAAAGACCGTTCTCGATCCTATAAACGTAGAAACCAACCGTGTTGGGCTCAGCAACCGTCTCCCATTGGATCAATACGCCCCTGCGGTCTCCAACAGCTGACACGGCGCCGAATTGGGTCCGTTCAGTCCCTTCTCGGAGAAACCGCTTTTCGAAAGACCCGGATCTTTGTCCAAATGTTGCTGAAATGGGGGCAATTACAAAGGTGGCAAGTAAAGCTGCCGAAATGACGTATTTCATACTTCTTTAATTTTTATAACCAGAGGATGATGCAGTAAAAATATACCGCATCAGGAGTAAATTACCATTAACAGCCAGATTTCACAAGAAAATTCATCCGAGCAGCTGGCGGAGAACATACTGTAGGATGCCTCCGTTTTTATAATATTCGATCTCGATCGGCGTATCGATCCTGAGAATAAGTTTGATCTCATTCACTTCACCGTCTTCTCGGGTAACCCTCATTGTTACTTCCTGACGAGGCCTTATCGTGGATCCCGACAGTCCAAGCAGATCGAATGTTTCCTTACCATCGATCGCGTAAGTCGCGAATGTCTCGCCTTCGATAAATTGGAGCGGCAATACACCCATCCCAACAAGATTTGAGCGGTGAATGCGTTCAAATGACGTAACGATCACTGCTTTCACTCCCATTAAAGCGGTACCCTTAGCCGCCCAGTCTCGTGAACTGCCGGTGCCATACTCGGCACCGCCGAAGATTACGAGCGGTGTCTGTTCTTTCTTGTACTGCATTGCCGCGTCGAAGATCGTCATTTCCGTCCCGTCCGGTTGATGGTTTGTAAATCCGCCCTCGATGGGGGCGACCATCTGGTTCTTGATCCGGACGTTAGCAAAAGTCCCTCGCAGCATCACGCGGTCGTTGCCGCGACGCGAGCCGTAAGAGTTAAAATCCTCGGGAGCGACGCCTTTCTCCTGCAAATAAAGCCCGGCCGGCGATGCCGGTTTGATGGCGCCGGCGGGCGAAATATGGTCCGTCGTCACGGAGTCGCCAAAAATTGCCAATGCCCTTGCGCCGCTTATATCTTTAAAACTGCCGGTCTCCATAGTAAAGTCTTCGAAGAAAGGCGGTTCCTGGATGTATGTAGAGTCAGTATCCCATTCATAAATTTGCCCGACGCTCGACTGAATATTGTTCCAAAGCGGGTTTTGTTCGGCAAACTGCGAATACAAACGGATATACATTTCGGGATCGTAGGCGAGGGCAAGATGCTCCGCCACCTCATCTGTCGAGGCCCAGATGTCCCGTAGATACACGTCTTCGCCGTCCGAACCCTGACCGAGAGGTTCCAGCGAGACGTCATTGAGAACAGTTCCGGCCAGAGCGAAGGCGACGACCAGAGGCGGTGACATCAGAAAATTAGCCTTGATGTTCTGATGTACGCGGGCCTCGAAATTACGATTGCCCGAAAGAACCGAGGCAGCGATGATGTCGTTCTCGACCACCTCTTCCTCTATAGCCGGGTCGAGCGGCCCCGAATTTCCGATGCATGTCGTGCAGCCATATCCGACAAGGTCAAATCCGATCTCGTTCAAATATTTTTGCAGCCCGGCCTTTTCAAGATATTCCGTTACGACCCTCGATCCTGGAGCTAGAGATGTCTTGACATAGGGTGGCACCTTCAGCCCCTTTTCGTGGGCTTTTTTTGCGACGATACCAGCTGCGATCATTACCGCGGGGTTCGATGTGTTCGTACACGAGGTAATTGCGGCTATAAGCACGTCGCCGTTCCCAATATTGGTCGTAATGTCTGGGGTATTTTCTTCGATATATTCGACCCGGTTCGGTGTCGGCCGATTATTTGCCATCTCGATCTCGGTCAAAGCATTCGTGTTGTCGGGCGTGATTGAATTATGGATCGATTCCGGCAGCGACTTTGAACTTTGCTCGCCGCCGCCCGATGTGAAACCTAATGCTTTGGCCCCCATCGTTATGCTGTAGCGCTTTTCAATATCCTCTTTTGTCTTGCCATAGCCGCCGTCGCCCACCGATTTCGTGAATAATTCTAAGAATCGATCGTCAAGATGCGTTAGGTCGATCCGGTCTTGCGGACGTTTCGGTCCGGCAACCGATGGCGTGACGGTTTCGAGCTCCAGTTCTAGAGCGGTCGAATAGTCAACGTCGCCCTTTCGCGGGATGCCGAACATCCCCTGCGCCTCGTAATAATTACGGATGGTTTCTACCTGCTCTCTTGACCGACCCGTGTTTGCAAAATATTCCAGGGTTTTTTCGTCAGTCGGAAAATATCCCATCGTAGCTCCGTATTCGGGAGCCATATTTGCTATGGTCGCCCGATCGGTCGCGTTAAGTGCGGCAACGCCGTCGCCGTAGAATTCAACGAATTTTCCTACCACACTGGCTTTTCGGAGCATCTCGGTGACCCGGAGCACGAGATCCGTCGCGGTCGCTCCGGTCGGGAGTTGCCCGGTTAGGTTCACGCCAACCACATCAGGCGTCAGAAAATATACCGGCTGCCCGAGCATACCGGCCTCCGCCTCGATCCCGCCGACTCCCCAGCCTACTATGCCTAGTCCATTGATCATTGTCGTATGCGAATCCGTTCCCACCAGCGAATCCGGGAAATAGACTCCGTCACGCTCAAACACACCCTTCGCCAAATACTCAAGGTTGACCTGGTGAACTATGCCTATCCCCGGAGGGACCACACTGAAACCGTTGAACGCCTGGGTGCCCCACTTCAAAAAGCGGTATCGCTGGTCGTTCCTTTTGAATTCCATTTCCATGTTCCGCTGGTATGCCCGTTCGCTGCCGGCGAAATCCACCTGCACCGAATGGTCGATCACGAGATCGACTGGTACGAGCGGCTCGATCACACTTGGATCCTTGCCCATCCGCTTGACCGCCGACCGCATGGCCGCTAGATCGACAAGAAGCGGGACACCGGTAAAATCCTGCAGCACGACACGGGCTACTACAAATGGGATCTCCTCAGTCCGCTCGTCATTCGCCTGCCAACCTGCAAGCGCACGTATATTCGCCTCGCTGACTCTCTTCCCCCCATCGAAATTGCGAAGCACAGATTCCAAAACGATCCGTATCGAGACGGGCAGACGCGATATCTGCCCAAGCCCCTCTCTTTCCAATTGCGGGAGGGAAAAAAAGACGCCTTCCGTATCTGCGCCTGTCCTGAATGTCTGTCGTGTTCCAAAAAGTTCGTGTGTCATAGAGATGCAAATGAATGTGAATTTAAACTCCTAGTTTAAAAAGACTTGCAGGCAAGGTCAAGGAAGCTTGGTCCTGACTCGTGATCGAGAAGTATTGGTCTGCTTTTGTTCACCGGCCGCCCGCCGTTGCAGATAGAAATGCATTGTTCTATACTACCGATTCGTCCATTTTGGCGCCTTCGTCTATCGGTTAGGACGCGAGGTTCTCAACCTCGAAAGAGGGGTTCAACTCCCCTAGGCGCTACCAGTTGTCCTGTTCTGAGTCCCGGCTTTAGCCGGCGTTCTCGTCGAAGAAGAAGCTACCCCGTCAACCGAGACGGCCGCCCCCTCTTCGGTAAGTAGGGGAGCCTAGATCCCTATGATCGTTACCACCGGATTTGATATTCAAGGAAAGGAGATCGAGGAATACCTCGGCGTTGTTCGCGGAATAGTAGTACGTGCGACTGGGATCGGGCGCGGAATAATCGGCGGGATCAAATCGATCGCTGGCGGCAATATTGAGGAGTTCTCAGTGGTTTGCGAGGCGGCGAGGATGGAGGCTTTTAACCGCATGGTCCATCATGCTCACGAGATCGGGGCGGATGCAGTCATAGGAATGCGATATGAGGGCACTGAGTTTTCCCAGGGTTGTACCGAGGTCCTGGCCTACGGAACGGCTGTTCGGCTGAGGTAGGGAAGTTGCGCTGGAACTAGAGATAGGGCGAACCACCGTTCCTGCCGATCTTCAGATCCGACATCCACCGGTAAAGCGGATTGAACATCCCTTTAAGATTAGACATCTCAAAAATGCCCTCGGTCTGCCGGAGTTTACCGTCGGGCAACTCAAGAGTGATCTCACTGAGCATTCTCTGCTCAAATAAACCTCGATGGATCGGCCTAATGTGTCTGATCTTGATCGCAAAGTCGTTATCTGTGATGATGAACTCGGCCCTGGTGCCCTTATCCTGAAACCGGTCACCCGTAATTCTGAACTTTGCGTCCGCAGCGATTAGCGTGCCGTCCTGAATGTACGAGGCCCGCGTCGTGTCGCCTCGCCCGCCTTTATACGAAATATGCTGAAAAACAGCGGTTGTGTCGGAAAAATGGGCCCGGCCCCAGCATCTGGACGATATCGATTCCTCCAGCGAATTGGTGCTCTGAAAATGGTCGTGATATCCGGTGCCGCGAAAGTGAACGACCTTTTTGGTCTTGCCGCGGATTCCGGTCCGAACGATCCGGCCACTCACGTCAGACCGAGGGGCAACCAGGTTCCAGACCATTGATGGCGTTTTGGCCCCCGGAGGTCCAGCCATCAGGTCCGATTCTATCGACAGCCACTCAAGATCGGCCTCGATACGACGCTTTCGAGCCGTCATCAGGTCAAGATGCAGGATATAACCCGATCCGTAATCGGCCTGCTTTACCCTGAAACTCGAATCTCCAATGGAGCACATAACATTGTCCATTCGGGCCGAAAACCCGTCGAAGGACCATTCGTTAACGGCTTGCATTACGACATGGCCGTCGACCGCATAGAGAAATGTTACCGCCGGAAACTGGCCCGAATTGACATTGAGAGAAACATCGGCGAGGCGGTTGAAATAGCGTCGCGAGAACGGATAATTGTCGTAAAAAGTGATTATCAGGGCTTCGCGGCCGTCATCGGAAAGGGCATCAAAATGCCAGCGTTCGAACGAGTGTCGACCGGCGCGCCCGTGCCAGACGTCGCCCTTTAGGCTTGACATGAACGAAGATGACGATCCGGAACTGGCACCGGGTTTTTCAGGCATTTAGATGACACCTCAAGCCCTTGTTTAAAGAATTCTCGGCTTCAGAATCGCAGAATTAGAAAAATATGGCAAACTTACCCTTTGATACCGAATCAATATGCATTGACCGGCTCTTCCCGTTATTTCGGACCTCAAGGAGACAAGTATGAAGACGTTTATGAAAACATTTCTGATCGGGGTGATCGCAGCCGCGGTACTATTGACCGCCGGATGTCCTGAGCGGAAGACCATTGCTGAGATCGAACGGGACCCAGGCAGATACAAGGACAAAGACGTGGTAATCGCCGGGGTGGTGAAGGACAGCTATGGACTCTCTATCCCGGGCACGGGGATCGGGGGCGGGGCCTATCAAATCGATGACGGAACTGGCACGATCTGGGTGTTGGTGACCGATGGCAGCGTGCCCTCCAAAGGTGCTCAGGTTGGCGTCAAGGGGCGGGTAGGAAGCGGGGTTAACTGGAAGGGCCGCAATTATGGCCTCGGTATTTACGAGAAAGAGCGCAAATATCCTAAACGCTGATAGCGAATGAGAACCATTCTCTCCTCTTTGGACCGTGAATTCTCCGCGCTCGACGCGCGGGCCAGGGAACTTTTATATCTGATCCCTGAGGAACTTATCTTTGCCCGGCCGCGCGAGGTTTCGAATTCTATGGCGATGTTCTCTTGCGGAGAATACATACTCCGGTCGGCGGCGATGGTGGAAAGGACGTTCGGCGGGATTACGACGCGTCTTTGGGATGATCCCTTTGAATGGACGCTTCCCGAAAACTTATCCGGGCGTCATGATATCCATCGGTACCTGGATGAGGTTGAACAGACCCGTACACTCGGATTTGATTTCTTTTCATCCGATTCGGACCTTTCACGTGAGCTTCCGGCACCCCGAGCGGTGCGCCCATTGATCGACGTGCTAGTAGAAACCATTGCCCGTGCCGAGCATTATCAGGGCAGGGCGTTTGCGGTATTCCAGATGATGTCAGACGAGAGGCTTCCGCGCCTGTGATGTTATTGCATAACGAACTTTTTCGTGTAAGAATTCGTTAGGAATTGGGTCGACCAGTCTAAAGGAGCCATTTTTAATGCATTGCCCGAGCTGTGGACAGCAGCAGATATCACACGAGACCAAATTTTGCTCGCGGTGCGGGATGCCGCTCGGCACAGTTGCCGAGGTACTCGCCCACGGCGGCTATTTGCCGCAGCTGATAGAGCTGAGCAAGAAGAAAAAGACGATTTTCTCTCGCCGAAACGGCATGGCGTTCAGCCTTCTCTGGTGCTTGTTCTTTTTGTTCATAATGACCCCGTTCTGGGGCATTATGAACGTTGATGAACTTGCGGGTGTTTCAGCTATCATCGGTATTTTCGGAGGGTTGATATTGCTGGTTTCCTCGCTGATGTTTCTCAAAAAGGAGACGCCGGTTTACCCTGGAGCTCAGGCGTTTATGCCTCCCATGCCGCGGCACGATCTTCATGGCCAGCCGAATTACTCGGCGCTTCCTCCGCAGCAGTCGATTCCTGCTTCGGCTTACGGCGTTCCGCAGGCCGGCAGTTGGAGGGACACCAAAGACCTTGAACCGGCAAGTGTTACCGAAAGCACGACAAAATTGCTCGAAAAGGACGAACGCTAGAACCAGATGTTTTGCCCTAATTGCGGACAGGAAAGAGCATCGACAGAAACGAGCTTTTGCTCGCGTTGCGGTTTTTTATTGACCGGCACCGCCGAGTTGCTCCAAACCGGCGGCATTATTCCACAGATAAATCAGCAACCTGCAAAAGGCAATTCCCCAAGAAAAAAGGGATTGAAACAGGGCCTGTTTATCTTTTTGCTCACCTTTCTTGTTGTGCCGATAGTCGCAATTTTTACGATCGCCATTAATGCCGAACCATTTGCGGTCGCGATATCCGCGATCGCGCTTTTTATGGGTGGATTGCTGCGTATGGCGTATGCGCTAATGTTCGAATCAACGGATCCGATCGACGAAGTAAATGTGACCCGGTCCCGGTTGCATGGCACACCTCAAGGACAACCCGTCTTACCGCCGCAGCAAACTTATCCGGCCTCGTCTTATGCTTCGCCCCAAGGCCGCTGGCGCGATACGAAAGACCTCGAACCGACGAGCGTTACCGAGAGTACGACCAAGCTTCTCGAAAAAGAAGACGAATTCTAATAACCGACCGCAAGACCGTCGCTTCTGGAATCGATCGCTCCGAGCCGAACGCCTTTTTCATCGATCATGATCCCGGTCGCCGAAGCAATATTACCTGGCCGGTCTACAAATTTATGCCCGTATCCAGCCAGGATCGACAAAGTGTCAGGTGACATTCCGAAGGGCTCGTACATTAACTGGTCGGGGAACCATTGGTGGTGGATCCGGGGAGCGTCGATCGCGGCCTGTATATCCATTCCATGATCGATCACATTCATCACCGATTGCATCACGGCGGAGATGATCCTCGGCCCGCCGCGGGCTCCTAAAGCGAACCACACCGTACCGTCTTTGCGCAAAACGATGGTCGGGGTCATCGAGGAAAGCGGCCTCTTGCCGGGCTGTACGGCATTTCGCTCTCCTTGTATCAGACCAAAGAGATTTGCTTTTCCCGGCTGGGCCGCAAAATCGTCCATCTCATCATTTAAAAGAACGCCCGTGCCCTTGGCCGTCACTCGCGAGCCGTAAAGATCGTTGATCGTATAGGTATTTGACACAACCATTCCTGAACGGTCGACCACCGTGTAATGGGTGGTGTCCATTGGTTCAGATCCTGCGACCGTGCCATAACCAATATCTTTGCTTTCCGAGGCCTCGGATTTGCGGATGGTGGAACGACGACTTTCGGCGTATTTCTTATCGATCAGGGCTGAAACGGGTACAGAAGCAAAATCCGGGTCGGCCATATATTCAGCCCGATCAGCAAAGGCACGCCGCATTGATTCGGCGAGAATGTGATATCTGCCCGCAGAGCCATATGGCAGGGATTTCAGATCATAGCCTTCAATCATGTTGAGTACCTGCAGCATCACAATTCCGCCTGAGCTTGGCGGCGGCATCGATATGATCTCGTGGCCGCGGTAAGAGCCTTTAAGCGGCGTACGTTCTTTGGCCTGATAATTTTTCAAGTCCTCCATTGTGATAAGGCCGCCATTTGCTTTCATATCGTCGGCGATCATTTTGGCGGTTATGCCGGAGTAGAATTCTTTCGCCCCTTCACGTTCTATTCGTCCGAGTGTGCGCCCAAGATCCGGTTGGCGGAAAAGATCGCCTTCTTCAAAGAACTTGCCGTTGTTTAGGAAGACACGATTGCTCTCGGGATATTGCGAAAGCGTGCTGCGATAGTTCTTAAACAGCTCGGCAAGGCGGTGGGAAAGGACATAACCGTTCTCTGCAAGCAACCGGGCCGGCCGGACGAGATCACTCCAGCTAACGCGCTTTGAACCGTATTTCTGAAAAGCAAGTTCGAAGCCCGCGAGTGTTCCGGGGACACCTGATGCGCGGTAACCAACGGTCGATGAACCTTCACCGCGAATCAAATTACCGGCCCTATCGACGAAAATATCGCGATGCGCGGCCTTAGGGGCCATTTCCCGATAATCGATGGCCCTTGTGTCGCCATTTGATGAACGAATGAGCATGAAACCGCCCCCACCAATATTTCCCGCTTCCGGATAGACAACCGCGAGGGCGATGCCTACGGCAATAGCTGCGTCGACCGCGTTGCCGCCGCGTCTTAGGATATCCACGCCGATCTTTGACGCCAGCTCATGCTGCGAGGCGACCATCGCGTGTTTTCCTCTGGCGGGAGCCGGGGAGGAGGCATGAACGGCAGTGCTTAAAGGCAATACCCAAAACAGAATTGAAGCGACAAATAATGCGGCAAAAGAAGATCTCAGGGGTTTGTTTGACATAATCGAACTCTAACAAAAGTATGCACTTGCGACAAATATATTGGGCTTAATGGCAACTGCTTTTCTATTTACCGAAAAAACGATATAGTCAAATATTTTGAGCTAACTCCAACAGGTTATGCAATCGACATGAGCGACGACGGCACTAGTAGAAATGATTTCGATACGCTTTTCAGCACGAAAGTTTATACAGGACGCGCGCCGTCTGCCTTCGCGCTTTGGTCGCAACCTTGCTAACTACCGTTTCTTTGCGTACCTCGCTATCTTGGGTCCGGGTATCATCGCTGCCAATTCTGGCAATGATGCCAGCGGCATTGCCACATACTCCAGCGCCGGTGCCGAATACGGCTATTCTCTACTTTGGATACTAATTCCGATGACCGTTTCACTGATCATTGTGCAGGAGATGTGTGTCCGAATGGGGGTTGTAACTGGCCAAGGACTCGCTGATCTGATCAGAGAGCAGTTTGGAGTGAGATGGACGGCGTTTGTTATGCTCGCTCTACTGATCGCCAATACTGGGGTCATTATCTCGGAATTTGTAGGGATCGCGCAGGCTTCGGAATTGTTCGGCATTCCAAGGTACATAACGATCCTCCTTTCCGCCGGACTCGTTTGGTGGATCGTTGTGAAAGGGTCACAAAAGAGGGTCGAGCGGATTTTCCTCGCAATGTCCCTTGTCTTTTTGAGTTATATTGCGTCGGCCTTTCTCTCCGAACCTGACTGGGGTCTGGTAGGGGAATCATTTGTGAAGCCCACATTCAGCACCGACGCGGGCTATCTTTTCATTATTATGGCCCTGATAGGTACGACCATCACTCCTTTTATGCAAGTCTACGTTCAATCATCTGTCGTCGAAAAGCGAATGGATGTAGAAGATCTGCGGATGGTCAGGGCGGATGTCATTGCGGGAACGATCTTCGCGTGTGCAATAGCCGGGTTTATTATTATCAGCGCAGCGGCAACCCTCAACACGAGGGGAATAACTGAAGTCGATTCGGCTGCCACTGCCGCTGAGGCTTTTGGCCCGATCGCAGGTGTGTACGCAAAATATCTTTTCGGGATCGGACTGTTCGGGGCGGCTATGCTCGCTATGGGCGTTCTTCCGCTTGCAACAGCCTACAGTGTAAGCGAAGCTCTTGGTTTCGAAAAAGGATTATCTAGGAGTTTTCGCGAGGCTCCGATCTTTCTTGGCATCTTCACCGGCCTGATCCTTATCGGGGTGATCGTTGCAATGTTACCGGGGATCCCGCAGATCAGGCTGCTTTTGTTTACACAGTGTGTAAACGGTCTTCTGCTGCCGATAATTCTTTATGCTATCGTCTCGCTCGCAAACAATGAGGAAATCATGGGAAAACATAAGAATGGCCGAGTATTTAACATTGCCGCGTGGACAATAACTCTTGTGGTTTCGGCGCTCTCATTGGCGTTGATTGGAAAAACAATTACTGATATGTTCTAGGTCATTATGTCCAGATCTGATCAACAAAAGTCAGCAGGCTATTTGCTTGCGTTCGTTTCGGCTGCGGCGCTTTTGCTGCTGGTTTTCCCGAGTGTGGAAGAGTGGATCTGGTCGTATTTGAAAGAGAGTTATGGGCTGATCCTCGATACTGATTCAGCGGCCGTGTCGAATGTCACAGGCGATGTGCCGCAGAAGATAACTGTAACTGCCATACAGACCCTGTTTTATACACTGATGGTTCTTGAAATCATCATATGGATGGCATTGGTGGTCAGTATCGTCAGGTTCTTTCGACAATTGATCACCCGCACAATATATCGAAACAGCTCACCCGGCGAGATCTCATCGATAATCAAAACGATACTTTCGGTAATCATTTATATTGTTTCTTTCTTCATTATTTTTCAGTCGTTCTTCCCTACTGTCCAACTCACAGCGCTGTTTACCGGATCTACGATCATCGGTATTGTCGTAGGTCTTGCATTGCAGGACACGCTTGGGAATCTTTTTGCCGGCCTGGCGATGCAGGCTGATCAACCATTTCAGGTGGGGGATGTGGTTACGATATCCACCAGAGGTGTTGGTGTAGTTGAAGCTGTTTCGTGGCGTGGCGTTAAGATCCGAACTTTTAACAATCGACTGCTGATGATCAGCAACTCGGTCTTGGGGAAAGAAACGATCGAGGTCGCCCCAAAGGATAATCTTAACGCAAGGTCCGTATGGTTCAATTCTCTGTACTCTGATTCGCCGGCACGTACCATTCAAGCGGTGCGTGATGCCGTCAGACAGGTGGAGAATGTATCGGCAAAAATACGTCCGGTAGTCCGGATCAGAAATTTAGGCGATAACGGGATCGATTGGGAAGTAAAGTATTGGCTTGATGATTACACCAGGCATAATGATACGGATGCTCTGATCCGACTGCGGATATGGTATGTGTTCCAGCGAGAACAAATAGGTTTTGCTTATCCGACTCGAACCATCCACATCGAGCCGAAAGTCGAAGGTATCGGACACGACGAAGTGCTTAACCTAGCGGTCGAGCGGCTCAACCAAGTATCGATCTTCGCTCCATTATCGGGTGAGGAGATTGAACGTCTGGCGAATGCATCCACGGCACGTGTCTATGCTCCGGGCGAGGCCATTGTAAGGATGGGCCGCGACGGCAACTCGATGTTTGTTGTTGTCCGCGGAAGTGTACGGGTGCAGATCCCGGACGGAGCTTCAAACAGGGTTATCAACGAACTTCGTGAGAACGACTTTTTTGGTGAGATGAGTTTGCTCACTGGAGAGCCGCGGTCGGCCAATGTTATTGCCGACGAAGAAACTGAGGTACTCCAGATAAAGAAAGATGGGCTAAAGCCGATCCTGGAAGACAATCCGGCCCTAGTAGAAGCAATTTCCGAAATGATCCACGAAAGAAAAGAAATATTAAAGGTCCAAATCGATGAGGTTAAGATTTCGACAGAAAAGGACAGGCTTGGATTGCTGTCCTCAATAAAGAAATTTTTTGGGCTCAGGTAGACGGACGGCTTTTGGCAAAGCTACTGTACACTTTCGTCGTAGATATCGTGCAGCACTTCCGAAATCGTTTTTCGGTCCGGTGACTTAGTGTCTCGAATATTTGACGCAGCTCGATGAGAACTCCGATGGTCCGACGGGTTCTTTGATCTGTCTGATGGCGTCAGATGATCCTCGAAAGTTTCAGAGTCAGCGTACACGACGGATCCTTGCACGTCATTCGTTCGGTCGACGACAGATTTTAATGCGTGGGGCTGGGTATCCTCTTCCGTTTCTTCGCGAGCGACAATGTCTCGGTTCTTGTCGAGCAAAGCGTTAACTTTACTCTTTCGCATACGTTCAAGCGCCCGGATTGCAGCGGATGTTTGCGGGGCCTCGGCCGGAGTTCTTTCGATCTTTCTAAGGATCCGAACGTATTCCTGGAGTTCGTTAGAAGGAAAAACAATGCCTGATTCGGCATCCACTTCCTCCGAAATATAAGAAAGATGCTTTACTGCCGATGCGTGATCGTTGAGACGATCATATAAAGCTCCAAGGGCAAAATGGACGAGGGGCGGGGCACCGGGGATAGCCCGCACGATCTTCTCTCCGCGAGCGATCGTTTCATGGATCTCAAAGCCGTACCAGCGGCGATAATCCTCTCGAAGGATCTCATGGGCAGCCAGATAAAATTCGAAGATCCGTCGAACATCGTTACGAGCTTCTGAAGAGAATATTTTCCAGACGAAGTAAGATAATACGCCGACAAACAGGAGAAAAAAAACGGGGAAGCCGGCAACATACAGCATAACGCCGATCAAGCTAAATGCCACGGCGTATTGGCCTTTTTCCTTCACCGAAGATGATGGCCGCTTTATGATCTCGTTCTTACTCACAAGTTCATTCCTGTTGAACAGGGGCTATGTTGAAGGCGAATTCGGACCGGTCGCCCGACGGGAGCGAGTCTTTTTAGTTGACCCTTCTGTATCCGGTTTTGTTGGCTCACCCGAACCTTTGGCGGCCGCACCGCTAAATTCCTTTTCGACCCTGATCCCAAAATCCGTGATAATATCGCCAATTTTTTCCGCGACCCTCATTGGGTCCTTTACCACGTAATTCACGGCCTCGCTGATCGTGACTAACTCCATCTTAAAAAGGCTTGATAATTTTTCACTTAATGGAAGCAATTCGAATTTCTCCTGAATATTTTTCTGATCATTCATATCTTCCGAAACCTTTTGCTTATCTTTCATAACACTTTCACCTCTCTGCCAGAACATTCGCCACAGATGGCATATTGTGCCTACGCCGTTAGACGAAAAAATGTTCCCTCGGCCTTGGTTTTACCCATCAGGAATGGGCCGCCGGCTTGACCCTGACCTTCGGTTGGGCCCCCGAAGGAGCCGTTGGTATATCGGCCGCCTGTTGCTGACAATTGAGACATACGCCCCACATACGAAGGCTGTGATGTGTCGGCCTGAATCCAAAGTTGCTTGCCATCTGATCCTGAAGAGCTTCGATCTCAGGTGAAAAGAACTCAATGACTTTTCCACATTCGGTACAGATCATATGGTCATGATGCTCGTGATCATAATGATGCTCGTAATAAGTCCGGTTGTCGCCGAATCGCACTTCGCGTGCAAGACCGGCTTCGGTAAGTAATTTGAGTGTTCGGTAAACCGTGGTTAGACCTATATCTGGGTCTTTTTTATGGACAATTGAATAGAGATCTTCGCTCGTGAGATGTTCTTCCGTTCCGAGGAAAGTTTCGAGGATCAGGTCACGCTGACTGGTCCGCCTCAGACCGGCTTCCTTTATGTGGTCCCGGAAGACCTTCTTCTCTGTTTGAAATTTCCCCGTTTTCTTATTCAACTTAGGTGGATACTACCATTTCAAGCGTGATTTCGCTACGGACATCTTGGCCCGGAGGCTGTCAATCCTCTCGGGGTTCACCCCTTCTCTTGACGCTAGTTCAAGCGACCTTTCGCCTAAAAGCAGATAGATTTCGAGCAGATTGTCGGACACGTTTTCATTCAAAGTCGTGAGATGGCGAGTAAAAGTTTCTATGTCAGCTCTACCGAAAGTACCCGTCAATGCCGATGAAGTGCTCTGCAGGCCAAGATTTTCAACCGTGCTGGTTACCAAAGGCAAGAGGATCTCCTTTGACTTCTCAGGCGGAAGTCCGCACTTCGTAAGAACTTCGACGGAGGAGTCAAATAAAGCAACCAAATGCCCACAAGCCATTACTGCAGCAGCGTGATAAAGGGTTTTGAATTTGGTAGCTATCGTAAATGGCTGTCCCCCAAGATCGGCAACTATGCTGTACGCCATCTCAATAGCCAGGGGATCGCCTTCTATACAGAAAAATGCGTTAGGAAATCTCAATGGACCAAGTTCAGGCTTGCTGATCGAAACAAGCGGATGAATGGAACCGATATGACACCCGGCCGCAGCCAGATCTTTCATAGCAGTAGAGGTCAAGGCTCCGCTTGTATGAAATACAAAACTACCTATTTTTGCCTTCCCGACCAGATCTTTGGAAACGGTTCGAATGTTTTCGTCGCCTGTGGTTATAAATATTACGTCGGAATCGATCGACGATATCTCATGAAATCCAATGACGCTGCGGGGATGAGTGAAAGCGGGATGAGCTTGATCAATAGGACTGCGTCCGATGATCTGGGCAATAACGTATTTATCCTTAGGCAATGCAATCGCCAATGCTCCGCCGACCCGCCCTGGCCCAATAATAGAAACGCTGATCATACCCTTGAATATAGGACATGGCAGGTGATTCTCGAAATCTAATTACAGTTGTAAGTCGAAATCCCGGAAACTTCCGGATCAGGCAATTCCAGCAATCGAGGTGGAAAGCAGCAAAACGCTGTCATGGCTTGTCGATCCGGCCCCCGACGACGATTCGTTATCTATGGTCGCCATTGCGTCAGAGACCCCTTCTGTTATCGCGGCTATTATTTCTGCAGGAATTCCCAGAGTGTGCTGAATATCACGGACCCGAAAGCCGCAGCAGCAGTAAGGAGCGGCATTCAAGAAATCTATCGCGTTCAGATCACACGATCTATTCCGATATTCTCGAAAGAGGTTTTCTACTTTCGATTTGATCGTCCGATCAAAAACTGAAAGAAGTGAATATATCTCAAACTGCTGCCATTCTTTTGATTCACATAACTCACGAAGGACCTTTTTTCGGTCAATCGACGAAAACAGTTCATGGTGGTGTTCCTGGTAGCATGTAGTATACAAATCATGGAAATGCTCCCATGCAGATTCGACGGTTTCAGCATCATTCGAAGGCCCAATCGGATTTTCGATCAAACGTAGAATTTTCCACCTGGCGCGTTCGACTTTAACGTTTTCAGGGCTTTCAGCCTCGATTAAATACTTATAGATCTGCTGGTATCCGTGAGCACGGACTGTGAACTCACTAAGCAATAGCAGGTCAGTTTTCTTTTTTTCAAACTCCGATTCCGAATCCAGGAATAGATCAGCAATAGATCTCAGACATTCGTCGATAGGTACAGCTCCATTGGAGTGAGATTGAACAATATCAGCGACAGAACCCAGGGATTTTCGGATCGCTGAAGCGTTTTTCCAGCTTGAAGCACTCAGGCATTCGTCCGGTAGTCTGTCATAATCTGCCAGAATCTTACCGTTCTTCCACTCTCTTAACCACTCTTGAAGTGATTCATCGATCAGGGTCTTGTCTTCTTTGCTATCGAGAGAATTGATCTCAGAATTCCCGGTAAGGGTCCTGATCCATGACACAAGTTTGGCATTTGAATATTTTTCCTCGACAGGCCTCGAAACACCTATGATGTCGTCCCAGATAATCTGAAGATCGAGGGAGCGATGATTAATTCTATTTCCAGTGGCCGTGACAAATTCGATTTCGCGTTGTGCCACAAGAGCTGCGAGGATCAACTGTTGAGCTTCTCGCGTAAGACCTAACGGCGGCGCACTAAATCGAGATGACAAAACGGATAGATAGATTGTTTCCATACCCGACCAGTCGGCAAAGGCAGCTTTTACCGAGGGCAGTTCTACCAGCGATTCTCCTGAAGCAGGGATATACCCGTCGGGTGAATTGACCGCTAGGCCAAGCGGTTCTGCGAGCCACTGAGCCAGATCCTGAACACGCGAACTGAAAACATCGGCGCCGCCAAAAAAATTTGCGATAAGTTGGGTTACTTCCTTATATCCGAGAGGCTGGACAAAAAGCGGGTGTGAAGGGTACCGCCTCTCAAATATAGGCATTAACGCTTCGGTGAAAAGCTGCGCGAGGTTATGGGTCGAGCGCAGATCACAATCCAGAGAAAATTCCAGTTCATTCGAGCAGATCGAGGCATCATCAAAAAATATTCGCTGACAGATCTTATCAACTGAAGCTGAATGCAGGTGGATCGTAGTTGAGGCTCCCTCTCCAAAGGTTTGCCGCAATTCTGGATGCGACTTAAGGACACAGTACCGTGCCACGGTCTCAGTTTCCTCTGGCGTCAGAGGAGCGATCTTCCAGAGGAGGTGATCCTCTCGCGAAGCCTCCTGACCATCATGGGTCAAATGGACTTTATCAAGCTGAATTGTCCAATCCGGTGAATTGCCTCCCTCGAAATCAGATTCAGGCTTGGGATCGTTCCAAATTATCTCGCCTCTTCGCATAGCTCCCCGCCATTCCACGGTGCAGGTCGAGGCCCACTTCGACTTGTTCTCCTCATTTTGAATCTCGGGGAATCGGTCACCGATCTGGTGAAGTAGAGTTAGCCAGAGGTCGTTTTCAGTAACATTTGGCCGAAGGCTTGCGATCGCTTGTTCGAGGTCATCATTAATACCTATCTTTAGGCAATAGAGTGCTCGAGATCCTTCTTTCTGAGACCTTGAAACGGCAGAAGGAAACCCCATCGCAAATTTATCAAGCAATTCCTCGACCCTCTCAAGTCCTGCCTGTGGGTCCTGCTCGTCATAAACCATCATCGAGGCCGAGATATTCGCAGCTGATGCCCCTTGGCCGTCCAAAGAAAGTAAGAGCAGACCCTTGAGGATGAGTTTGGCCTGAAGGCGGAACTGGACCGCAGTCTTCTGGACCACTTCTCGTTCCAAGGTGTCGAAATCATCGAATGCCGACTTAAGCTGGGGATTCTTTCGGAGCTTTGATTCGACGCTTCCAAACATTTCATCCAGACCAATCAGCGACTCAGCCGGCCGGCCCATTATCTTCACTCCCGCCTCTGCGGCAAATCCAAGCAAAGCAAAATCCTGTATGAACAATCTGATAAGCGGAGAGATCTCAAGCGCGGCGGGGTGCATCGGATAGAGGGACACAAAACGCTCCTCACTCCATTTAAATCCGGGTATTAAGGCCTGGTATTCGGAATAGATTTCCTTTAATACCGGAAGCATTGAATCATTCTTAGCGAAGATATGTCGATCGACGATCCTATAAAGATGTTCCTGATCGAGAAAATCGATCTGGTAGGAACGTGCAATTGACGAATTGGGGCCGTCAGCTCCTGAAACATCGTCATCAAGAGCAATACCAACGAATATCCCCATATTCTTGGCTGCTTCGGCGATCTCGCTTAGCATTGCCCCATCATCGCGGTCGACTCTGGCCTGTCGTCCGAACGCAGTGTCAATAAAAATCAGCAGGGGAGTATCGTTCGCAATCTCGTAGGCCTTAAGCAATATGTCGTATAGGGAATCGCTAAGATCCTCGATCTTGATCGAAAGGGCCTCAGCCAACGCGATTCTCACTTCGGATATCAATGAACTTCCAGATCCTCTCCTTACAAATGCAACCAAAATAGATCTTTTGGATAACCTGTCTATTCGTGTGAGAACGTGTGAATCCCTTATACTTGTCCGAAGTTCGGCCCGCGATGCAAGGGCTGCCAGCACGGCGATGAAGTGACTTTTTCCGACACCTCTAAGACCGGCTAAAGCAAGCGCAGCTCCACGCCCCGTATTGATCTCGCAGATCCGGTCGACCCATTTCCCCATCAGATCGGCGGTTATGTCTGTGAAGTGATATGACGCTATCGTGAGGCCGGGGTCAGCATCGAAATCATAAAGATGTGTAAAGGCACGAACCTCGACAATATCTTTTACTTTTTCACGGCGTTTCATTTATAAATGGAGTGCGTAAGGTAAGATGTCACGGCTCGTGACTGAATCGTATTTTAACAAGTTTTGTCACATATTGAAAGCCAATTCCGATTAAGGTTTGCATGAGTGTTTTCACCAATACTTTTTGTAATTTTCACAACGAAAGCCATTTTTTTTGCATCCTATATCCGTCTATGAAGGTTTCGTGTATTCTTATTAAGAAAATGATTGGGAGGCTGATTATGTTTAGAGTGGATCTTCGTCGAGTGACGTCTCTGGTGGCCGCGTTAGCGATATGGGCTTCCACCATTGCAGTGGTGCCTTTTGCTAGCGTTGCTCAGGGGGCTAAGGAATCGGCCAAGAAAGATAATAAGGCTAATTCGGAAAAGCAAAAGGCTGCTGCTAAACCCGCTCCGACACCGAAAACCGGGCCTCTGTCTGTTAAGGATGATCCGGCGCAGATCGGCAAACGAAACATTAATAGCGGAAAGGACAAAGTTTTTGGCTGGTTTGGCGGTTCTCAGGAAAAGGAGATGCAGATCGGGCGTCAACTTGCTATGGAAGTTGAACAGCAGGCCAAAATGGTAGAGGATCCTGTAGTCACGGAGTATATAAACCGTGTAGGGCAGAATATTGTGCTTCATTCTGATGCCAAGATCCCGTTTACGATCAAAGTTATCGATAGCGATGAGGTAAACGCCTTTGCATTGCCGGGTGGATTCTTCTTTGTAAACAGGGGACTTATACTGGCGGCGGACAACGAAGCCGAACTTGCCGGCGTTATGGCCCACGAGATCGCTCACGTCGCAGCCAGGCACGCGATGGAAAATCAGGGTAAGGGAGCCCTGTTGCAATACGGCCTGCTGGCAGGGATAATTTTTACGGGTGGGATTGGCGGAGCGATTCTTCAGAATACTGCGGGGCTTTCCCAGGCTCTCGCCTTTTTTAAGTTCAGTCGCGGTGCCGAGGGTGAGGCAGATAGACTGGGTGTCCAGTATCTATACGCTTCTGGGTACGATCCGACTGCGATGTCAACAATGTTTGAAAAATTGGCTTCTCAGAATCGAAAAAAGCCGGGTACATTGTCCAAATTGTTTATGTCGCATCCGCAATCGGTTGACCGTCGAGATGAAAGCCTCGAGCTGGTTGCCCGTTTCGCTGAGAAGGAAGAGTATGTGATCAGTACCTCAGAATTTCAACGGGTAAAAGGCCACTTGATGAAGCTCACAAATGCAAGAGCCGGAGTGGTGACCGACTATGACCAGGCAGATGACAGTAAGCCGACGCTAAAGAAGCGGCAGCCGGAATCTACCGATCCAATTGGCGCGGATACTGATTCAAGCTCGACTTCTGACGGTCCACCCAAACTAAAGAAGCGCGATCAGCCAGATCCGGTACCAAATCCTTCACCGGAGAAATAATAGGGCATCGTTCAAAATAGCGTAGAAAAGGCTGCCTCGGGTCCGAGGCAGCCTTTCTTTCTTAACGGCAATCCCAAAACAAAAAAGGAAACGCTATCTGTCAAGGACGGCGTTTCCATTTCAATTTACTGGTACTCGCGGCGGGATTCGAACCTGCGACTTCTTCCTTCGGAGGGAATTAACGGGTTTTTCGTGGGGGTGTCGTGGGCATGTATTGCCCTTATCAGGAAAACCTTTTCACGGTAAAATAGTTTTTTTGAGTAGCCTCAGAATATCGCCCGATTACCACGTCTTAGGCGAATGCTTAGGTGAATCACCTTATGCGGCCTGTTGTCGTCGTCTCTCTTCCTGCTTCTCTCGAAACTCATTGAGCTTCACGCGGGTATTGTCTAGCACGTCCTGGCTCGGGTTAATGTACAGTTGAGCAGTCCTTTCGGACCTATGCCCGACAATGTTGCGACGGATGCCTTCACCCATGCCAGCCTCTTCCATCATGGTTATTGTACAGTGGCGGAGATCGTGAAAGTGGAAATCCTCGATCTTGGCGCGCTTACACGCATTGCGAAAAGCACGGTCAAAGTTCTTTGCACCCCCGAAGATCTTATCGCCCGGCTCTGGCTTGGTGCGATCGAATAATTCTCGCAATGTACGCTCCAGTCTAGCGGTGATCGGTATCCTGCGGGCGGTAGACGCCTTTGTCTGTTTCGGGTACAGCTCGATCACCATCCTTTCGAAGTTCACCTGTCGGCGTAGTAGCGTAAACATCTCTTTCTTTCGCATGGCCGATTCGATCGCCAGGATCACGGCTGCCTTCAGGTCCGGCGGTGCCTCTCTTTCGGCAACGATCTCTTTACCCTTACGCTCGTAAGTGTACGTTTGTAGGCCCTCACAGGCCCGTAGAAGCCTTTCTTCCTCATCAATGTTCAATGTCCTGTCTCGGGACGTTTCGGCCTTGGGAATGATGAGTTTCTTCTTGCTACGGCTGC
>JBGTBC010000174.1:0-6709 GCA_041749555.1 Pyrinomonadaceae bacterium | reverse complement strand
ATCCGAGCACCGAAAGAAAGATGCCGCTTTTGCGTTTCTCTTCAACAAGGCTGACCAGAGCATCGTCGCCGGTCATTCCGACGTTGAAATCGCCGTCGGTCGCGAGGATCACTCGATTGTTTCCACCCCCGATGAAGTTCTTCGCGGCCACGGTATAAGCAAGCCGAATTCCCTCACCCCCGTTGGTCGAACCTCCGGCCTCGAGTTGGTCGAGCGCCGCGATTATCTCGCCCTTTTGGCTGACCGGCGTTGACGGAAGTACGAGCCCGCTCGAGCCCGCGTAAACCGCGATCGCAACGCGGTCGTTCGGCTTTAGCTGATTGACCATCATCCTAAGGCCTTCTTTTAAAAGCGGAAGCTTGTCCGGCGAATTCATTGAGCCCGACACATCCAGCAGAAAAACGAGATTCGCCGCGGGCGTATTATCGAGCGAGACCTTTTTGCCTTGCAGTCCGATCTTCATCAATCGGTTCTTTGGATTCCACGGTGCGATCGCGATCTCCGTGTTTACCGAAAATGGAACATCGCCGACCGGCTGCGGATAGGTGTAGTCGAAATAATTCACCATTTCCTCGATCCGGACCGCATCTTTCGGCGGCATCTGCCCATCGTTCAGAAACCTGCGGACGTTTGAATATGCCGCGGTATCAACGTCGATCGAAAATGTCGAAAGCGGAGCACGAGTGGTTTCGAAGAACGGATTTTCGTTTATCTCAGCGTATCGCTCGCCGGATCTGCTCTCCTGCTCTGACATTCTGTCGTAGATCTGCGAGGGGGCCACATTCGCGGCCGCGTTTGAAGTATAGATCACAGGAGCCGACGCTGATCTATTGACGTTACTACTAACGATCTGGGACTGGCTCGAGTCGCCGCAAGCCGAGAGAATAAGACTGGTTAGAATCAAAAGACCGGCAAAGTACCGGGAAGAGAAGATCTTTTGCTGTTTCATTTCATTTCTCCACTGTTGATTAGAAATAAGGAACACGAACTACCATGACCGTAAGAACGGCCCCGGAAAAAGAACTTGCAGGAATTTAATTGTGAACTTTCAATACCGGCACCGACACGGCTTTTGACAAACGCTCCTCGTGGCTGGACAGCTTACTCACATCTTCCGCTGCCTCGACGTAGATATAAATGTTGTCGAAATTACTGAACGCTGCGATAACATTAGGCTGAAACGACACCCGTTTGATCAGTCGGCGACCGTCCGCAAATGGTTCATAGACGAGATCTGATTCGATTGCCCAATGCGGACTTCGTGAGGCGTCTGAGAGGAAAACGCGAAACTCAAGCCTGTCAGGCGGCGAACCCGCATGATTCCACTGCATCTCGATATCGGCCGCTAGAGTTCCGGTTCGCTCGTCAAATTCCGCAGTTAAGACACGCGTAACCACGGACTTCATTGCCCGATCACGCAAGGTGGGTCGGTCTTCGACTATCGGAATTACAGGGATCGGCGGCATGTTGAAGACTCCGTAAATCACAACTGCGGTTGCGACCACCGTAAAAAAGATCCCTAGGCCAAATAGGTGTTTTCTCATGACAGACTCCTCCTAAATTAAAACTAGAACGACCAAGCTCATCCTTCTTGCAGAAACTGACAACTTTTTTTTGACGATAATCGTCAGCGACCCATTCCAGCACTTACTGCCGGTTTACGGTTTCTCACCGATGCCCTAAAATTATTTCATTATGCCCAGATCGCTAACGCTCAGCCTCGACGGCGAGGAGTTTTCCGTTCAACTAAAAAAGATCGATCGCAATGATCTTTACGGCTCCGTTGAGATCGAGGCTTTCGACGAAAAGGGAAACCCTGCGCAGCTCCTGGTTTTGGCTGCTGACGGGAAAACCCTACTTTCCAAAGGCGGCACCGCTCTTGCCACTCTTGATGCAAAGGGAAATTCCGTCGAGCGTAATACGCTTAAGCCTGTAAATACAGAAGGCGAAGACATTGAAACAGTCGAATCTTCTTTCGGTAAAAGCAACACCCTAAAGCTCGCCGAGATCAACGATTATCTTTCACAGATCGTCAAATCCATCTATATTCTCGAGCCGGTGGAAAACGGCGACATCAAGTTTCTACTCGATCATTTATCATCCGGGCTCGTTTACTCGTTCCCGTTCAGTTATCGCGGCGGGACCGAATATGACAATGCCTTCATTATTGGAAATAAGGCGGACGCATTTATGGTTATAGGCAAGGAAGCTCGTTTTCAATTCGCAAAACTCAATCAGGTTGCTCAACTCGACTCGATTGAAGACGAAGAGATCTCCGGCGACGATATTGATTTTGATCTTTTGTAGCAGGTGACAACGCAATGGCAATAAACATTTCTAACCAGAAGAATCGCGACGCCGTCGTCGCATTTGAAGCAGTAATGCCTGTCCGAAACGTGCATTTTGTTGACGAAAAAGGCAACGCTGTCGAGACGCGGCGGTTGCTCAAGGCCGACATCGATCATGATCTCGACGCATTGATCAAGAAACGCAAGACAATGTCCGCACTTAGTAAAGCTCTAATCAAAGATAACCCCGAGATCGATATTGAGGAGTTCGGGATGTTTCTGACCGACACTTCTAAGGTCTACGTTTCTAAGAAAGGCATTATCCATTTGGTGGATGAGGTCGAGGTTGTTTCCAATCCTGACGGCAGCCTTCGTGAGCGACGTTCACGCAAAAAGGAACCTCAGAACATCAATACCGACATACCGCTCCGTTGGACCGGAAAATTCATCAAAAAAGAAGAAGCTGCGCATAGATTTGTCTTCACGCACAAACGCCAGCTCATCCACGTCAATGGCCTCACATTCGACTTTCTTTACGATATGGCAAAAGAGCTGCACGAGCGCAATTCCTTTTTGATCGTTCGCGGCGGCGAAAAGGGTGATAGGCCAATCGTCATGCACCGGGGCGGACTGCAATACAACGCCTTTCTCGAGGGCCGGATCAAAGGTGACGAATACCTTCTCATCCTCCAGCTCTCAAATATAGAATTAAAACGGCCAAAGGAGCTCTCAGGTGAATCTTGATTTCGACGAAAAGAACCTTAAAAAGAAAAAGGGCGATTACGGCTTTGGTGACGTGATCCATCTGGCCGACCCCTCGCTCCATTCCAAAGCTCCTGACTACAAGCGCGAGCTAAGTGCCAAAATGCACGCCGTCTCGGCCCAGGACATTGCCCGCATTCACGCTGCTCGGGGATACCTCGCAACCCGTAAATATGACGGCGAATTTTCCCTGATATTTTTTGACGGTGAAAAACTTATCTCGGTAAATCCGGGCGGCACGGTGCGTATCGGCCTGCCCGCTTATGCCGAGGCGGAAAAGCTCCTTAAGGCGGCAAAGGTCGGTTCATGTATCCTCGCCGGTGAGATCTATTTGCAGGCCGACAATTACAAAGGCCTCCGCATCCACAAGGTCGTCGGCATTCTCCGCAGCCCTGATTCCGTTGACGATATGAAGCGGCTTGGGCTCGCGATCTTCGACGTGGTCGAACTCGACGGTAAAGCACCTGAAAATCTAAAAACGACCTTCAGCCTGCTCGACAAATGGTTTGGAAAAGGCAAACTCGCACACCCGGTCGAGCACGTCCCGACAAAGAAAACGGACGATATAATGGTCTTGCTCGCCGACTGGGTGATCGAAAAAGGCTCCGAAGGCATAGTGCTCCAACACGATACGGCCAGCTGGTATAAGATCAAGCTCCGCCACAGCCTCGACGTCGCCGTCATCGGCTACAGCGAGGGCAGTGACGAACGCAAAGGGCTTCTTCACGATCTGCTTGTTGCGGTCAAACGCAATGACGGCACTTTTCAGGAATTGACCCGTGTTGGCGGTGGGTTTACCGACGAAGACCGCAAAATGATCGCTGCCGAAATGAAACGCCGGGTCGCGCCGTCAGATTACGTGGCCGTAAATAATGATTACGTCGCCTACGAAATGATCAAGCCCGGTCCGGTGATCGAGATCTCCTGCCTCGACCTCTTGACCGAAAGCTCACGTGGCGGGCCGATCAACCGCATGGTCCTCAAATGGGACGGCAAACGCTACAGTGCCCTCTCGCGCATGCCGCTCGTCAGCGTAATTTCGCCGCAATATATTCGCACCCGCGACGACAAAGACGCTCTCGAAGACGATGTCGGTATCCGCCAGCTGACCGAGCTCGCCCCGGTGACGCTTACCGAAAAAGCGGTCGAAGACGTCGCCGGAGAACCCAGCACGCTGCTCGAACGCGAAGTCTATACCAAAGAGATGAAGGGCAACACGATGGTGCGCAAGCTGCTGCTCTGGAAAACGAACAAAGAAAAACGCGGCGATTTTCCGGCCTTCGTCGTCTATCTGACCGATTTTTCACCAAACCGGAAAAACCCGCTTGAGCGTGACATTCGCGTCGCCTCGACCGAAGCCGCCGCCCGCAAACATTTCAAACGCATGGCCGAGGAAAATTTTATCGGTGGATGGGAAAAGACCGGTCTGTGATAATTTTATTGAAACGTATCATTGACGCCGATGGTCGATTATCAGGATTATCATTGAGGTATTTATGCGTATGTTCAACCCGCCTCATCCGGGCAATGTTTTGAGGGATTATCTTGGCGACGTGTCTGTAACTGCCGCGGCCCTTCATTTGGGCATAACCCGTGCAACTCTTTCGCGGATCTTGAACGGCAGTGCGGGCATTTCGGCTGAGATGGCGTTGAGATTTGCCGACGCGTTCGGAACCAGTCCGGAATTATGGGCCGGCATGCAGTCGCAATATGACCTCTGGCAGGCTTCCCAAAAACGCCGGCGGAAAGTTTCGCGTTTATTAGCTTCGTAATGATCAAATGACGCTGCCCTTCATCGAATTTGCCGGCGACAAGCGCCTTTTGTGGATCGCGGAGGAATGGATCCGCTATGCTCCGGAGCTTGCCAAATGGGCGATGAAACGGCTCGTCAACCGCCGCGACGTCTGGAGCCAATACACCATCAAGCACGACAAGGTCAGCGTAGTCATGCTGCCTATCAAAGAGCGGCGCAAGCTCGGCACTGACATGGTGACGCTTACCAAGCTCGAGCGGCACTTTTCCGGCAAGGCTCCGAATCATCTCGTCGGAATGTTTTCGATCTCTGACCACTCGACCTGCAAATGGTTCGCGGTCGATATCGACCTGCACGACGAATCGGTGACAAATGCCGACGAGATAATCGAAGCAAATCGTCACGCACTATTTACCTGGGCCGAAAGGCTCCGTGCCGCGGGCATGGATCCGTTGGTGATGGATTCAAATGGCGTCGGCGGCTATCACCTGTGGGTGCTGCTTGATAAGGAATATCCTCTGGCCGACACTTTCGATTTTGTTGACGACCTGCGGTCTGACTGGGAAGAGCTGGGCCTGCCGCGAAAACCCGAGGTCTTTCCGCCAAAACGCGTCGTCGGGCCCGACGATCTGCCATATACGCTTCGCCTGCCGGGGCGGCATCATTCCCGTCCACATTACACACGCATCTATAATTTCGAATTCACCGACGAAAATGAATGGCTCGACGGCGGCGAAGCCATCGAGGTCATGCTCACGACCAAACCGTCAAGGCTGCCAAAGCTGTCGAAAAAGAAAAAGGCCGAGCGCGAAAAGCTGCAGCACATGCCGGTCAAAAAGACCGCGAAGAAAAAGGCTGCCTCCGGTCGAAATCGACCGCGTGTGTGCCTCGACCTCGACGGCGTCTTGGCAAAATACGACGGCTGGCAGGGTTACGATCATATCGGCGAGCCGCTGCCCGGTGCCCGCGAGTTTGCCGAGAGCATAAATGAGATCGCAGACATCGTCATCTTCAGCTCCCGCTGCTCACAAGACCAGGGCGGCGAATACGAACCAACCGTCCTCACCGCCGGCCAGCTCCGCATAAAGATCGTCGGCTGGCTCGAGACCCACAATATCCCCTACTCCGACGTCTACATGGGCAAAGGCAAACCCCGCGTAGCCGCCTTCATCGACGACCGCGCAGTAGTGTGTTCCCCCCAAAAAGACAAGTCAGCCTACACAAAAGCCGCCGCTGCGGTGAGGATTCTTCTGAAACCAAAGAGTTAACAACCAAACTCGATTTTCGGATTCCGCAATCGCCCTGTCTCGGTCTTGTCTCGCTCGGGTGTAATACAGCTAAGTGATTGCAGTCGTGAGAGTTAACCCCGGTTCTAGTGCCTGTCTCGCATTTCACCGCGAAAAAACTCTTAGGCAATAAACCGAAAGCCCATTGATTGCAACAGTTAAATTTTCCACAGGTGCAATCTTCAGCGAGACACAGGGCATTGGGTAGTGACAGGTGACAGGCACTCTCGATTCACGATTCACCATTTACAATTCACTCCAGTTACATTCTCCATTTTCTGCCTTAAAACCCCCCTGTAAGTGTCCCACGCTGGGACAGTAATATCGCTGTAACCATTTTATAATGTGATAGTTACAGGTTTACATGCTGTCCCACCCTTGAGGGTGTGGTGTAATACAGAAGCAGTGTTCGGTGGCCGGTGGCCGGTGGCCGGAGCCGCTTTTTCGTGATGGGGTGATTCTTCCTTTGGGATCGTCACTCCGCGTCTGCATCCCCACTCTGCACTCCGCACTCGCCACTCCGCACTCACTAGACCCCCTGTTTTTGTACCACGGCTGGCACAGCAATTATGACGTAACTCTTGCTATCACAGGAAGTTACCGACTTGTACCACGTACCA
>JBGTBC010000173.1:0-7494 GCA_041749555.1 Pyrinomonadaceae bacterium | reverse complement strand
CGATGTTTCTAAAGGAAAACGAAGTAGAGATCGTTACGGGCGTAAACCTCTCAATGGTGATCAAACTTGCCTCGGGCAGCAGTGGCGTAACTCTAAGGGAACTTGCCGGAGAAGTGGAAGAACAGGGAAAAGAGGCGATCTGCCAGGCCGGAAGCCTGCTTGAACCCCAGAAAATGAAAAAGGATGCTTGAATGCACCCTGACGGTGATCAATCCACTTGGCCTTCATGCACGCGCTGCGGCAAAGTTGGTCCGCCTGGCTTGCACGTTTGAGAGCGAGGTCAAGATCGAAAACCTTGATACCGGCGTTTACGCGAATGCGAAGTCGATCCTTAGCGTTTTATACATCGCTGCGGGGGTCGGTTCCAGCATTTCTATAGCGGTCGAAGGTCCCGACGAGGCGGAGGCGGCTGCTGCAATTGAACAGCTATTTAGTTCGGGCTTCGGTGAAATTAGTTTATGACCATTGGCATCAAACAGAATATTTCTATTGTAGGCGTACCTTTAGGCTTTGGAGCGGGGAAGCCGGGCTCCGAACTTGGGGTAAACGCTATGCGGATCTCCAGGATCCGGGGTCACACGCTGGCTGAGCACATCCGTTCTATGGGCTACGGAGTGACTGACCTTGGGGACGTAAATATCGATCCCCCCAAAACCTCGACGGATGTCGACAATCCCAAATATCTGGCCGAGATGATGGCTGCGAGCAGGAATATAATTGATGCTCTTTCGGATGCACTCGGTAGCGGTGACTTTCCAGTCATCCTGGGCGGCGATCACGCTATCGCGATCCCCACCTTTTCGGCTATCGCTAACCATTACAAAAGGCAGGGAACTGAGATTGGCCTGATCTGGTTTGACGCGCACGCGGACATCAACACGCCGGAGACCTCTCCCTCGGGCAATATACACGGTATGCCGCTGGCGGCCATACTCGGCCACGGTAATGCGGACCTGGTAAACCTCTGCGGATATTCTCCAAAGCTCAATCCTAAATACTTTGCTCATATTGGTGCACGTGATGTTGATCCAGGCGAACGTTCACAGATCGAAAAACTCGGACTCCGCGACAATTTCTTCACGATGAGTGACATCGACAGTCGGGGTATGGCCGAATGTGTCGAAGACGCCGTTGCTATTGCCTCGCAGGCACCCGGAGGGTACGCAGTGACTTTCGATGTAGATATGATCGACCCCCGATTCGCCCCGGGTTCCGGCACCCTTGTCCGCGGCGGCACGACCTATCGCGAAGCCCATCTCGCCCTAGAGATCATCGCCGCCAATGGCGGAATGCGGTCATTCGAGATCGTCGAGGTCAATCCGCTCCTCGACCAAAGCAACATCACTGTCGAACTCGCATGCGAGCTGATCCTGTCGGCATTGGGTAAGACGATCTTGTAATTAGGTCGGTAAGCGTTAGTGGAATGGCATTGTCTCAGTTTCACGTTGAGTGACGTTTGGGTGCAACCGTCCTGTGGTTGACGAACTCGACACGAAGTTCCCAAAATCCCATCCGCGCCTGTTCAGAACGCTTTGCACGATCACAAAATCGGAGTAAACTTCCGTAAAGCCATCTTGCACAGAGAAAAGCCCGTGTTGTGCAGCTTCCAGATCGCTCTTCACAACTACAAACTTCCGTGCACAGGCGATCCGGTCGGCGTCGGATTGCTTCAATGCCTGAAACTCTTGTTGTTTATTTCGTGGTGTGTGAAAATAATCGTGTTATGACGAGCGCAATCAGAGACGAAGTTACTTCACTATTAGATCGCCTGCCTGATGACAGCACCATCGAGGACTTGCAGTATCACCTTTATGTGATCGACAAGGTTCGAAAAGGGCTGGAGTCAGTTGAGCGTGACGGCGGCTTGACGCAGGACCAGGTGGAGGAGAAGCTTAATAAATGGCTCGTCTGATTAATTGGTCGCGGCGCGCATCAGAAGATCTGGAGGCCATCGCAGGTTATTTCGCTCACGACTCCGAGGCTTATGCCAAATCCGTAGTCCGGACGATTCTACAGAAAGTTCGCTTATTATCCGATTTCCCCTTCATAGGTCGCATTGTGCCTGAGTTTGAAGATGATTCGATCCGGGAAATATTCGCGTATAGCTACTGAATCATTTACAAAATCACCGAGGACCGAGTCATAACCGCTGCCGTAGTCCACGGTAAGCGCATTCTTGACCTTTCACTCAAACCGTAAGTGAGAAAAATAGAATCTTTCCAAAGGATGAGTGACAGTAAATGAAAAGATGTGTTGGAGTTATATTCGGCGGAAGGTCGGGTGAACATGAGATCTCGATCCGTTCGGCCAGGACCGTTATTGAGAACATCGACAGCGAAAAATACGATGTCGTGCCGATCGCCATTATGAATGACGGGCGGTGGCTCTCGCCGGCCGAGTCGGTCAGGCAGTTTCCTGATCACACGCAGAAAGTATTTCATGACAGCCAGGGTGAGCCTTCGGGATCCCTCGTTGCGCTTTCCGGCGATGCGTCGGTAAAAGGTTTATTGGCGCTTGGGGGAAGTAATACCAATACCGAGTCAACGATCCCGCTTGACGTTGTTTTCCCGGTACTTCACGGAACGTATGGTGAGGACGGTACGATCCAGGGTCTTTTGGAAATGGCGGGGATACCGTATGTCGGGTGCGGTGTGCTGGCTTCGTCTTGCGGGATGGACAAGGCCTTTATGAAGATCCTTTTCCGCGACGCGGGCCTGCCGATCTGCAAGTACGTGTGGTTTCTTCGTGACGAATGGGCCCGGTCTGGCTCGACAGTCGTGTCGCAGATCGAGGCCAAACTCGGATTTCCTTGCTTTGTTAAGCCGGCCAATCTTGGATCTTCCGTTGGCGTTTCAAAAGCTGTCGACGCGTCGACCCTAGAGAATGCGATCCGTATCGCTTCGGAGTACGACCGCAAGATCATCGTTGAGGAAAGTCTTGAGATGCGTGAGATCGAATGTGCCGTGATAGGTAACGACCAACCTGTCGCAAGCTTGCCCGGCGAGTACATTATTCGGGACGAATCCAAGAAATTTCTCGATTATACCGAAAAATATTCAGGTACCGGCAACAATGAGTTTGTAGTCCCGGCGCCGGTTTCCGACGAACTTACAGCAAAGATACGGCATATGGCCGTCACGGCTTTCAAAGCAATTGACGGGTCAGGACTCGCTCGCGTAGATTTCTTTTTGCGCAACGATAATGGGGCATTGCTGGTAAACGAGATCAATACAATGCCCGGGTTAACTGATGCTTCGGGCTTTCCCAAGATGTGGGAGGGTACCGGAAAGGCGTTTAAGGATGTGATCGACGAATTGATCGAACTTGCCTTAGCCCGCCATAAAGATAAACTAAAGAACAGGACCGAAAGAGGCTAGGCTTTGAAAAAAGTTTCGACACGAGTCCGGCCTGAGGTCAAATTCACGTTAGAGGGAGATAAGACAATGTCTGTAGGAAAAAATATCGAGATAACCTCGACGTCGACGGTCGGATTTGAAGACGCGATCAAAAAAGGGATAGAAAGGGCATCCAAAACGATAGAGAATATTAGAGGTGCCTGAATAAAAGAGCAGAAAGTCGATGTCGAGAATGGCGGTGTTTCGAAATTCAGTGTAACGATGATCGTTACCTTTGTGCTCTCCGACGGAGACTAGTGTTACCTGGCCTTAGGAGCTTTGTAGCCTTTTCGAGTGCGAATATTTAGGTTGGGACGGGAAACGCGAAGTTCTATTGCCCGCCATTTCCCGTCTTTTTTTGTGTTTGTTGGCTGGTATGCGACGGTATATTGCATTCCGAGTTCTTCGACGATCTCCTTAAAAGCGTCCCTCATCGCAATTCCACCCGGTGTCGATATAAATCGACCGCCTGATTTTTCGGCGAAGTTCTTCAGGACCCCCTGATTCTGCATCCGGCTTCGCCCGCCTGCGTTAAAGTCTGACATGTCGACGGTGTAGATCGTCACGCCGGAGAGCAGAGCAGTTTGAAGGGCTTTGTCGGCACTCTTGCCGCTCATCGTGTCGGCTCCGTCTGACAGCACGATAATAGCCTTTCGCTTCTCCGCGCGCTCATTCAACAGTTCGGCCGCCTTGTAAACAGCGTCATTCAATACCGTCATTCCACGAGCCGTTAGATCGAAAATTCGATCACGGATATCCCGGCTATTCGAAAAATCCTGCACCATCACAACCTTGGAATCGAAATTGTAGATCGCCACGTGATCGTCTGCTCTGAGCCCATAAAGAAAATGGATCGCGGCCGAACGGGCGAGAGAAACGCGGCTCTCCATGCTGCCCGATGTATCGAGAAGGATGACGGCCGCAAATGGAGTTTCCTCGGCCTCGAATACGCGGATCGTCTGCTCGACACCGTCTTCGAAAACGCGAAATTGCTTAGCTACAAGGCCGTTTACAGCTTTACCGGACGGGTCAGAAACTGTTGCATTCAAAACTACGATGGATGAGTCAACGGAGATGACTTCATCTTCCTCAGTTTGGGCGTATAGAAGAGTAAATGGAAGCAAAAGGAACAGCAGGAGGCAGGAAAGGGAAAGGCTAAATTTCATACCATAAAACTATCTGGCGATCCTCATAAATCGGGCCATTCGGAGAACAGCATTTGAGCTTTGAATGGCAGTCGCCGAAATGGTGAATCGCGTTGTCTTTTTCAGCTCATCGTAAAGATGTTCGGTCGAGGATCGGAGAGACTTGATCGCTTCGACAACACTGAAGCCGGAATCCTGGGACGGAACTTCGTCCTTACCGTCATCATCTCTGCCCCCGAGGTCATTCCTTATCTGTTTCGCAAGCCTTTCAACGGAGGCAAGCTTAGCGATTTCCTGCCCGGTTAGTTGACCCTTTAATTCCAAAGATTGTTCTAGCTCGGTCGCGATTTTAACAACCTCTTCACCACGATCGATCATTCGCTGAAAGTCTTTCTTTTCCTTGTCTATCCGCATCTTCTGAATCGTATCTTGTATCGTGCGGGGACGATCATCTCTTTCTGATTCTCCGGGCTTGCTAATGACAGACGACTGATTATCTGCGGAGGATTGCGCAAAACAATGAAAAGCCCCGATCAATAAGAAGGCGAATACTAATATCGATCTAGTAAAAGGAGAAAACATAAACACCTGTCATTTATGGCGAAACTTGTCTGGGTTCAGGAGAAACACCCGTAACTGCTTCGATCAGTTTTGACAGAAATTCATCCTCGGCAACCCCCGAACTGGGTACCGTCACCCATTCAGCAATCAGCCCGGCTCCGGCACGGCCCTCGACCTTTGCATTTACCGATACGTTATTTTGGATGCCGTCAATTGATTGGACCTCTATTGTCAATGTGTATTGGGCCCTGGTCCACGTTGAGTCTCCTGATTGGAGGACAGCGTAACGATTCAGTTCGTTTTGCGTGATCACCGAACCCCTCGCGAAGATAAAAGGCTGTGTTATAACGATCCCGTCTTGAAGCCGTGACGATGCTTCATCCACGACAATGCGTTTTTCCTTGAGTGTCTCGATGATCGTTGCCACCAAAATGTCGCGCCGCGAATTGAGCCTGTATGGATTCGGTAGTCGATCACGAACTATGGTTTTGCCTTTGCCCCAATTGAATTCGCGGGTGGCATCACTGGTTCTGCTTGTGACTTTATTACTTTCATCTTTGATCGTCTTCGTTTGGTTATCGACCCCTTTTTGAGCCAAAATGCCAACTGACAGGCAAAGACAAACAACAACAGAACTAATTAGGATCTTGATCATTACGGTTGAGGAAATAACGTCCCTTGATTCCAAGCTAAACGTTGGATGAGAATCGCCCTAGAGGCGTTGTATTGACAGACCAATTGGCAACATACCATTCGATCGTCGCTTTTAGGCCGTCGTCAAGGCTGACCAGCGGCTGCCAATCGAAACGATCACGCACTTTTTGCGAATCAAGATACTGGGCATCGATCTCATTTTCAATTTTAGAGGTTAGCAATATGTCCGGTCCAAGCTGCCCTTCCTTCCCCATGAGCCTAATGATCCTTTCCACCAGGTCAAGCATGGAAACCGGGTTACCCGATCCAAAATTAAACCCCTCGCCTTTTGCTCGATCAATGCCTTCGGCAAGAATCAGGTATCCCTCCACAATATCGCTTGTGAAGATAAAATCGCGAATCGGCGTGCCGTCTGATCGAATGATCGGTCGCTCGCCTTTCATCAAAGATATTATTGTACCCGGGATGATCCGCGACATATTCGTGTCGGCTGGCCCGTAAATATTGGCCGAGCGGGTTATTGCTACCGGCAAGCCAAATGAATGAGCGAAGGATTGGGCCAGTAAGTCGGTGCATGCTTTTGAAACGTCATATGGAAAGAGCCCGTTGAGAGAGTAATCTTCAGTATAAGGAAGTTGAGCATGTGATCCATAAGCCTTGTCGCTCGACGCGACAACAACTCGCTTTACCGTTTCGTTGACTCTGCAGGCTTCAAGCAGAATATAGGTGCCCCGAATGTTGGATTCAAAGGTCGAAAGCGGTGATCTGTTTGCGGCTCCGACCAGAGCCTGTGCTGCCAGATGGAATACGGCGTCGATCTCATACTCGTTTAGGACCCGCGAAATGACCTCAAGATCCTCTACCGAGCCGTCGACAATCGTCACTCTCTCTCGAAGACCAAGCAGGTCCAGCGAATTCGGCTGCGTTTCATCTCGGCGTAAACATACAACGTTCGCCTCTTGCTTGACGAGTTCCTTCGTCAGGTTCGCTCCGACAAAGCCCGTTGCACCGGTTACAAACGCATTTCGGCCTTTCCAGAATGATCTCATAATGTAATTACCACACTTTCCAGGGGGCACCTTCAAGCCAGATCTTTTCGAATTCGAGACTGTCTTTGAATGTGTCCATACACTTCCAGAATCCCGTGTGCCGGTAAGCCATCATCTCACCCTGCTCACAAAGGGCCTCGAAGGGTTCGCGTTCGAGCGTCGAATCGTCATCTAAGTATTCAAAAATACGGCGGTCAAAAACGAAAAAACCCCCATTGATCCACTCTCGGAGCAGCGGCTTTTCTCGGAATCTGATCACCGCAGAATCGTCTCCGATCTCCATCATGCCGAAATTCGAATAGGGATGAACCGCTGTAACAGTGGCAATTTTACCATGTGATCTATGAAATTCTATCAGGTCGTGCAGATCAATATCTGCCAGCCCGTCGCCGTAGGTGACACAGAACACCTCTTCATGGGCAAGTTGGCCCTGAACCCGTTTAAGGCGTCCTCCCGTATTTGTGTCGAGACCGGTTTCGACAAACTCGATGTTGCTTGCAATTGAAGTTTGCGAAAAATACTTGCGGATCTCATCGCCCAAAAAACCAAGGCAAAGTACAAAATCATCTATCCTGTAGTGAGAGTAGATCTGCATTAAATGCCAAAGTATCGGCTTTTCACCAATATTGATCAATGCTTTTGGAATTGACCGGCCATGTTCGCCAAGTCGTGTGCCGCGGCCGCCGCACA
>JBGTBC010000172.1:0-8665 GCA_041749555.1 Pyrinomonadaceae bacterium | reverse complement strand
GTCTGCTTCAGCGCCGCCTGACATCCCACCGCTCTCCTTTATGATCGTTCCGATGACGGACCTCGTGATGTTTGCCGGGCTTTTTGGGGCAGCGATTTATTACCGAAAGCGGCCGGCCCATCATAAACGCCTGATGCTTCTGACGGTGATCAATTTCCTGCCGCCGGCGATCGCCCGGATACCGATCGAATCACTCCAGGCTTTTGGCCCACTATACTTTTTCGGAGTGCCCACCGTATTGTTGATCGGCTTATTGATCTATGACACCTGGCGAAACCGAAAGCTCGATCGCGTCTTTCTTGTAGGTTCGATCATATTAATAGCGTCGTACCCGATCCGCTTGATCGTGATGGGAACCAGCGGGTGGTTAAACTTCGCCTCCTGGATCACAAGTTGGGCTACCTAGCTGGACGAGCGATTAGTTTTTTGAAGCTCCTTTTTTACGGATAATGAAGCTCCGTAGAGACTCGCTGGCTGTATTCGACTTGACGTCATTGCGGACGGTGCTGCCGTAGATCGGGCGTCCCGGCCTATATTCAAGGGTCACAATGCCGCCGTCCGTCAGTTTAATTATCCCCATATGTACCGCGGCTGTGCATATCGATGAATAATCCGTATAAATATCGCTGCCAAAGATCGCGTTGTTTGAGCCGTCGGCAGGACATTCGAAAGTATACGTTTGACCGGGCTCACCTTTAAATCCGACCGCAGTTGTCTCCCAGCCGATCGGCGTGACCTCTTCGGAAATTTCATTTTCAGGTGTTGGCGTAGTATTGCCAACGCCATCTTCCTCGTTAGTATCAGAAGTAGGTATGGGCGATGGACTCGGCTTCGGCTTGGGAGACGATGTTGTGGTCTGACGATTTGGGGTGTTCTGGCTGCTTCCGGTCACTAGATCGCTTGTGCCGGAATATCTGAACAACAGAAAGGCGGCAAGTACTACGACACCCGCTCCGATCGCTAAAACCGCAAGCCCGAGCCATATCAGCAGACGCCCCTTTTTCCTCTCGACGGGCCGCGGAATGACAACCGTCGCTTCACTGTTAATTGGGGTCAAAGGCGCGCCGTCAGCGAGGCAGAAATTCAAACTGTCATCATCGTAAGTTCGATTGCATGTTGAGCAACTCTTCATAATCCGGCCGGTCGTGCAGCGCTTAATTTCCATTACTTTACCATAATCACGACTCGATAAAATCGCGGGATATTAGGCGCTGATGCTTTTTTCTTCGACTGTCGGCATAACGGTCGACGGCGGGTATTGCATAGGCTGGCCGACCACACGAACTTACAGCCCGGCGGATGCGGCTTAGCGTGCAGTTCTACTCTTGCTGCGTTTCAGAATCTGCTGTTTTCAATTACGATTAACGAGTGCGGATCCTTATCGTAAAATTGGGCAGTATCGGTGATATTATCCATACGCTCCCGACGCTCGCGGCCATTCGGAAGGCTTTGCCCGATGCTCACATTTCGTGGGTCGCCGAGCAGCGGTCGTCCGAAATACTGCGCGATAATCCGATGATCGATGACCTGATCGAGATCGACACCCGAAGTCTTCGCGGCGGTAAGATCATCGAGAACATCCTGCTCGACGCAACCAAACAGATCCGCGATCTCCGACAGCATCCGTATGACGTAGCCATCGACTTTCAGGGACTTTTGAAATCAGCGATGATCGCCAAATTATCGCGTGCGAAAAGGCGGTTCGGTTTTGACCGGAGTGGATTGCGCGAACCGGCTGCGAGGTTCCTGTACTCCGATACGGCGATGCCCGCGGAGGATAAAGTCCACGTTATACTCAAGAATCTGGCTCTTGCCGCCTTTGCTCTGGAAATCCAAGTTCCCGAGTCAAATTTCGATTTTCCGATCGCAACATCGGCTAAAGATGAGGCCGAGGCCGAAACTATTATTAACCAGTCAATTGATGGCAGGTTCGCACTCTTAAACCCGGCGGGGGGATGGGTGACCAAGCTATGGCATCCCGAAAAATTCGGTGCGCTCGCTGACCGGATCTGGGAGGAATATCGGCTGCCTTCCATAGTGGCGACCGGGCCCAATGAATCCGAGCTCGCCCATCAGGTCGTCGAATCCAGCCGTTCCGGTAAGCTGACCGTCGCCCACCCGAGCTTAAAAGGATTTTACGAGATCGCCCGGCGGGCGGCGGTTTATATAGGAGGCGATACGGGCCCCACTCACCTCGCGGTTGCCGCCAAAGCCCCCGTCGTGGGCCTATTCGGCCCGACAGAATGGTGGCGGAACGGCAGCCCGAACCCAGATGATGTCTGCGTCGAGCGCACAGACATCACGTGCCGCGTCGATTGTCATCGCCGAACGTGTTCAAATTGGATCTGCATGGATTCCGATGTCGAGACCGTATTCCAAGCGGTAAAAGCTAGGCTTGATAGGGCCGGAAGGGGATTAGAACCAAGCGGAGTTCTGTTAAACAGATGATCAAATTCGATAAACGATACCTTCAGCGGCTTCGGGTCCCGCTCGGCTTCTTGTTTGCCGTTATTTTTCTTGTCTTTGCACGTCCGACCGTGCTGACGCTTGCCGTGGGGAGCTTGATCGCTATTGTCGGCCTTGCTATCCGTGCGTGGGCATCCGGGCATATTCGAAAGGCGTCAACGCTCGCCGTCAGCGGCCCGTACGCCTATACTCGTAATCCACTTTATCTGGGCAGTTTCCTAATGGGTGTGGGATTTACGATCGCCGCCGGCGTTTGGTGGCTTGCTTTAATTTTTGCCGTCCTTTTCCTCGGCATCTATTTTCCGGTTATGCGCGTCGAAATAGAAGATATGAGGCGGATATTCGGTGATGAGTTCGATGAGTACGAACGCAATGTACCGTTGTTTATGCCCCGCTTTACCGTATGGAAGAATACGGGCGGCAAGTTCGATTCTGAGTTATACTTACGGTATCGTGAATATCGGGCCGCAATCGGCGTAGCGGCCGCAATCGGCGTACTCGCCGCTAAGGCAATTTTTCTCGATTAGTTCCATGAGACGTTCTCTCTTTAGATCACTACTTCTGACCGGCGTTTTAGCGGGATTGTGGTTATCAGCTTATTCCCAGCCATTTGCGGCCACTCCGCCGGAAAGGGCAGGACGCGTCTTCCATGGCGAAACCATTGTTTACGAAGGCAAGCTAGACAAATTTATCGACATCTCGGTTGCCGAACTCACCTTCAGGTCAACGGCCGCGTATGGCTCGAATGACTTGATCATCGATGCCCATGCGGTTTCCAAGGGAACGCTGCTCAGGCTATTTCGATACAGTTTTCTACAGAAATACGAATCGACGGTCGACCTTTCGTCGTTCAGGATCATGAGAACGACAAAGCATGACGTCCAGAAAGATCGCGTCCGAGATGGCGAAGCTGTTTTTGATTACTCGGAAAGACGCGTCGCGTATGTTGAGACGGATCCCAAGGACATGATGAGGCCTCCTCGCCGCATCGCTTCTGAGATCGGCGACCCGGTCCATGACATGATCTCGGCAATTTATGCCGTTCGCCTGATGCCGCTTGCGCTAGGTAAGAAAATGGAATTCACGGTCAGCGATTCAGGGCTGATCTACAAGGTCCCGGTCACGGTAGTAGCCCGCCAGCGGCAGAAGACGAAGATAGGCAAAGTATGGTGTTTTCTTGTAGAACCGGATATTTTCGGGCCCGGCAAACTGATCGAGCAAAAAGGCAAGATGAAGATCTGGATGACGGAAGACCCTCGCCACGTTCCGGTTCGCGCTGAGATCGACACTCAATTCGGCAAGATCGAGATCAAATTAAAATCCTATCTCAAAGCTTCCTAGCTATTCGGACAAACCAAAAAAACTCTACCTGGAGCAAGCGGCTGAACTTAGCTTAAGCTTGTGTCTTTGTCAGAATAACTTCATACTATTTGTTTGACGTTATGAAGACCGAGAATAAAGAAATCACGAAGGCCGCTCCATTGGCAGAGGTTGCGAAACCTGTCGAAAAGAAGGTTAAAAAAACCTCCAAATCGGCATCAGCGGTTTCAAGCAAAGATGCCGACGTCAGACTGGCAAGAAAATCCGTAGTAAAGAAGACGAAAGTCTCGGTAAAAAGTCTGGCCGCCAAAACACAATCAGCCACTTCTCCTGTCAAAGAAGTAAAGAAGGCTGACACGGAAGCGTCGGTCGCAAATAAGATCGAAACGCCCTCAACACTGTCGCGAGTCGACAAATTGCTCGCTGAACCAGAACTTCCCCAGCTTGAACGCGAGAACCGAGCTCGTCTCCAAATGCAGACGCCGACACGGCTTTATTTTTATTGGTCGGTCGGAGAGAACCCTTGGGCGATGCTCCGAAGGGCTTTCGGCGATGAGACAGGCAGCTACACGCTTGTGCTGAAGCTCGTCGAGCTTCGTACTGAGGCCGAACAGATCTATGATGCGGAACCTGAAGGAGATTGGTGGTTCGATGTCGAGCCTGACTGCGAGTATCGGGCGGAAATAGGTTTTTACGCTCCCAATCGTCCGTATTTTAGGATCGTGTTTTCAAATTCCATACAGACGCCGCGACGGAAGCCAAGCCCGCGAAGGGCGACCGAGGCTGACTGGACCGTGACGGCCGATAAGTTTGCACAAGTTCTGGATGTAGCCGGGTTTTCGCGGGACGCCGTAGATGTGGCGATCGCGGGCGACGATGCTGCGAGATCTGCATCGGCGACGCATATGGCCCTCGATCAACTGACTGGCGGCAGCGGGAAGAGCCTGCAAAGTGTTGACGACGAAGACATTCGTTACGCAATGGTGTCTTTGGCCGCGGGGTACAAACTGAAAGAATTGCGTTGGAAGATCAGTGCCGAGCTTTTTGCATACCTGCAGGCCAATGAGATCAAACTGGGTGAAGAGAATGCCCGCGTCGCGCTTAAGGAACATTTCGATATCGAGGAACTGGATCTCGAGACCGAAGAGTTCGGACCCGTCGTGTTCGGCTCGAGCCTGGTCAATTTCCCGCGGACCCGGCGATCGCGCAGGCCTTTACTGACTTCTCGGCCCGATCCAGCACCGGTGAGTTCGCATACTTTTCAGCGGCGATAGTTTAGGACTTCTCTTTAAAGCGGCTATTCTCGGGAAACGCGCATATGCCCGTCGGATATTTCAGCCTTATCCTGCATGCTCATCTGCCGTTTGTCAGGCATCCCGAGTATCCCGAATTCCTTGAGGAAGACTGGCTTTTCGAAGCAATAACCGAGGTTTACCTACCGCTAATTTTCATTTTCCAATCGCTTTACGAATCCGGTATCAAGCCCCGGCTCGCGATGAACGTCTCGCCGCCCCTCTGCGAGATGCTTGCCGACCCGCTGCTCCAGGAAAGGTACACTCGCCACATCGAAAATCTCCTTGATCTCGCCTTCAAAGAATTAGAACGAACGTCGAAGGAAGCTCCTGAATTTCAGGCAGCCGCCCGAATGTACGTTGACAGCCTCAGCGCATCGCTCCATTTATGGCACGAACGCTACGGACGTGACTTAGTAAAAGCATTTCGTGAACTTCAGGATGAGGGCGTCATCGAGATAATTACCTGTACGGCCACGCACGGCTTTATGCCGCTTATCTCGACTGAGGAATCGCGGCGGGCACAGGTTGTGATCGCTGTTGCAAATTACAAAAAGCATTTTGGCCGCCAGCCCCGCGGGATATGGCTCGCCGAGTGTGCCTACGAACCCGGCGTCGAGGGCCTGCTTAAGGAAAACGGCATCGAGTACTTTATCTCGGACACCCACGCGATCCTTTACGGCGACCCTCGGCCGCGTTACGGCGTCCATGCCCCGGTGACATGCCCGAACGGCACTGCGGTTTTTGCGCGAGATGTCGAGACCAGTCAGCAAGTCTGGAGCCCTGAGGTCGGCTATCCCGGCAATGATCTTTACCGCGAATTCTATCGCGACATCGGCTGGGACGCGCCGCTCGATTACCTCAAACCCCATCTGCACGCCGACGGCGAGCGTCGGCATCTCGGCCTAAAGTACCACCGCATCACCGGCCGCGGCGTGCCGCAGCAAATGAAGCAGCCGTACATTCCGGCACTCGCCCGTGAAAAGGCGGCCGAACATGCCTCGCATTTCATCGGCGAACGGATCAAGCAGGCACATGTGTTGCGAGAAACGTTCGAAGGACACCCGCCCTTGGTCGTCTCGCCCTACGACGCCGAGCTCTACGGACACTGGTGGTTTGAGGGGCCGCAGTTCATTGACTTCTTTTTCAAAAAGCTCCATTTCGACCAGAATGAGATCGAAGCGATAACGCCATCCGACTTTCTCGATTCGGGCCTGCCGATCCAGATCCAAAAGCCGACCGCCTCGAGCTGGGGCGAAGCCGGCTATTACAAAGTCTGGATCAACGAACAAAACTCCTGGATGTACCCGTACCAACACGACGCCGAACGAAAGATGACGGAGTATGCAAACGCGGCCCAAAGCCCAAAGTCCAATGTCCAAAGTCCGAAAGACCTTGGTCCTTGGACTTTGGACTTTGGACTCAGCACGCGAGTGCTGAACCAAATGGCCCGCGAACTCCTCCTCGCCCAATCCTCCGACTGGGCCTTCCAGATCTATCAGGGCACAACGGTCCAATACTCGACGCGGCGTTTCCAATCACACATCCACCGCTTTGACCTGCTTGCAAATATGCTCGACAGTGGTGAGGTTGACCATGAATTGCTTACCGAGATCGAGGGCCGCGACAATATCTTTCAAGAGTTGGACCATCGAGTTTACCGAACTCAATAATGAGAACATTCGAACAATTTGCAAAGGGAATTTCGCCGTAGGGCGTAAACTAGGTAATAACAAATAAACTAAGTAATAAACTAGGTAATAAGCCATACTCGGGGGGTGAACTCTTTCGAATTACCGAGCAAAAACCAACCCCAAGTTGCCTAAAACCGCGCCGGGGTCTATTCTTATAGTTTTGGATTTGTTCGGAGGAAATGATGGTTGAAAAAGGTGTGGACATTGCGCCCGCGGAAGGGAAACTTGGTGTTTTGCTGGTCGGACTCGGGGCTGTTAGTACGACTTTGGTTGCCGGTGTCGAGGCTGTAAAGCGTGGGATTTCGGCTCCGGTCGGGTCGCTCACGCAGATGGGCACGATCCGGCTCGGAAAGCGTACCGATAACCGCTCGCCGCTTATCAAGGACTTTGTGCCGCTTGCGTCGCTCGACGATATCGTCTTTGGCGCGTGGGACATATTTCATGACAGCGCGTATGACGCCGCGATGAATGCCGGTGTTCTCGACAAAGACCTTCTCAACCAGCTTTCCGAACCGCTCTCCTCGCTCAAGCCGATGGCGGCCGTTTTTGAGCAGAATTACGTCAAACGCATCACCGGCGAAAACGTCAAGACCGGCAAAAACAAGATGGACCTTGCCGAGCAGTTGATCGCCGACATCGCCCGCTTTAAATCTGAAAACAATTGCTCGCGGCTCGTGATGGTCTGGTGTGCCTCGACCGAGATCTATATCGAGGAATCGGCCATCCACGCATCGCTCGAATCCCTCGAGAAGGCGATGTATGATAGCGACCCTTTTATCTCGCCGTCGATGATATATGCCTACGCGGCGTTAAAATCGGGCGTGCCATTTGCGAATGGTGCTCCTAACCTGACGGTCGATGTGCCGGCCCTGGTCGAGCTCGCCGATAAAACCGGAATGCCCATCTGCGGCAAAGATTTTAAGACCGGCCAGACCTTGATCAAGACCATTATCGCGCCCGGCCTGAAATCACGAATGATCGGCCTAGACGGCTGGTATTCGACAAACATCCTCGGCAACCGTGACGGCGAAGTGCTCGATGACCCCGAAAATTTCAAATCAAAAGAGGTTTCGAAACTTTCCGTTCTCGAACATATCTTCCAGCCCGAGGTTTACCCTGACCTCTACGGTGATTTTTCGCACGTGGTCCGCATCAATTACTATCCGCCCCGCGGCGATAACAAAGAAGGCTGGGACAACATCGACATTTTTGGCTGGCTCGGCTATAAGATGCAGATCAAGATCGATTTCCTCTGCCGCGACTCGATCCTCGCGGCCCCGCTCGCGCTCGACCTGGCCCTCTTCATGGACCTCGCCCAGCGTGCCAAAATGAAGGGCGTCCAGGAATGGCTCTCGTTCTACTTCAAAGCCCCCCAAACCGCCCCGGGCCTCTACCCCGAACACGACCTGTTCATCCAGCTCATGAAGCTGAAGAACACCCTAAGACACCTCCGCGGCGAAGAACTAATCACGCACCTTGGCCTTGAATATTACGATTAAGATCAGTGACAAGTGAACGGTGACCGGTGACGAATGAGCTCCCCTCCTTACAAAGGAGGGGTGGCACCCGCTTCGGGTGACGGGGTGGTTCTCTCGACTACCGCCGAGCAACGTGGTGTGAACAAGAAAAACCCACGCAAAGATCAACTCCGATCATTGTCAATTGTTAATTGGATAATTGTTAATTGGCTAAGAGCACAATCTCTCCGATGCATGGAGCTTCGGGTGACGGGGTGGTTCTCTCGTTTGCCTCCGATCAATAGGGTGTGAATACGGACATAGAGAACCACCCCGTCGGTGAAGCACCGACACCCCTCCTTCGTAAGGAGGGGAGCCTCTGGGGCAAAATGCCCCATTTCACGCCAAATCATACAAATCACGCCAAATGGTATTG
>JBGTBC010000171.1:0-8449 GCA_041749555.1 Pyrinomonadaceae bacterium | reverse complement strand
CGGTCAGCCCGCCATTGTCTGACTGCTGTGTAAAGACGACTGTTGTTGCTACCAAAAGGCACAACGACGCCATAATGAATAAATTTCTAATTTTCTTAAACATTGATTTAATAGTTTCCGGCGGCCCGAAACATAGATCGGACGGGCCGCCGGATCAGGTAGCCTAGCGGAGACCGTTGCCGTTATTCGGGATATCGAATCCCTCGAAGTCGCCGCAGAATTGGCCCGGGAATGCGATCGGACGCAGACAGCCGGGCGTCGACAAAACATTGGAACCTGCGGGATTACCCGCGGAGAAGACGGCCGGAACTGCGGGAGTGGTAAGGCCCGCCTCAGCGGTAGTCGTATAAACCCGTCCATCCTCAAGCAACAGATAAATTGTGAACCCGTTGTTAGCCAATCCGGTATCGCGGTTAACATCGGCCGTTAGAAGGTATTTTGTGAACGTAGCCCGCCCGGTGTTCGGCCCGGCCAGAAAGATCCGATATAGCCCCGCATTATCGGCCACGTTCGGATCGCCCGACTGGGTAGGATTATTCGAAAAGCGAGCTTCGGATCCATAGGCCCGACCGTCAGGCAAGATTGCTAAACCGTCAAAATAGGGATTTTCATCGCCTCCGCTGCCCGCTGTCAGCGTAATTCCGGCCGGGTCACCGATCTGGGTTGACAATCCGGTAGTCGGACTGACGCGATAAATTCTGCTGCGGGGTGCAGAGGCCGGAAGTGTATCGTCCGCCGCAATCGCGTAAATGAATCCATCTATCGGATTGTACGCCGCTGCCGCCTCGGTAAAACCAGGCGGTGTACAGAGTTCGCCGACCTGCGGCCCAACCGGACCGGTTACACCGTTCTCCAATGGATAGTTTCCGTTGGCCCGGAATATACGCACATCCGCAGCCAGGCCGGTGACCGGGTCCGAACCGGTGTTGCAAAGCTCTGTATCGAATTCAGCGATTCCATAAAGAACGCTGCCGACGCCTGCCATGCCTTCATACTCGCGTCTGATGGTTTGCCCGTTTATCGTCAAATCGCCGATCAGGGTGCCCTGGCCGGTCGAAAGATCAAATTGATAATACTGCTGCTGCAGGTTGGTAGCGTCGCGGTTGTTGTCCGTGATCGAATAGCCAATTTGAGCCCATACAAAAGACTGCATCGACACTATCACGGCGATGCAGACAAACAATTTTCCAAAGTTTTTCATTTTTTCCTCCAATCAATTCTTCTAATTTCGAGCCTCTTTTATCGAGATTTCAGATACATCTGGTAGCTAGTCTTCGGCTGTTCGCACTCAATGGCTACAATTGGTTCCAACCGATCGTCGATCATCAAGATAATGTTAATGATCAATCAAGTCAGACTATTCTTTCGCTGTAAGGAGCAAGTCTGGCCTACCGATATTAACGCCGTGTTACGTCAAAATTAAGTTTGTGCTAAATCTCAATTTGATTGCCGCGAACTGGAAAAGGAAGGGAAAACTGACAGGAAACCAACCGACTGAGCTATTCGTTTTTGGGACGGGAAATAAAATCCGGAATTTTTTGAACCTGAGCGAACAAAAATCATGGCCGCTACAATAAGCGATTCTTTTGTAGTTGTGAACCGAATATTTGAGACAACTACACTTGTCATTTCAAGTTGAAACCAAGTCTGAGTGTTAACAGTTATTTAATAGTTCCGTCATTGTGCTGTAACACTGGAACATCATCATACCCTTTGCAACTCGTGTTTCAAGTCATGATTTTCCAGCTGCCGAATGACATCGCCAGACCATATATACGAGAGGTTCGATCAGGCATACGTGGAAAAAGGCTCACTTAACGGCTCGCTGGATTCCGGCTCAATCGCCCGGGCGACAGGAACCGGACGAGCGTTCAGATTTCTTAACAGAGTTACAAATCAAACTGTTCTGAACGTTTCATCTGCTAACGGAACATCAGCGATTTTGAAGCCCAGCACAATTCAGGTTTTAAAACGTGTGCTGTGCCAAAGCCGGATTCAATTTCGGTCTCATATTAAGACTCTTGCGGGAACGAAATGAGACCGTTCCATAGAGTCGACAAATGGAAAAGACGGCGATCTTGACAATAGGCAAAAGCAGTAGCTCGTAGAACACCGATCCATAGGGATACTCTTGAAACTGTCATACAATTGGGGAGATACAAATGCAGCAACGAATACTCATCATCGAGGACGATGCGGATATCGCGGAAAGCTTGGAATACAATTTTAAGCGTGAAGGTTTTCGAACGATAGTGGCCGAATCAGGTGAAAAAGGACTTCGGCTGGCGATGGACAAGAAAGTATCGCCGGCATTGATCATTCTTGATCTCATGCTGCCAGGAATGAACGGGATGGAGCTTTGCCGAAAATTGCGGCGTGATCCTTCAACAGAAAAGATCCCAATCGTGATGTTGACGGCAAAAGCCGCTGAAAGGGATAAGGTCGCAGGCCTGGAGATCGGGGCCGATGACTACGTTGTCAAGCCATTTTCCTTCAAGGAGCTAATGGCTCGAATACGGGCCGTCCTAAGGCGTTCCGACGGTGATTCAACGGAAATTGGAGCATATAATGATGGTCGGCTATCCGTAGACTTTGCCGATATGCGTGTCGAGTGTGAAAAAACACCAGTAAAACTTACCCGAAAAGAATTCGCACTTCTCAATGCCTTAATAAAGAACACTGGACGCGTTGCGACTCGACAAAATCTCTTGGACGACGTGTGGGGCTACAGCTACTTTGGCGATACCCGCACGCTCGACGTTCACATAAGACGATTAAGACAAAAGCTTGGCGACTGTGGAACTTGCATAGAAACTGTTGTCGGTGTCGGATACAGGTTTGTCGGATTCCAGGCCTAAGCACAAATAATATTAATGGAATCGCGAGAAGTGCTGAAAAAGATCCTTGATTCAACCCGCGAAGGAGTACTTGTCAGCGGAAGCGATCTAAGCGTTTTTGCGGCTAATTCCGCAGCCTACCGATCGTTTTCTAAAGGCCACTCTACTCTTGAAGGGCAGCAGATCGAAGCCCTTACTGGCAATGCCGAAGTTGCAAAGGCCTTTTTGTCGGCCTGCACGGAAAACAAAACTTCAGATATACACCTGAAATACATCGGCAACGGAACGCGGCGGTATGATGTACACGTCGGCCCGCTCGATCTAGATGGCCAAACGAATGCAATAGGTTTCTTTTATGACGTGACGCAGATCCACCGTCTTGAAACGATCCGTCAGGAATTTTTATCTAATATATCCCACGAACTCCGAACGCCGCTTACCTCTATTCTGGCTTTCGTAGAAACGCTCGAAGAAGGTGCCCTCGAAGACGCCGAGAACAATCGACATTTTCTCGGCGTGATCCGAAGAAACGGCGAACGGATGCGAGACTTGATAGCAGATATCCTTGAGCTGTCTCAGATCGAATCGGGCAATATCGAACTGCGGCGAAAGGAAATACGGCTTGCAGATGTGGTGGACGAGATCCTTACAAGTTTGTCCTCTATGGCCGCCTCCAGAGAAATAACGTTATCCAACGATATAGAGCCCTCGGCCGTCGTACGTGCAGACAAGAAGCGATTAGAACAAATGCTCACCAATCTGGTTGATAATGCGATCCGATTCAATCGAAGCGGGGGATCAGTGAATATATCTTACGATCGACTTCCGGATACACACCATATTTTTGTCTCCGATACAGGTGAGGGGATCGTTCCTGAACAGATCCACCGTATCTTTGAGAGATTTTACCGTGTCGACAGAGCACGTTCGCGCGATGTCGGGGGAACGGGGCTCGGGCTCGCAATCGTAAAACATCTGGCCAGGCTTCACGGCGGCGAGGTTACCGTTGAATCGGAGCTAGGCGTCGGTACAAAATTTACGATCTCCCTGCCTGCCTGATCCGAGTTTACAGATCGACACCTCAACGGTATCTCTATCGCTGCAAAGACCGCCAAATGGAGTTGCAATGAAAAGTTTGATTTTGTAATATTAAATGTTTGGATTTGACGTTGGTGGTGCACCGCACCACCATTCCAATTTTCGGTAAGATGCTTTCGAAGAACTTTGCTAGTTTGACAACTACTACGACCCGCCTCTAATGGCGGGACATTCGCAGTTTCTTCGGAGACTGCAAGGCAAAGTCGCTCTTATCGGATCTGATCTAGTTTAGTAGTAGTGACACGAGTAAATCGTGAACCGTAAATAGTCAATAGATGAGAGTGGCGGAAAGTCTCTTTCTGAGCACCGTGTTTATCTGAGAATTGGATCGTTAGTAGAGAGCCTCTCTATACGATTTACCATTTGCTATTTACACTTTTATGAGCGAACTGAACATAAAATTTGGGGACCATGAAAAGTCGATCCCTTCGCCCGCGACCGTTATGGACGCGATCAAGGCCTTCGACCGCGATGTACTGAAAAAATCGCTTGCCGCTAAGGTTAACGGTGAAGAAGTCGATTTGAATGCCGAACTCGTCCAGACTGACGAAGTTCTCTCGATCGAACCGATCACGGTCGACACCCGCGACGGCCTCGAGGTTCTGCGTCATTCGACGGCTCATTTGCTCGCCGCTGCTCTGCTCGAATTGTATCCGGGAACCAAACTCGGCGTCGGACCGGCTTTAATGGAAGATCCGCGATATGGTTTCTATTACGATATCATCGCTCCGCAAACTCTGACCGAGTCTGACCTGCCTGTCATCGAGAAAAAGATGCGAGAGATGGCAAAGCGAGACCTTCGCTATCGTCGCGATACAGTTGATAAAGCCGCGATCCTCAGCTTATTCAAAGATCGTGAGGAACCGCTAAAATGCGAGTTAATAGATGAGAAAGTCGAGAGCTCGGCAAGCGTTTATTACATCGACGGTTCGTCATTCATAGATTTTTGCCTCGGCCCGCATGTCCAGCACACGGGTAAACTAAAGGCCTTCAAGCTACTCGCTTTGTCGGGTGCTTATTGGAAAGGTGACGCTGAGCGTGAGCAAATGCAGCGAATTTATGGAACTGCGTTTGCTTCGCAAGAGGAGCTCGACGGTTGGCTAAAGCAACGTGAAGAGGCCGAGAAACGAGACCATCGGAAGTTGGGTAAACAGCTCGATCTTTTTTCCATCGACGATGATTACGGCCAGGGACTTATTCTTTGGCATCCGAAAGGCGGCATCATCAGGATGGAGATGGAGAGGCTCCTCAAAGATGAACTTGAACGCCGCGGATATAGCTTTGTATTTACGCCGCATATTGCTAAACGTGAACTATGGGTAAAGAGCGGGCACGAAGGAAATTACTCCGACTCGATGTATGCCCCGACGAGCATTGAGGATGAGGAATATCGGCTAAAACCGATGAACTGTCCGTTTCATATAGGTATTTACAAGTCGAGCCCTCGTTCCTATCGCGATCTGCCGCAGCGATATTCGGAAATGGGAACGGTCTATCGGGCGGAATTATCAGGGACATTGCACGGATTGATGCGCGTTCGCGGGTTTTCGGTCGACGACGCTCATCTATTTGTGAGGCCCGATCAGGTCCAAACGGAGGTTGCCGACTGTCTTGATTTTGCGATCAAGGTATTTGAGACGTACGGTTTCGACAAGGTCAAATTTGAGCTATCGGTGCGCGGCTCCGCCGAAAATAAAGGATATCTTGGAGCAGATGAGGACTGGATCAGTGCCGAAGAGCAGCTTGCAAGTGCCCTAAAGGAAAGAAATATTTCCTACGAGCGCATCGAGGGTGAAGCCGCTTTCTATGGCCCGAAGATCGACATTAAGATCGAGGATGCGATCGGCCGGGTGTGGCAGCTTGGGACGATCCAGCTTGATTTCAATTTGCCCGAGCGCTTTGAGCTCGAATATACGGGCGAGGACAATCTGAAGCATCGCCCATTTATGATCCATCGGGCCCTGTTCGGATCCATCGAACGATTCTTCGGCGTTCTCATCGAGCATTATGCCGGGGCCTTTCCGCTATGGCTCGCTCCGGTGCAAGTTACGGTGCTGCCGATCACCGATCGCGTTAACGAATACGCCGAGAATATCGCGGCCGAGCTGCGTAATGCTGGATTTCGTGTGGAATCGAATACGAAATCTGATAAAATTGGCGCTAAAATACGCGACGCCCAGTTGCAAAAGGTGCCTTATATGCTCATTTTGGGTGATAAGGAAGTCGAGGACGGGATGGTAGCCGTTCGCGAGCGGAAACAGGGAGATATCGGAACGATGTCTCTTGCAGAGTTCAAAGAGATGATCACGCAGCAAAAAATACAGCGTAGTCTCTAAGATCGTCAAACTTTTTAGGAGGCCTATATCGCAAGAAGATTTGGTGGAAATAGATTTAAGCCGCGCTTTCGTGAGCCGCTTCACCGCACAAACGAGAGAATTCGCGTCCCCTCAGTAAGGGTAGTAACAGACGACGGCGAGACATTGGGCGTGATGGATACGCGGGACGCGATCCAGGAAGCGAGAAGACGCGGGTTTGATCTCGTCGAGATCTCGCCAAACGGCAAGCCGCCGGTTTGTAAGATCATCGATTACGGCAAGTTTCTTTACGAGCAAAAGAAAAAAGCTCACGATGCCAAGAAGAAACAGGTCACCGTCGAGGTCAAAGAGATCAAGTTCAGGCCAGGCACCGACGATCACGATTTTGAATATAGGATGGAGCGGGCCCGCGGCTGGCTTGGCGGCGGAGACAAGGTCAGGGCGACTATCGCATTCCGCGGCCGTGAGATGACTCACCGTGAGTTAGGCGGAAAGATCCTAAAAAGACTTACGGCGGACCTGGCTGACCTCGCTGACGTCGAGGTGCATCCGAAAATGGAAGGCTATCAAATGTTCACCATTTTTGTGCCGAAGAAGGCAAAGGTAGCCGAGAAAAAACCGTCGGAACCGGCAGCAGATAAGAAGGTTGTAAAAGAGGCGACTGCCGAACCTGAAAAGAAGGCAGTTAAAAAGGCCGCACCGAAAGCAAAGGCTGAGCCGGCGAAAGACGACGACGAGATCTTTTAAGACAGAAGATTTTTCATAGGAGAAGAAATGCCAAAATTAAAAACACATAAAGGCGCGGCAAAGCGTTTTCGCTCGACAGCATCGGGCAAATTCAAACGCGGTCATTCACACGCCCGCCATATTTTGACCAAAAAAACATCAAAGCGTAAACGAAATCTGGATATCGACGCTTTAGTATCCGAAGGCGACCAGAAACGCGTCGAGAAGATGCTGCCTTACGGCCGAGATTAATAGTTTTGAGTCCCGCCTTCAGGCGGCCTCAGCTGGGAAGAGGGCCGGTTTAAGCCGGTGCTCAAAACGAGAGAAGGAGTGAAAAATGCCAAGAGCAAAACGTGGTAATAAACGTCTAGAGAAACGTAAAAAAATATTAGCCTTAGCCAAAGGTTATCGTGGAACGAAGTCAAAATTGTATCGCTCGGCCAAAGAATCGGTCGAACGCGCTCTGAATTTTGCCTACACCGGAAGAAAGCTGAAAAAGCGTGATTTTCGCAAACTGTGGATCGTCCGTATCAACGCGGCCTGCCGCCTGAATGATATTAAATATTCGCAGTTCATCCACGGCCTAAATCTCGCCGAGATCGAACTCGACCGCAAGGTCCTTGCCGACCTCGCCGTCAAACAGCCGGAAGCCTTTGCTGCAGTTGTTGGACAGGCGAAAGATGCGATCAGCAATAAACAGCAGCCTGCTGCTGCATAAGTATTGCAGTATGCTTTTTATCAAAAGGGCTTTCGGTTATTTTCCGAAAGCCCTTTTGGTCTCGCATTCTTATAGATTGTTAAACTCTGATTCGGTAAGATTTGCCTGTCTTAGGATACTTCTTAGCGTGCCACTCGAAACTTCCCTATGTTTGGGCACGACCGTCGTGATCACTCCATCCGACACCATTTTTGCGAATTTCACATGACTGCCCGTCTATGCGGCCTCATAAAATCCTGGCTTTAAAAGCCTCTTTCTGAGTTCGGCATATTTGATCGGCTTCACGCGGCAATGTCCAAAGCGAATTGCCTGACGCTGGGCAATACCGTAGCGACCGGAGGAGCGAAATGTAGAGAAAGAGCGTCGAATAGATTACTCATTGCTTCGTTCTCACTCTTGCCCTGCGAGGCCACATCCACCTCGAGACATTGAGCAATATACCAACCATCCTCTTTCGTAATAACTGCATTGAAATCCCGTGTCATAATCTAATCACACACAGAGATCAAAGTCCTAGCTCCGCTTTGGCTTCCGCAAATTTCTCCACCGCAAAATCCAGATCTTCTCTTGAATGTGCCGCCGAAACTTGTGTTCGAATACGTGCCTTCCCTTTTGGCACGACCGGGAAGGAAAACGCGATGACATAAACTCCGCGTTTTAACATCGCCTCCGCCATCTTTGTTGCAAGCACTGCGTCGCCAAACATCACCGGCACGATGGGATGTTCGCCGGGAACAATATCCAGGCCGATCGAC
>JBGTBC010000170.1:0-12612 GCA_041749555.1 Pyrinomonadaceae bacterium | reverse complement strand
CATAGGCATTACTAAGATCGTTTCTCTGCATATCCCCCGCGAAATCTTTCGCCTCTTCCTCGTTTGGAAACTCCCCCGAAACCTCTACCTGGGATTCAACCTTCGACACTTTTAGAACCGTAAACGGCATTCTCTAAGGTTATTCTTATCTGAGCAGAAGGAATGTATGGAAGGAATCATAAAGGAAACTTTCGATGGTTCCGCACAAACCATGAATATATGCTCAATGTGAGGTATCGCACAGCGTAGGCTAACCCCGTAGTATATCGTGTAGATCTCACGATATTTGTATCGAGTTTGCGATTTGCCTGTAACAGTATTGTTGACCGCAAAATAATTGCTTCATAGCTGCTGAGTCACAACCCGTAGCTCATTGGTTATCCGGCAAGTTCCCTGAAAAATTAAGGAGAACAAGATGCGTACATACGTAAACGATAGGGTCGATCTCAATTTCTATACTCTTCTAGAGGAGTCTAGGACTGTCTGCGAAAAATTCGACAGAACGCGCGAAGATCCAAAGAGAGCAGACGTCCACGACCTGCAAACTTTCCAAAACCGATTAACTGAGATCGCAGATCAAATGACTGTCTATCTTCCGCAGGTAGAGCTCTAGAACCCTATTCCGCTGGATTCGTGTGACGCGGCACTCGAGTCCGGGCAGCGATTGTCTTTGTTTCGGAAGCGGATTCCTGGGCCTGGAGCATTTCTGATCTTTAGCTTCCGTGCTGTTGCTTTACCAGTTGCCATTATTTCTCCTCTTTATTGAAGCCTAGCTGAACCGGCCGATATTGCTGGATTGCTCAATACAGAGCACACGGCGGCGCTTTACAACGGGGACATTTTTGCGCACAATTCCAGACGAAGCAGTCAGTTCGAAACCAAACGTCAAAAAGGAGCAGATATGTTGAAACGATTTATCGCCTTGTCATCACTTATATTTGTGTTCGCGGCGGGTGCGGCGGCGGTGTCGGCGCAGAAGTGGGAGAATTTTGGGTCGAAGGAGGTCAAGGACCGCAGCGAGCAGGACACGTGGCACATCGGTAATGAACGCGGCCTGTGGCGGGGGCTGAAGATCGCGGTCGGCAAGCGGCAGGTGAAGTTTTACCGGGTTCGCGTCACCTTTAGCAATGGCGAGGAGCAGGAGTTCGCGCTAAGATCGGTGATCCGGGCCGGCGGCGAATCGCGCGCTCTCGACCTCACGGGTTCGGACCGTCATATCAATAAAGTCGATATCTGGTACGAGGCCTACACCGCAAGGAGAGGCGTGCGGTCAGTCGTCACACTTTTCGGTTTGAGATAGCACGGCTAGGTGTTCCCTCTGTTCGACTATATAAGTCGCGTCGAGGTAGGGCACGTACTGGGTGTTTTCACGTGAGCGTTCGTTCGATTAATATATAAGGATCGAGAAGAAACGCCTTGCCGAGTCTAAGTTGAGGGAGAGCCATTGGAAACGGTGGGGCCCTTATCTTAGTGAGCGTGCGTGGGGGACGGTGCGGGAAGATTATTCACCGCACGGTTCGGCTTGGGAAGATTTTCCCCACGATCACGCCCGTGCGCGCGCCTATCGATGGAACGAAGACGGCATCGCCGGTATCAGCGATCGGCATCAGCAGATCTGCTTTTCGCTCGCGCTCTGGAACGGGAAGGACCCGATACTGAAGGAGCGGCTTTTCGGCCTTACGGGCAATGAGGGCAATCACGGTGAAGACGTGAAAGAGCTTTATTACTACCTCGATTCGACGCCGACACACTCCTATATGAAGATGCTTTACAAGTATCCTCAGTCGGAGTTTCCGTATAGGCAGTTGATCGATGAGAACCGCAAACGGACTAGGGCCGACAGCGAATTTGAGCTGATCGAAACGGGCATTTTTGACGATGACCGGTATTTTGATGTTTTTGTCGAATACGCAAAGGCTGATGTTGATGACATTTTGATCCGAATCACGGTGGCAAATCGCGGGCCGCAGGAAGCAGCGATCAATCTGCTGCCAACCGTTTGGTTTCGCAATAGGTGGACGTGGGAAGGGCTCGATCCGGAATGCTCAATGCTTGGCATATCGCCGGGCGTAATTGAGATCGAATGTCCGCGATATGGAAAGCGATGGCTTTACGCAGAGGGCGATGCGGAGCTGCTTTTCACTGAGAACGAGACAAATAACGAGCGTCTTTACGGCGCCCCAAATCGCACGCCGTTTGTTAAGGACGGTATCAACGACTACATCGTTAACGGCCGGACAGAGGCGGTCAACCCCGAACTTAGGGGAACAAAGGCGGCTGCCAATTACAAACTTAAAGTTGCGGCGGGATCTGAGGTGACTTTGCGGTTTCGATTGTCGGATAGGAGGTTTTCCCGCAAAGACGCAAAGAGGCAGAGTTTGGGAGACGCGGCATTCGATGATTTTGATGAGATCTTTGCTCAGCGTATCGTCGAGGCCGATGAGTTTTACGCGGGCATTATTCACGATGACCTTTCCGACGATGCAAAGAGTGTTCAGCGGCAGGCTCTTGGCGGGATGCTGTGGTCAAAGCAGTATTATCATTACGTCGTAAAGGATTGGATCGAGGGTGATCCCGCGATGCCACCGCCTCCCGATGCTCGGCGAAACGGCCGCAACAACCACTGGCACCATCTCTATAACTCAGACATCATCTCGATGCCCGATAAATGGGAATATCCGTGGTACGCCGCATGGGACCTTGCATTTCACTGCATTCCACTCGCGATAATAGACGCCGAGTTTGCAAAGGAGCAGCTTATTCTGATGCTTCGCGAATGGTATATGCACCCGAACGGGCAGATACCCGCATACGAATGGGCTTACGGAGATGTCAATCCGCCGGTTCATGCCTGGGGAGCTTTCCGCGTTTATCAGATCGACAAGAAACAGACAGGCAAAGGCGACCGTGCGTTTCTTTCACGCGTCTTTCAAAAACTGCTTCTCAACTTTACGTGGTGGGTCAACCGAAAGGACGCTGAGGGCAAGAATGTTTTTGAGGGCGGGTTTCTCGGCCTCGACAACATCGGCGTTTTCGACCGTTCCCAGCCTCTGCCGACCGGAGGCCGGCTTGTGCAGTCGGACGGCACGAGCTGGATGGCGATGTACTGCTTGAATATGCTCGCGATCGCCCTTGAGCTGTCGACCGAGGACGATACTTACGAGGATGTGGCAAGCAAATTCTGGGAGCATTTCTTATACATCTCAAACGCGATGAATCATCTCGGGGATGAATCTCTGTCGATCTGGAACGAGGATGACGGTTTTTATTACGACGTTTTGCACCTGCATGAGACCAATTACAATATGCCGCTGAAGGTGAGGTCAATGGTCGGCCTGATACCGCTTTTTGCTGTGGCGACGATCGAATCGGAACTGCTCGATAAGCTGCCGGGATTCAAACGCAGGATGCAGTGGTTTATCGACAATCGGCCCGATCTTACCCGTGATATCAACTGCGCGCGGACCCCTGGATCAGGAGAACGCCGCCTGCTGGCCATTGCAAATCGCAACCGGCTTGAACGGGTGCTCAATATAATGCTCGATGAGACCGAGTTTCTATCTCCTTATGGCATCCGCGCCCTTTCGCAGTTTCACAGAGAATGCCCTTATATTCTCGAGGTTAACGGACGTGAGCACCGCGTCGATTATGAGCCGGGGGAATCGTCGAGCGGGCTATTTGGCGGTAATTCGAATTGGCGAGGGCCTATCTGGTTCCCGGTCAATTACCTGCTGATCGAATCGCTGCAGAAGTTTCACCACTATTATGGTGATGATCTGAAGGTCGAGTGTCCGACCGGCTCAGGCACGATGATGAACCTGTGGGAGGTTTCGCAGGAGCTTTCCCGACGGCTGTCACACATTTTCCTGAAGGACAGCCAGGGCAAACGGCCCGTTTTCGGTGAAATTGACAAATTTCAGAGTGATCCGCATTTTCGCGATCACGTCCTGTTTTATGAGTATTTCCATGGCGATAACGGTTCAGGCGTCGGGGCAAGCCATCAGACGGGATGGACGGGCTTAGTTGCAAAACTGCTGCATCAGAGCGGAGAGTAGGCCTATGCGTGTTACATCTGACAAATGATCCAACTCAACCAGGAAATTCTTACCGATCTTCAATCCGCCGCTTCACGCGAATGGCTGGAAACCAACGGCATCGGCGGATACGCTTCGGGAACGATTGCGGGTATGCATACCCGCCGTTATCATGGCCATCTTGTGGCCGCGGACAAACCGCCGCTTGGCCGGGCCGTCTTACTGTCGAAGTTTGAGGAGACGCTGATCATTGACGGTGAGAGGTACGATCTTTCGTGCAATCGTTATCCGGGGGTTATTTTTCCACGCGGATATGAGTTTCTGACAGGGTTTCGCCTGGATCCGTTTCCGATCTGGAATTATCTGGTCGCCGGTGTCGAGATGGAAAAAACGCTGTTTATGGTCCACGGCGAGAACACGGTTGTGATCACATGGGCAGTCAATAACAAACCGGAGAACGTGGACAGCCTCGATCTCGAACTTCGCCCTCTGCTTGCTTTTCGCGATCATCATCATCTACGGACCGACGACACTAATTTTGACCCCGCCTACACAATGGAGGAGGGAAGCATACGTTTCGAGCCAGTTTCAACGATGCCGCCTCTATTTGTTTCGTCAAATTCTGAGCGGATCGCATCCACGGGCAGTTGGTATCGCAATTTCGAGTATTCGATTGAGATAGAACGCGGTTTCGATCATCGCGAAGATCTGTTTCAACCGTGCGTCCTGAGCTTTGATCTATCTAAGCCGGCGATCATTATAGCTTCGACTATCGGGCGAGATCACGTTAAGGCTGAAGAATTTCGACGGAATGAAATGAAACGGCGTGCCATGATAGTCGCGAGGGCCGGCGCAGCGAACGACCTCTTCTCGCAGCTTGCCTTGGCAGCTGACCAATTTATCGTGTCTCGCGGAGCGGGGAAGACCGTGATCGCGGGCTATCACTGGTTCTCCGATTGGGGCCGCGATACGATGATCGCTCTGAACGGACTTACCCTAGCCACCGGCCGTCCGGAGATCGCAAAAAGTATATTGTCAGAATTTGCGGGCTACCTTTCGGAGGGAATGCTCCCAAATCGATTCCCGGACGAGGGTGACGAACCCGAATACAATACCGTAGATGCGACATTGTGGTTCTTTGAGGCGATCCGGGCTTATGCCGATCACACCGGCGATCGATTCGTAAAGGAGATGCTTTACGAGAAGCTTTCGGACGTGGTCGATTGGCACGTGCGAGGCACGCGCTATGGAATTCATGTCGATTCCGACGGCCTTTTGTATGCTGGCGAGCCGGGCGTTCAACTTACATGGATGGATGCAAAGATCGGCGATTGGGTCGTGACGCCGCGGATGGGAAAGGCGGTCGAGATACAGGCGCTATGGTACAACGCCCTGCGGATCATGGCCGGGTTTGCATCAAAATTCGAAGACGAAGAAGGCAAACATCGGTACGCGGACATGGCCGCGATTGCAAGCGATAGTTTTAACGGACAGTTTTGGAACGAAGCTGACGAATGTCTTTACGACGTGGTCGATGGTGGTAAAAAGGACGAAGCGATCCGCCCAAACCAGATCTTCGCCGTCAGTCTTCCCCACACAATGCTAGATCTAGAACGCGCTCGAAAGGTGGTCGCGAAAGCAGAGGCCGAACTTCTGACCCCGTTTGGCCTCCGTTCCTTGTCCCCAAAGGATCCATCGTATGTTCCTCATTATATCGGCTCGCCCTTCGATCGCGATGCCGCCTATCACCAGGGTACGGTCTGGGGCTGGCTGATCGGGCCGTTTGTGGACGCTTACAAGCGAGTAAATTCCAACGGTCAACGGACCGAAAAGCGGATCGAAGAGATGCTTTCCGGGTATAAACAGCATCTCAGCGAGGCGATGGTCGGCCAGATCTCAGAGATCTTCGATGCCGAACCTCCTCATACCCCCCGAGGAGCCGCCGCTCAGGCATGGAGCGTTGCCGAGGTGCTTCGTGTGATCCAGAACCTCAAGAAATAAAGCCCTAGCCTGGATACCTAAGTCAATCGATACTTACGTCGAAGGACGACTTGCGATGCGGATCATGCGAAGAAGGCGAGTCGTATTCTAAAAAGGATCCTGCCTTGGGACAATGGCGAGTGCTTAAAGAAATCTTAAAGGCCGCCTTTTCGGACGGCCTAAAACATATAGATGGTACACCCGGCATGATTCGAACATGCGACCCCTTGATTCGTAGTGAACTACCCTAGTTATAACCCAAGTCCGTAAAACACTGCCCTTCGGTCGCCCCGACCCCAGTAATACAGGTAAATATCAGATGTTTGCCAGTTGCACACATTTGCTCGTTGTGTCATACTTTGGCACAGAATTTAGTCCAACAAAGTCCAACTTTAGTCCAACAAGAAACTTTTATGAAAATTACTCAGTCGATTTTCAGACGCGGACGGAAAGACGGCGACATTGGTAGGATCAAGAATGCCTGGACGCTGAGGCTCGCTCATATTAATGAGCACGGGCTACGAACAAGCAAGACGTGGCAGTTTGCGACCAAACAGGCGGCGAAGGATGAAATCGAGAATTGCAGGGCAGAGCTGGCGAAGTTTGTCGAAAAGAAGGGGCTCGGACTTTCCGAGATCCAGACTTTCCGGCAGTGGGCAGACTTTGCAAAGAGAACGTTTTACAAACCAGCAATCATAAAGGATGGCCGTAAGGTCGCCGGTGTTAAGTCTTTCGAATCAGCCCATATTCTCATCGGGCACTTGGTTGATTGTTTTGGAGACAAGCCTCTAGCCACGTTTAAGAAATATGATCTTGATGAATATAAGGCATGGCGCCTTGAGCAAGGGGATCTACGTGGCGAGAAAGGCAGGCTGGAACCGAAGGAACGCAATCCGATCTCTATATCTACCGTGAATCGCGGCCTTGCAATACTAAAGCATTTATTGATCGAGGCTCACGAGGCCGGATTGATAGCCAAAAACGTAACGAAAGGCTCAAAGGCGATCGACGCGGACGCAGAAACGGCGCGCGAAAGGACGCTCACGGATACCGAAGAAATGCGGCTCTTGGCAGCTTGCACTCTTTCGATAAAGCCGGTTACGTTTAAACGCAACACCCGCGGACTTGGAGAAAAAAAGCAGGTTACGCAGAGGATCGAAACGGGCAATCCCCATTTGAAGGCGATTATATTGCTTGGCTTGGATTCGGGGTTACGACGGGGGGAAATATTAACGCTCGACTGGAAAGACATCGATCTTGACGCAGGGATTATCAAGATTCTCGGAACGCATACAAAGACACAACGTACGCGGTCCGTACCCATGACCAACCGGACAAGAGTCGAGTTGCTGTCTCTCTCAAACTTCGATACAAGTGGGAAGGTTTTCCCGTTCAGTGACTTCAAGCGGTCCTGGGCAACGGCGGTTAAGGTTGCGAAGATCGACGGTCTACACTTTCACGATCTTAGGCGAACATTTGTAACGCGGTTGCAATCCGGTGGAGTGTCGATCGGCATAGCCGCGGAGCTTGCCGGACACTCGCGGCTCGAAACTACGCAAAAGCACTATACGTCAACCGACAACGCGGCGGTAATCCAGGACGCGACAGCGAGAATCAATGCGGCTAATGACGCTAGACTTAGCCATTGGCCTGATACTATCGGATAACCAATATTCAACCGTCTTACGCTACGGAAGAGCTACCGAAGAGGACAATGCCGGAATCTCTGACGGCGCTGAAGGTTGATCGATATCAGAGAGCGGAATTAACAGTGAGGTCCTAGATGCCAAGAAAGAAAGCCGAGAATGCTCCGGCAACGTCGTCCGACGCAGCTGATGTCTCATTGAGTCTCGGCGAGATATTCAAAAGTCTTCAGGGGCATACGGCTTCGGCTGATCAGGTTGAGTCTGAGAAGAGCCTGGATCAAATCGCTAAAGATGCATCGGGCCTTATGGGTAAAGTGCTGGGGAACTACGACGATTACGTGTTGCTCTACCAGATTGTTATGGATCGCGATAGTCCGTTGCGGATCAATCCGATAGGCGCCGAGCTTAAGGTGCCGCGTGATCAGGACACTGAGCGGGTGTGTGATGCGATTGCCATATTCCTCGACCGACACGGCCTATCGGCTGAATTAGCCATGGAGGTGTTTCGGTCTGTCGACCGCACTGTCAATAATTGTTGGATCCGATACAGGGTTAATCCGCAAACCGCCGACATCTCATATATCAGGTTGGGTGATATTGGAGCCTATTTTCTTGGTGACAAAGGCGAAAGGTATTTGCCGGCATCGGCGAGGGCCGCGAAAGCATCCTTGTCAGCGACCGCTGAATTTTGGCTTCTCAGAAAGATCAGAGCCGAAATCGAGCCTCTTAATTTGGGAGAACGAATTGCGGAAATCAGCAGACGAATAGCCAGACCTATTCACAACAATTCGATTGAAACGTCACGAAACGATCTCTTTCCGGAAGATTATTACAAGAGTTTGTTATCCCGAATTAAGGATGAGCTCGAAGACGAATTCGAAATCGAAAAGAGTCGGCTTGAGGGCCTCAAAGCAATCATGATTGTGGATGTGGAATCGAACTCCCCGCCAGTCTCGGATTCCGCAACGGGTGAAAAGGCCCGGCAAGAGAAAACGCCGAATGGTTTGCCGGAGGCAGCGACGCAACTTGCACGTAATTGTCGATTATTTATGCATGCAACGCCGGAAACTCAGCAAATAGTATGGAGTAAGTTAAGAAGTTTAACCCGGACACAGTGGGCAATGTTTTTTATTGAAATCGACCCGACGAGAACTAAATGGAAATCTAAGGCCGATGCCATTAGGGAAATAATTAAGCCAAAGGCGAAGTTGATCGAAGATATATCCGGACTGTCGAATATGCGCGGAGTAGCAATTAACGAGAGAAGCCAGAGACACCTTGGAGATCAGAACAAGGTTGACAAGATTATCCAACTTCTAAAGGCGGACTCGATTGTGCAAAGGTCCATATAGATTCCATTTCATAACCTAAAAGCCCTTACGCAAGCCTAACAGAAACATAACAAAAGCACGCTGTAACTATGTAGTTCGCATCGTGTTTTTTTGCCTTCTCTAATTTAGAAAAACTCCCTACCTTAACAGAAACCTAACTCGATTATAACAAGCGACAATTTATGAAATAAATGCTGTTGGTAGAGATTGCCAGCGGCGTTCTTGCTTTTGCGCGGAGCGTCAACATTAAACGAAAGGATGGTGTGAAAGTATGTCTATTGTTTTGCTAATGATGTTTGGCGTGATGGTTGGAATCACCGTCGTGGGAGCAAGCTATGAGGCCCCGACGCTGACAAAGTACATTCGCGAGATGGATGCCATTAGGCAGTGGGGAATCAGTAAGGCCACATTTATTCGGGCTCGCAAGAACGGCTTGCCCTTCGTGAGATTGGGGGCTTTCGTGTGCTACCTCCCGTCCGATCTCGAAAAGTTTTTTTGCCAGCCGCGATCTTGGAAATCAAAGTCTACGAGCAGGGGGGAAGAAGATGTTTAGAAATAAAGAGAGCCGCAGCGTCAACTCCGGCCCCAATGAAAAACATTCAACGACCAAGTCAAAGCGGTTTTCCATTTCCGATTATAAGCAATTTGGCCAGGTGATTCAATGCAAACACTGCCGATCAGAGTATATGCGTTTCGCGGTGAACGGCTACTGTCAACGATGCCAGCAACGCGCCGAATACGTGCTACGCGAAAGGACGGGAACAGTGGATACTGCTGGGGCTGGGGAGGGGATCCGATGACTATTACAGATGTAGCCTCACGCCTCACTAAAGCCAAAAAAACCGGAAATGGCTTTACTGCCCTTTGTCCCGTTCACGACGATAAGTCGCCTTCTCTCTCCATCTCCGAAGGGAACTACAGAATTGTACTCCATTGCTTCGCCGGCTGTTCTGAAGAATCGATCCTGGACGAGATCGGGGTTCAGAAGGTTGATCTATTCCCCGACAAATACAATTCGCCAATTCTCCCGATTAACGGCAACGGCTCGAAGACCGTAACGCACGTTCCGAAAACAAAGAAGCTGATCGAGTGTGCTTACACATACACGGATGCCCAAGGCGAAGTCCTTTATGAGCACGTCCGCTATCAACCAAAGGGTTTTGCATGGCGAAGGCCGGACGGCGGGGGCGGTCACATATACAATCTGAACAACGTTGAGCGAGTACCGTATAAACTGCCTGAGCTAACGATGGCGCTGAATAGTGGCATTGATGAAGTATGGTACGGCGAAGGCGAAGGAGACACCGATAATCTACGTTCGCTTGGCTCTACTGCGTCTAATTTCCAATGTTGGACTCAGACCTTTAATGAATACATAAAAGACACGCACGCAGTACTATTTCGTGATCACGACGTGTCCGGGGTAAAGCAAGCGAACACTGCCGCCAGGATCATTTCGGAAGTAGCTAAATCAGTTAAAGTGATCGACCTCTTCGACCACGAGCCGCTCGCAGAAAGCCACGGAAAGGATGTTTCCGACTGGATCGAAGAAAAGAAAGCGGGCGGCATGGAACTTACTGCGATCGCCGAAGAGTTGGCCTGTATCGTGAGCCGAGCCCCAGATTGGACTCCGGATGCGATCCCGGAAGCCGAAAAAACAAATGACGGCTCCCAGGCGGTCCCGATTCCAGACCTTTTGCCCGTTCCCATCCTTTATCCTGAATTGATCCCGGCACCTCTGCGAACATGGCTAACGGATATAAGTGATCGGCGGGGTTGCCCCCTGGAATATCCCACTATTGCCGCATTAGTCGGGCTTGGTGCCGTCATCGGAACTAAGGTAGGGATACGGCCCAAGCGTTACGACGACTGGCGCGTGTTTCCAAACTTATGGGGCCTAAGCATCGGTGGGAGCGGATCGCTAAAAACCGACGCGACTAATGACGGGTTGAGACCGCTAGAAGAGATCGAAAAGGCGGAAGCGATAGCCTACAACTCAAAACTTCCGAAGATTGAAGCCGAAGCGTTTGATCGAAAGATAGAGATCGAGGCAATCGCCTCACAGCTCAAGGCGATCCACGGCGGAAAGCCCAAAGGTCCGGCCGGAATGGCGGACCGCGAGGCGCTGAAAAGCCGACTTGCGGAACTTCAGTCACTCAAGCCCGAGACACCCCGGCGCCTTATGGTAAACGATTCGACGGTAGAGAAGATTGGCGTCTTGCTGAACGCGAACCCTAACGGCATCACATCAGTTCAAGATGAAATTGCACCGTTTCTCGACGCTCTGGATGGCAAGGAAAGGCAGAACGATCTCAAATTCTATCTAAAGGCCGCAAACGGCACCGGCGTCGAGCTTGTCGATCGCATCTCACGCGACTCTTTGTTAATTCACAATCTTTGCCTAAGCATGATCGGCGGGACGCAGCCCAGCCGGATTAGTGCGCTGGTGGACAGGACCGCGGAAAAGAGCGGTGACAACGGATTATTGCCGCGGTTCACTCTGATGGTTTACCCAGACATGCCGGCGACATACCGGTACGTGGACTCAGAGCCCAAGGACATCGATCAGGTGTGTTCCATTTATAAAGGGATCTATGAAATGCAGCCGGGGGGCAATCCTTTCAAGATCCTCACCTCGGAGGCCGGTGGCGGCGTCTTTCTTAACTTCGATCCTCAAGCACAAGAGTATTTTGTCGACTGGATCATCAAATTTGAGAACGAAATGCGGGGTTTTGGCACTTTTGGCACTGATATTCCGGGAAGTCATTTACAAAAGCTCAAGGGCACAATGCCTAAACTCGCCCTCATTTTCCAGATAGTGGATTGGCAGTGTGGAATAGATACGGCCGCAACCGGGGTTACGATCAAGAATGCACAATTAGCCGTGAAGTGGGTCGAATTTCTTCAGTCACACGCCCGCCGCATTTATGCGACATCCACGCGGCCCGAGTTCAGAGGGGCAAAGCTGATACTCGCAAAGCACGAAAAAGGCGATTTGCCGGACGTAGTTACAGCAAGGATGGTCTACAGAAAGCACTGGCGCGGCCTATCGACCCCGAAAGAAGTAAATGAAGCTATCGAAGTTCTAGTCGATCACAATTGGTTAAGACCTCTCAGTCAGAAAGAAAACACGAATGGAAGAACTTCGGACAAATTCGTCTTTAATGTTTCACATCTATGAAAACAAGTGCCAAAAGTGCCAAAAGGCGCGCGAGTGGGTGGATCGTGTTTTGTAGTTATCAGTTCTTCTAGGATATTCCGATGAAACAAAAACATGCGAAATCGTTACCTAAGATGGCCGCGGAGATCACCAACGGTGGGCTCTATGAACAGTCGGTACGGTGCGGTAAAAGTAACTGTCACTGTGCTTCCGGCGATCTGCATAACGGATATTACTATCTTTTTTTCAGGCAGGCAGGCCGACTAAAAAAGGTATATGTACAGAAAGACCACGTTGAACAAGTCCGTTCGCAGATCAAGGCGGCAAGATCGATTCGGAGCTCGGCAAAGGCTGCTCATTCTAGGGCGATGCAAGCTATTCGAGAATGCCGAGACGTTTTGAGGGAGATCAATGGTCAAAAATCGAGCGACAATGTTTAGAGGATCGGACACGTTCAACGA
>JBGTBC010000169.1:0-12709 GCA_041749555.1 Pyrinomonadaceae bacterium | reverse complement strand
AACATCGCCGGATATTTTAGCCCGAACTTTATGGCCCCATATCCGCCCATTGAAAGTCCGGCTATCAGTCGATTGTCTCGGTCCGCTATCGTCCGGTATTTCCTATCGATCTCCGGGATCAGTTCCTTGACGATGTAGCTTTCGTATTTATCATTAGCCACCGAAACAGAGTCTGTATACCATCCGTTATCGCCCTCGGGCGTTACGATAATGTACCTGTGAGCCGCTGCGTACTCCGCGAGGCGAGTCCTATCCGTCCAATTATTGTAATGACCAGTCAGCCCATGGAGCAGATAGACAACGCCGTACCGTGTCTCGGGTTTTGCCGTATAATCTACAGGCAGGATAACGCGATACGGCATCTCGCGGCCCATTAACGTGCTGGCGAGCTTAAGAGTGACCACCTCGGCGGACGTTTTGGTTGCCTTACTCTCAGGCGCTGGCTGGGCAAGAACCAGCGGACCAAAGACGAAGAATGCGATCAATGCCAACACAATTCTTACTGAACTACGTCTGTTTGCTTTCATAGCTTTATCCAAAAACCTTACCAAACCAGCCCTTATCCTCGTCCTTCTCGGCGATCTGTGTCAATTCTCCGGGATCGAGCCAGACGCCGGAGCATTTGTCGCACACGTCGATCTTGATACTTTCAAAATCAGTCTCGATCAGCGTGCCGTCGCATTTCGGGCACTTTATCTCAAGGCTGTGGGCACTCTCGTCCTCGAGCCGGGCCTTCATTTTGGCGATGAGCTCCTGCTCTTTGCGGCGAAAATACTCATTTTCGAGTGCTTGTCCGCGGTCTTCCAGTTCAATTGGCATAAATATTATTTCTCCTTAACTTTCGGTTTTGTGAATCGATCGCACACGCTGGCGTGCTTTTTTTGATCGCCGGATCGTATTGCGTCGTTTAAAGCTGCTCTCAGCCCAGTCAGAAACTTGTTTGAGCGGATGCCATTCAAAGCTCTCAAGCGGCAGAACCTCGCTCGACGCGTTCTTTAGCTTCAGCGTGCTAAAGGCCACGAAAAAAATAAGAATATTGAACAGGGCCCCTGCTGAAATGACGAGCCAGCCGGGAGCGAGGCCAACCTGTGCCCTTTGCATCAGAATATCCCAAAAAACTCTGCGGTCCGCCTCTGACACCGTCGGTATCGGCGACGGATGAATATAGATCTTCAGCGTCCAGGAAAGGGCGAGCAGGATAAAGATCCAAAGATAATTTGCCCTCAGACGGCGGCCCACGGCTTCCCATTCGCTGATAGTAAAATGCGGAGTTATAAGGTCGGCAGCAATATGCTCGGCCCATTCATGATCGGGGGCAGCGGTCCGGTGTGACAGCATCGGAGCGAAATATCCGGTCTCAAGCACCCTGACCCTGTTTGCCCAGACCTCGTAATAACGATAACGCCGGGCCTCCATAAATAGAAAAATGGACACCAGGATAGTGTTGATCGGTATGGCAAAATGCGGATTATCGGGCGAACTGAAAACGAATGAGAGCGTCGCGCCCGCTGTGATCACGGCCCAGTTTGTCGTCGCGTCGAGACGTCCGCGCCAGACATTCGACCGCTGGATCTCGCCCCGATAAAAATGTGCCATCGCCATGTTAAACTCGGCTGGCAGCAATTTTTGAGGGATCTGCGTCGGGGAGGTCTTAGGTTTCTGACTTCGTTTATGTACCTCTTCGGCAAAGGCGCGGAACGACGAAGGCACATTGGATGTGTGAATATCGTCAACTGCCTGGGTTCCAAAACGAACCTCGTCGCTCATAGATCTATTAAGTTTACTCCTCTAGACGGGGGGCAGATGCTTTTCAACGATTTTTGCATTTTAGGCGCGTGGATGCAAGATTATCGCCCTTCGGCTACACTCTCTATCGATGCAGGAAGAAGATGAAAAATGGATGTGGCGGGCCATCGGCATCGCTCGCGAGGCCGCTGCGATGAACGAGGTGCCGGTCGGCTCGATCGTTGTCGACAAAGACGGCCGAATACTCGCCGCCGCCTCAAACCGGACGATCACCGACACCGATCCCACGGCCCATGCCGAAATATTAGCCCTGCGTACGGCGGCGTTGCGTGTGGGCAATTACCGGCTGACGGAAACGACGGTCTACACCACCATCGAACCCTGCGCAATGTGCGCCGGGGCCCTGGTAAATGCGCGTGTTGCCCGCCTCGTTTACGGAGCGCGTGACGAACGCTTCGGCGCGGTCGAAACTCACTTCAGGATATGTGACAGCGCGGAGCTCAATCACCGGATAGAGATAACCGGCGGCATTCTCGCCGAAAATTGCCGCTCACTCATGCAGGAATTCTTCCGCTCACGACGATCCACCGGCGGCCCGACACAAAAAGAGCGAGAAGCATAGCGCGTCCCGCCCTTTCGGATCTGGTGGCTTCAGACTTGATCGCAACACAGACTGAGATTGCTACCGTTGCTCGATTCCTCGTCTAGCGGAGTTCACAACTCAAACCTTGTGCGGAGCCTGAAGCCATAAATAAAAGGATAAAGGTAAAGTCTCCTTTATCCTTTCTACTTTGTTTCTGGCGGAAAGGGTGGGATTCGAACCCACGGAACCCTTTTGAGGTTCACAGCATTTCCAATGCTGCCAATTCAACCACTCTTGCACCTTTCCGAATTCGCGAACGGATCATGAGATGCGGGCTATCCCATGATCCGTAATTGATAATTATAGTGGACGGACCTGCATTTGCCTATCCGTCTTTCTCTTCGGGCTCCACTTCGTCTGTAACGGTCTCGATGATCGTCTCTTCAATTACGACAATACTGGCCTCTTCATCAAGATCGGCCGAAGATTCACCAACTACTGGCTCAGGTGCCGGCTCCTCATCGTCACCCACCATCCAGCCATAAACAATTCCGGCCAGCATGGCACCCAGTATCGGGGCGACCCAAAACAGCCATAATTGCTCAAGTGCCCAGCCCTGGACAAACACGGCCGGTCCCGTACTGCGTGCCGGATTTACCGACGTGTTGGTCACGGGGATAGTAACAAGGTGGATGAGCGTAAGGCAGAGTCCGATAGCGATCGGAGCGAAACCCTTCGGAGCTCGTCCATGTGTCGCACCGAGTATGACGATCAGGAAAAAGAACGTCATTACCACCTCGGCGACAAAGCCCGCTAAAGCCTCATACTGTCCCGGGGAGTGATCGCCAAAGCCATTGGCGGCAAAACCTCCGGCAAGTGAAAAGCCCGATTTACCGCTGGCAATGACATACAAAATGCCTGCACCGGCGATACCGCCCAGGACTTGGGCGACTATGTACGGCAATATCTCATTTGCCGGAAATCGTTTCCCTGCCCATAGCCCAAGCGTAACCGCGGGATTCAAATGACAGCCCGAAATATGGCCGATCGCATAGGCCATCGTTAAAACCGTAAGGCCAAATGCGAGTGCGACACCGGCATAACCGATCCCTAAACCTGGGACCGAAGCAGCCAAAACCGCGCTCCCGCATCCGCCGAGCACTAGCCACAGCGTACCGACAAATTCGGCTGATAACTTCTTTGCAATAGGCATAACGCGTATCCTCCAATAATGTTTTTATTTATTAGGCCGGACGAATACACTGCAAATTCTCAAACAACAATAAACTGGCGGAGAGGGTGGGATTCGAACCCACGGTACCCGTTAAGGCACAGCAATTTTCGAGACTGCCCGATTCAACCACTCTCGCACCTCTCCGCGCGAACTTTTGATTCTAACGGTTTGCTCTCCGATTTATCAAGTAAAGCCCCCGTCTTCCTGAGACTTCCCAGACTTCCCAGACTCCCCAGACTCCCCAGACTCTCAACACTACCTATAGCTTCGCCCTCTCCCATTGAGCGTAAAGACCAATGATCTCCTTGTGCAGCAACTGCTTCGCGGCAGGGTCCGTTTCCTTATCCCGCTTCTTCACGAGTTCCTCGATCTGCTGCTGCAATATCTCAGCCCTCGTCTCAGGCTTTTTGGGTTTCGGTATCTGATATTTGTTTTCCATTAGCTTTGTTCCGCCTTCCGCTCAAATCTCCCCTCTACGCCCATCGTCGAAGGGTAGCCTTCTATTCTGCCAACGGCCCACCGTTTACTACCACCGCCCACTGCTCACTCACCACCGGCATCTCCCTTCCTCTCAAATTTTCTCACCACCGAAAGCACAACAACCGCGATCACAGCCGAGATCAGTGCCAGGCCTACTTCGCCGAGCCCGATCGCCACGCCGATGGCGGCGGTCATCCAGATCCCCGCCGCCGTTGTCAGCCCCTGGATGTCCTTTTTGTCCTCAAGTTTGAGTATCGCCCCCGCCCCGATAAACCCGATGCCCGTGATTATCCCCTGTATCACACGCGACAGCCCATCCGAAGTCATCCCGTAGCCGCTCCCGGCCAACACAAAAAGGCACGTGCCCAGGCTAACCAGAATATGGGTCCTTAACCCCGCGGCTTTGCCCGCGCGTTCGCGTTCGAACCCGATCACCGCCCCCGCCAAAACCGCCGCCAGCAGCCGCAACACCACCTGCGTCACCTCCCGCGACCCCGGCATCCCAAAACTCAGCTCTTCCCAAAGAATATCCATTTCCGATGATTATATACCAGGCGTTGGTAAGCAAAATTACAATGGCCAGCGGGCAGTCACGCTCACCACAAACATCTTGGAGAGATCGCCGTAATTAATGTCCGCTCAATGATTCTCCGCTCATTTCCCATCAACCGCCGATTGCTGAATGCACCTCGCACGATTTACAATTGCATATCGAATGAGCTACCAGGTTATTGCACGAAAATGGCGGCCGCAGACTTTTGACGAGGTTACGGGCCAGGAGATAATTACGCAGACGCTGCGTAATGCGATCGAGCACGACCGGCTGCACCACGCTTATCTATTTTCGGGAGCTCGCGGCGTCGGCAAGACCACGACGGCCCGCATCCTTGCCAAATCGCTGAATTGTCACAAGACCGACGGGCCGAATCTGAAGCCCTGCCTCCTGTCTGACCCTGACATTTGCCCATCGTGCCTGGAGATCTCAGAAAGCCGTTCGATGGATGTGCTCGAGATCGACGCGGCCTCGCACACCGGGATCGGCGAGGTTCGCGAGACCATCCTGGACAATATCAACTTCAATCCTGCCCGGGATCGATACAGGATCTTTATTATCGATGAGGTCCATCAGCTTTCTAAACCTGCATTCAACGCGCTTCTAAAGACCATTGAAGAACCGCCGCCCAATATCGTTTTCGTGATGGCGACGACGGAGTTGCACAAGGTGCCCGACACGATCCTGTCGAGGTGCCAGGAATTCCAGTTCAGGACGATCCCGCTTCAGAAGATCTTTGATCGCTTGAAACTGATCGCCGACGCCGAAAAGATCGACATTTCGGACGACGCGATCCGCGAACTGGCCCGTTCTGGCGAGGGCTCGATGCGTGACGCGCAGTCGAATTTTGACCAGGTAATAAGTTTTTCGGGTGAGAAGATCACCTCAGCCGATGTGACGCACGCCCTCGGCTTTGCCGGCCTCGAAATTCTCCGAAAGACGCTCGACGCCATCTCCGAACGCCAGCCTAAAGAAGCCCTGATGGTCGTCGACGATCTCATTTCCGGCGGTAACGACCTTAGAAACTTCTGCCGCGATGTGTTGGGGCTTTTTCGCGATCTGCTTGTTTTCAAGGTCGCAATAGGCGAAGACCATCTTTTCGAAGGAGCCGCATTCAGCCGTGATGAAATGCAGGCTATGGCAGCGTATTTCACCGAAACCGACCTGCTCAGATTCTTTAATTCGCTGGCCGAGACCGAGGCCAGCCTTCGCGAGGCCGTCCATCCGCGATACGTGCTCGAGATCGGCCTGGTAAAGCTCATTGAGATGCGTTCCGTGACGTCGATGGAAAGTATCATCGAGCGGCTCAATGCCCTCACCGCCGGCACTCCGCTCCCCGAGATCACAACCGCCGAACGAGCACCATCTGTTCCGGTTTCCGCACCGGTCGCGGAAAAAAAAACTTTGAAAACCGAACCGGCACAACCGGCACCGGTAATTGAAGAGCCTAAAGAGGCTTTTCCGGCACCGGTCGAGCATCTCGCAACGATAGATGCTCTTGAGGAACCGCCGGATTTCGCGGTTTTTGGTTCTGCGGGATCCGAGCCGCCGGATTTTGAAGAGCGTTTTGATGTACCCGCCTTCGAAGAGCCGCGTGCTGCGCCTGCGGTCGCCATGCCACCGCGGTTGGAGCAGTCGCCCATCCGCCTCCGGCCGTTATCCTCCGAAGAGCTTGAACATCATGACATTACGCGTCTCGATGACGCCTACGAAGAGCGACTTTTACTAACCGGCGACAACCTGTTGCCGATCGGCGGCTCTGATACCTTGATCAAGATGCTGTTCGGAGAATCGGCGGATAGCGTTCCGGCCGGTCGATCCGCACCGTCGGTATCGGCTACTGCAGCCGCCGTAAAACCGGCATTCGACGTCGAGCGATTCAAGGCCGAGATCGCCCCGGAAGAGCCCGCTATACCGCTCCCGGAGCTCAGCAGCGAACCGACCGCCGATGAACTCGAACAATACGCAAGGGCCCACCCCGCGGTGCGTTCGGTAATCCGCGTTTTCAGGGCAAAAGTCGTCGAAGTCGCCGTGAAATGAATGGCCGAAAACAAACTATTTTCGAACCGCCCGGAGCGAGGATTCGTATTTGTTACTGATTTGACGATATTATTGTCTTATTCGATGACAGCTAAATTTTCGCCCATACATCTGAAATTCCTGATCTCCGTCTTATTGGCCCTGCTTTTGCTGCAGTCGTCCAGCGCGCAGGAAGCGCTGCCCTGGTCGCAGAACACCTCGCCATTGCCGGCCCCCACGGGCTTTGTCAACGATTATGCAGGCGTCATCGATGGCGCGACCAAACAACAGCTCGAAACTAAACTTAAGACGCTCCGCGATAGCTCGAATCCGCCCATCGAGATCGCAGTCGTCACCATAGAGACGACCGGCGGTCGCGATATTTTTGATTATTCACTCGCTGTCGCCCGCGGCTGGGGTATAGGCTCTAAACAAGACGACAACCCAAGTGCCCTGATGCTTGTCGCGATAAAAGACCGGAAGTACTTTACCCAGATCAGCAAGGACCTTGAGGACGAACTCCCCGACGGCCTCGTCGGCAGCATCCAGAGACAATACCTAGTTCCGGAATTTCGTAAAGGTAACTACGGCAAGGGCATTTCGGACACGATCGACGCTTACATTGCCACGATTCAGAAAACTAACCTCCCCACCGCTGCCCCGCGTGAAACGCCCGGCGCGGGCAGAACGACGGATGCGATCGGCGGTGGTTCAGGCCTATTCTGCTGCACGGCGATAGTGCTCATCCTGCTGATCCTTATACTTAGCCGTTCCAAAGGCGGTCGGACCAAGGGCGATCATGACCGCTGGGGCGGAGGCGGCTTTGGCGGCGGCGGCGGCGGCGGAAGTGCCTTGCCGTGGATCATAGGCAGCATTTTGGCATCTGGCAGCAGTTCCAGCGGCTCTTCATCGTCGGGTGATTGGGGCGGCTCGTCAGGCGGCTGGGGCGGATTTGGCGGCGGCGGGGATTTTGGCGGCGGGGGAGCTGGAGGAGATTGGTAGATTATGTATTCGTTCTTTGATTCATTTATTGACGACCTTAAGTCGACCCACGGACGTAATTTGTCTTCCGTGATCCTATATGGATCAGCAGCGGCTGGCGATTTTATTCCACACCAATCGGACTACAATATTTTGATCGCGCTCCAACGGATCACGCCGGAAGACCTTCGCAATGCTCACGCATGTATTCGTGAATGGGCGCGGCTGGGCAATCCGATCCCGGTTTATTTCACAGTATCGGAATTGCAAAATGCAGGAGATGTCTTTCCGATCGAGTTTCATCAAATGAGCGATGCCCGAAAGGTTTTGTACGGCACGGATGTTCTTGCGAATGTTGTCATATCAGACACTTTTCTTCGTCATCAGGCTGAATTTGAGCTCCGCAGCAAGCTGATCCAGTTGCGAAGGCAATACATTCCGGCTTCATCGTCGGTCGACGGTCTTAAGAAGCTGATGGCAGAAAGTTTGCCCAGTTTTGCCGCTCTTTTTCGTGCGGTCCTGATCCTTAACGGGCAGCATCCGCCTGCAACGAAACACGAAATTATTGCCCTCACGGCTCAGTACCTGAAGATCGATGGGGCCACGTTTGAAAAAATATTCAATATTCGTGAGAATAATTTCACCGAAGTGCTAGATGAAAAGAGCGCCAACGCCCTATTTGGCCAATATTTAGAGCAGATCGAACTAGTGATCAATGCAGTAGATGCAGTGGGTAAAAGCGAACCCGAAGGAGAATGAAAATGAAAAGAGCAATTTTATTGTCAGTGGTAATGGCGGCTGCATTTGGCCTGAGCGGCTGCAGCTATAACGAACTGAACGCAAAACAGCAGAACGTCAAGGCAAAGTGGTCAAATGTCGAGAGTGCCCTGCAGCGGCGCGCCGACCTCATACCCAACCTTGTTGAGACCGCTAAGATGGCGGGAGTTCAGGAACAGGAAGTATTTGGACAAATAGCGGATGCACGGTCCAGGCTCCTAAATGCTACGTCAGCAGCACCCGCAGCCCCCGATGGCGACAAGACCCCGGAACAAAAGCAGGCGGTAATTGACGCGAATAATAGCTTCGGCGGTACCATCGGAAGACTGTTGATGCTGCAGGAAAACTACCCGGTCTTGAGATCAAACGAAGCATTTATGAAGGTCCAGGACGAGCTTTCGGGCACGGAAAACCGAATAAACACAGCCCGTATTGACTATACGGATGCGGTTAACGCTTACAACACGTTGCGCAATTCGTTCCCTGCGGTCCTGACAGCCAGCCTGTTGGGTTTCAAAGAGCAGCCATACTTTGAAGCTGAAGCAGGTGCTCGTTCGGTTCCGACCGTGGGAGATGCAAATTCACTACGGCGACCGACAGCCAGTCCTTAGTTAAAATCCGCGTGAACTGCACATTGAACAGTGATCACAAGGCTTGTCAGGCTCAAACTGGCAGGCCTTTTCGTTTCTGGTTTCGGAAAGAATTTCATCAGCGATCGTCTCCGAAACGCTGAATCTATCGAGGCTCGAATGCTGGATCTGCGTGGAAACGTCCACCTCATCCAGTAATGTACGTTCTAACTTGTCCAACCTGTGATTTATCTTCTCCATACCCGCGCACAGCGAAGCCACATCCTGCTGCTGCGTTTCCGCATCGAGGATCTTTGCGATCATACCTGCCAGTCTTTCAATCTCCTGCGGTGCCAACATTCTCCCCCCTGCTTGTCTTCGAAATAGATGACGTGAGCTTTATCAATTCCACACAATCATTATTCAGCGATTCGTATTGTGAATCGGTGAGAAAATCACCCTTATGAAGAAGGAGCAACCACAGCTCCGTATCAAGTCCTTTCTGCAACGCAACATACATTTCGCTTGAGAAACCATTCTTCGAAAGCGAGTGGAGTGCCGCCTTCGTGTGTTTTGCAATGTAAGTCCCTGAAAGGAGCAACTGTTTCGATAATACGTACTCGTGCTTCTCTTCCGACAAAAACTTATATACTGCCACGACCCGCAGGGCAAATTTGATGGCTTTTTCCAGAACGATGCTATTCGTCATTGATCTTCAGTGGATGGTGAATAGTGACAAGTGGCAAGTTGAAAGACCGACTATCCACTTGTCACTTGTCACTACCCACTGCAGAAAACCGTTTTTTCGCGTTACAACAGATCAATGCAATCGACGACACCGACGATCGCCGAATCAATTGCAGCTCCGGGCCTGCCAGTAGCTGCCGTCGAAGCCGACCATCCTTCCTGTGCTATGACTACGATGTCACCTTCGCCGGCGTTGACTGAATCGAGGGCAAGGCAGGTATACTCCATTTCTTCGCCATCCGGAGTTATCTGTCGGCAAAGCATTATGCGTGTACCCTCATAACGCTGGTTTTTCTGGGTGGCAACAATGTTGCCAATTACGCGGGCTAAAAGCATTCAGATTTCTATCTGTCTAACGCTCACCGTTAAATACATGTGAGTCCGAATCGATGATTCCAACGATCGTACAATCGGTTGGTGTTTCGTCCCGCTTGAACGGAAATGAAGCCTCTTTCCCCCTGCACCAAAAAACAAGCTCTCCCTCTCCGGCACCCACGGCATCAAGAGCCACAGTCGGATCTCCTTTCGGACTTAAATTTGCATCGAGGGTTTGGACGATGAGGAATTTTCTACTGTCAAGTGATTTATTTTTGACACTTGAGACAACGGTACCTATGACGCGGGCGATCTGCATTTACTTCTCCGACGCGGTAAAATCGATCTCGTCGATCACGCCGATGATCGCCGAATCGATGGGGCAGTCCTTATTCCCGTCAGCCATCCGGGCCGAAGAACCGCCAACAACGATCACTCTCTCGTGATAGCCCGCCCCGACGGTGTCCACGGAAACAATGTATCCGCTTTGGTCACTGCCGTCTAAATTGATCGGCTTAACAATAAGCAGTTTTTTTCCGAGTAGCCGTTCGTCTTTTTGGGTCGAAACAACTGTGCCTAAAATGCGTGCGATTATCATCTGAACTATTAGCGGAAGGCGAGAGAAACCTTGCGGCTGACGTGGACCGCTATTTCATTACGACCGGTAAGGTCTCATCGACACTTGAATGAGGACGAGGGATGACATGGACCGATACCAGCTCACCGACCCGTCTGGCCGCGGCCGCTCCTGCATCAGTCGCCGCTTTAACAGCCGCAACATCCCCTCTTACGATAGCCGTAACGAAACCGGCGCCAATTTTTTCGTACCCAATTAACTGCACATTGGCCGCCTTAACCATCGCATCGGCTGCCTCGATCATGGCCACCAGGCCCTTACATTCGACCATCCCAAGTGCTTCCTGCATGTCGTTTTTGCTCCTAAATCGAATCCATAATTACTAAAGCCCCGTTAGTTTAACTCAATTTCGCCGCTTGGCTCAAAAGCTCGATCAACTCTTCGCGGGTGAAAGATATCTTTTTTCCGTTACTGGTCTCCTTTCCCGGATACGTCACGTCAAGGTCGCAGCCGATCCCGGCGTCGTGGAGGTATCCGCAGGCCTGGCACCGAGCGTTAGATTTGAGGTAGCCGGCCTTTTCGCGGATGTCGATCAATTTCTCAATGGCGTCCTGAGGCAGGTCATTCGCACCGCCGAGAGCCTTTGCCAGAATAGCGATCTTGGCCGTGTGCTCAAGCGTCTCAAGACGATCAAAAGCTTGCCAGAGGTCTTCCCCATATGCGACCGCACCATGATTGGCCATAAGCAGGGCGTTATGATGGGCGACGTAAGGCTTCATCGCCTCGGTCAGTTCGTTGGTGGATGGTGTGCCGTAATCCGTCAATGGCACGCAGCCCAGTGTCAGGATCACTTCGGACAAAATAGGCTTATCGATCGCGAGGCCGGCGACGGCAAATGCGGTTCCGTGCGGAGGATGAGCGTGACACACGGCACGGATGTCGGGGCGCATTTTATAGATCAGCAGGTGCATCGCCAATTCAGACGATGCACGCTTATCCGAGACCGCTTTCCCGTCCATGTCCGTCACGGCCAGATCTGCCTCGGTCATGCGGCCCTTGCACATCATTGTGGGCGTTGCGAGAACGCGGTCCTCGGACAAGCGGATGCTGACGTTGCCATCGGAAGACACAACATAGCTGCGTTCGTAAAGCAATTTGCCGATCTCAACGATCAGTTTGCGAGCCTGGGATTCGTCCATAAAAAAGGAAACCACAGATTAACACATCGCTAAGCGGAGCGTTAACCTGTGGTAAAAGCCGGATCGAAAAAAAACTATCTCGCTGCGCGTGGTGCGGCCGGTGCCAGGGGAACAGGAGGAACCTGCACATAGAACTCCCCGTTCAACTCCGGATTTTGGCCGTGATGAGCAGTAGGCCAACTACTATTAAAGCTTTCGAGTTCGTTACGAAGGCGAAGGTTCTCATTTCGCAGCCGTTCGTTCTCGATACGCAGCTTCTTAATTTTGTGATATTTCATCCCCGGCGCTCGGTTGCCGAACCGCGGCACGGCGATACTGACGAAAAAACTGGCTATAAATATACCTAAAGTGAACGTCGCCACGAACGGCAACATTCTCATTAAAAATCCCTTGCTCCCCATTTTAATTCTCAAGCTCCTGTTTACTAATACGGCGAATTTCTGCTTTTTGTTCAATTCAAAACAAAGCAGCAAAGACTATTTTATACCTTTGCCGACAACTCGCAAAGACTTATTTTCAATTCCCGAAATTTGACTTCTGATTTGTTGCGAATGGCATGACGGACGTTGCTCCAGTTTCGGATTTGAATTACAATCGTGTTTCAAGTGTGAAACATGATCGCGTATCTCTCCGGAAAACTGTTGGAAAAGCATGCAAATACGGCCATCGTCGACGTCGCGGGAGTCGGGTACGAGGTCGCGATACCGCTGTCGACGTTCTATGAACTCGGCGAAGTAGGTTCGGACGTAAGCCTGCGGATCTATACACATGTCCGCGAAGACGCGATCCAGTTATACGGCTTCAAGACACGTAGGGAGCGCGATCTTTATTTAAAGCTGATCTCGGTCCAAGGGGTTGGGGCGAAGTCGGGTATCAGTATGCTAAGCGGTATGAGCGCGGATGAAATAATCACCGCGATCCGGTCGAAC
>JBGTBC010000168.1:0-4207 GCA_041749555.1 Pyrinomonadaceae bacterium | reverse complement strand
CGTCCTCATCTTCCCCGACCTAAACGCCGGCAATATCGCCTACAAACTCACCGAACGACTCACCGGCGGCACCGCCATCGGCCCCATCCTCCAGGGCCTTGATCGCCCTTGCAACGACCTCTCCCGCGGCTGCAAGGTCGAGGATATTGTTGATGCAGTCGCGATCACGGCTGTGCAGTCTCAGGCGCGGAAAAAGAGCCAATCGTGAATTATTCAGCAGTCGTTGGCGGTCTCCCAGGCCTTGATATCGTCGACCGTGATCAGGTAATCGCGGTCAGCCGAGGCTTCTGGCGAAACGTCGATCTTTACTCGAGACGATCAACAATCTTAGCACTCTCCGGCTCGACCACGAATGCCTTGGTCACCTTCTTCTTTTGGAAAATGACAGCTAACGATTGGGCGGTCATCGCATACAAACACACCGATCATCATTTGAGGCAGTTCGGAGTTTGACGAACTCACCTAACAACCTTGGCAATTGCCGTTAAAGATTTCCTCGGAAGAGAATCAACGCATTTCTACGATCCGCTGTTCATCAACTTAATAAACCGCTCAAACAGGTACTCCGAATCATGTGGGCCCGGAGCTGACTCGGGGTGATATTGGACTGAGAATATTGGCAGCGTTTTGTGCCGCAGGCCGGCTACTGTTTTGTCGTTGAGGTTGATGTGTGTGACCTCGACATCGGGGGGTAGAGAATCAGCATCGACAGCGAAGCCGTGATTGTGAGCGGTGATCTCGATCTTGCCGGTGGTCAGATCTTTGATCGGCTGGTTGCCTCCACGGTGGCCGAATTTCAGTTTATAGGTCTTGCCGCCGAACGCCTCGCCGAGCAGCTGGTGGCCGAGGCAGATGCCGAAGATCGGCGTTTCACTCGCTGTGAGTTTTTTGATCTCTTCGACAACAGACGTCATCGAAGACGGATCACCCGGCCCATTCGAGAGAAAGATACCGTCGGGCTTGAGAGCCATAGTCTGCTCAGCCGAGGTGTCGGCAGGAACGACCGTCACTCGGCAGCCGAATTTGGCTAATTCGCGAAGGCTGTTGGTCTTTACGCCAAAATCGTAGGCGACAATGTGATATTTCTCTTCCGCCGTCGCGGGATATTCGTAATCGTCGCTGGCGGTTACAACACTCGCGAGCTCGCGGTTTGCCATTTCGGGCGACGCCAGGACCTTTTCTATCAGCGATTTGGCGTCGAGGTCGATCGTCGAGATCGCGCTTCGCATAGCGCCTTTTTCACGAATATGGCGGACGAGCGCACGGGTATCGATATGCTCGATGCCGACAATGTCGTTTCGTTTGAGATAATCCTGCAGCGACATTGTCGAGCGGAAATTAGACGCCACGCGACTCGCCTCACGGACGACAAGCCCCTCGACCCAAGGCCGCCGCGATTCGACATCTTCCTCGTTGGTGCCGTAATTGCCGATCAGCGGATACGTCATACAGACGATCTGGCCGGCATAGCTCGGGTCCGTCAGTATCTCCTGATAGCCGGACATCGAGGTATTAAATACCATCTCGCCAAAAGCCTCGCCATCAGCCCCGAAAGACGTACCAGTGAAGGTACGTCCATCTTCCAAAACCAGAATTGCACTTGATCGATCCATTGGGACGATTTTATCCCATAGACGCGGAGAGAAGAAATGATCCTTGCCATCGCAGCAACGAGTATGACGACGGTAGGAAAGCGAAGAGAGTCGATTTTTATCCTCCGATCCGCGTCATCGGCGAAAATCGGCGGCTAATTCTCTTCTATTAGTCTTCTCAGTAAGAAAAGGCTATTGTTCCTCGGCTCGCAGGTCGATATTATTGGCGGGCGGCTGATCCTGATACTCCCCGTGTTCCAGAAATCCGATATTCGACGGTTTCCAGTAACGAAAGAATGCTTTGCCGTAGATGTACTTCTCAGGCACGAGGCCCCAGTAGCGCGAATCGGAAGAATTGTCGCGATTGTCGCCCATTACAAAATAGTGATGGTCAGCGACCTTCTTTGCGGATTCGGAAGGAAAGCTCTGGTTGTATTCCGTGTCCAGATATTGCTCGACGAGCTCGTTGCCGTCAACAAAGACCTTGCCGTTGCGGATCTCGATGATCTCGCCCGGCAGCCCGATCACGCGTTTTACATAGCTCTTGTCGGGATCGTTGGGAAACCAGAAAACGACGATGTCGCCGCGTTCGATGTGCCCCCAGCTCACGCTCTGTATCCGATAATAAACCAGTTTGTTGACGAGCAGGCGTTCCCCATCGTGGAGCTGCGGCAGCATCGACGTCCCCTCGACGACCACCGGCTGGACAAAGAATACTCCGAATAGAATAAATACGACGATGATTAGGAATACATCACGGAGCAATTTGAAGCCCTCGGACCATAATCCCTGGCGAGATTCGCGCCTCAGCCGTGTCACCTCGATATCACGATCGTCGGAAGCGGCAACGAATCCGAAGTCTGGTTGGTTTTTCTTTCGAAAATCGAACATAATCGAGTAATTTAGACGGCCTTAGGGCTCTTATAAGATGGCTGGATAAGCCGTTTTAATCATCCGCTTTACCGGAACACTTTGTCAAAACAAATTATATTATGAATAAAGACATCCGTCCGCTGTTTCCCGCCGCAAATTTCTATAATTATCTTAACAGCGCGGCCGTTTCACCGATGCCGCTTACAGCCATCGACGCCGTCACTCACCAGCTCAATGACGTGGCGGCACACGGGTCGGCGCATTACCTGGAATGGGTTGAGACCAAGAATCGTGCCCGTTCGCTGATCGCTGAAATGCTGCGTGTGCGCTCAGACCAGGTGGCTTTTACGCGAAACACGTCAGACGGAATAGCAACTATTGCCGCCGGACTGAAATGGGAGAGCGGCGACAATATCGTGAGTTTTGAGCATGAGTTTCCATCCAACTATTATCCGTGGCGGCGGATCCGTGATGAGTTTGGAGTCGAACTGCGGCTCGCCCCCGAACGTGACGGGCGAATCGACCTTGACGAATTTATCGGCATGATCGATGCGAACACAAAAGTCGTCGCGCTCAGTGCCGTCCAGTACGCATCCGGCTTTCGCTCTGACCTCGAACGTGTCGGCCGTGCTGCACGAGCTGTCGATGCCCTGTTTTGCGTCGATATCATCCAGGCATTTGGGGCAGAGCCCTTTGACCTGCCGGCCCAATATGTCGATGCTGCTTCGGGAGCGAGCCATAAATGGCTGTGTGCTCCAGAAGGATGCGGAATTCTCTATTTGTCCGACCGCGCCCGGGAACGCGTCAATCCGACCCTCATCGGCTGGATAAGCGTCGAAACCCCTTGGGATTTTGACGACCGCGAACAACCGTTAAAGCCCAACGCACTTGCATGGGAGAGCGGCACTGGCTGCTCATCGCTCTTCTACGGGCTCGAACAAAGCCTTAAATTGCTCCACGAAACGGGTATCGAGAATATCAGCCGTTACCTGGCCGACCTAACAGACGGGCTTTGCGATGCGCTTGCGGAAATGAATTATGAAATGGTCAGTTCACGGCGTCCGGGTGAAAGCTCGGCGATCGTCTGCATCAAACACCGCGGCGGAATGACGGCAACCGAAGTGGCAGCAAAATTAGAGTCTGAGAAGGTCGTGATCAGCCCACGCGGCGACCGGATACGCATCGCTCCGCATTTTTATAATAATATTGGCGATATTAAGCGTTTGCTCGAAGTTCTACCGTAGGCGTTTCAATCTTTTCCCAACTGAACCGGCACTACATCTGGCGTTAATCCATCGAGGTTCAGCCGTGTCATGCCGCCGGCATCGGAATGGGTCGTCATCGCGGCCCGGCGGCGTACACGCAGCCGGAAATAGATGATACCGGTAATGATCCCGGCAGAAATAGAAAAGCCCATACCCATAAAAATGACCAAAACCGTCGAGAGGAAAATGTCCCGGGTGGTCATCACGAACGCCCGCTCGGCACTTATGCGAAACGGATTATCGCCGAGCCAGTGGATCTGCTTTTCGTATTTGATCTCGTCAAGCAGCGAGTTTGCCGCGTCGCGGTTGGGGGTGTCGAGAACGAGAGCGGTGTAATTTCCGATACGGCGATACACGATCGATTTATCGCCGGTCTCAGCTAGTTTTTCCGTGATCCTGTAGCCTGTGTCGGTCGCGACCTGCGGGGATGCGTACTCGACGATTACAAGTATACCCGACTCGTAAGGGGCGGTTACG
>JBGTBC010000167.1:0-24163 GCA_041749555.1 Pyrinomonadaceae bacterium | reverse complement strand
CGGTGTCGGCGTAATGCCTGGAGTCGGTGTTACCGTGGGCGTCGGTGTTGGTGTTTTCTTCCGATTGATCCAAATAATAGCAATAGGTATCGCTGCCAAACCGAGCAAAGCCCATTTAGGGAAGCCACGACGTGCTACATCTACCTCTTCACAATCACAGACATCGTCGGTAACGATGTCTGTACGCGTTTCAACGATGACCCGATCATCCTGTGGCACCGTAGCTTTGGTCTTAGTTTTATCGTCATCGTCATCGCTGATGAGAAAAATATTGTCGCTCATCAATCGAAGTCGCGAAAAATTTCCAGACTGGCTAGAACCAGGTCGGGCGTTTATGATCTGTACGACCTGTTCGAAGCGAACCGGCCCAGCAGACACCTTAGTGAACCCCGCCAAAATTGACGCCACGCAGATTGCTGATATGAGCCCTCTCATTTTGAAGTACTTCATTTCTATCACCTAATTAACGGCGTTTGCAGCGAAAACTATGAGGTTTCACAACTCGCTCGGCACTCGCTATTTGACTGATCGGAAAGGTTATTTGGGATATCATTAAGATAGTCGAAATTACGCGCTCTAAACCTACGGTTTCTCACTATCCCCAAAAGCCCGGTAATTCTCGAATTTCAAGAGAAAAAATGATTATTCCTCTTGTATTTCCAGAAAATTCAAAAAAACCCCCGATTTTTTTCCTAATGAAAAAACCGGCTACCACAAGATAGTGATAACCGGTTTAAGTTTCCCGAATTCGAATAACTTTTAGGTGATTTTTACTCTTCTACTGGTGCCGCCTTTGCCTTTTCTTCGGAAAGAATGGATTTTCTCGAAAGTTTTACCTTGTTGCCTTCTTTACCGATACATTTGACGAGTATCTGCTGACCTTCTTTGAGTTCATCACGGACATCGCGAACACGGCGATCCGAGATCTCTGAAATATGCAGCAGGCCGTCGAGACCCGGCATGATTTCAACAAACGCTCCAAAGTCGACGATACGCGAAACTGTTCCCATATACGTCTCGCCGACCTCCGCTTCAGCGGTGAGGGCCTTGATCCTGGCTACTGCTGCCTGAGCTGCCTCACCGTCGGCGGTTGCGATCAATACTGTACCGTCATCCGAGATATCGATCTTGGCACCGGTCTCTTCCGTGATCGAACGGATCACTGAGCCGCCTTTTCCGATAACGTCGCGGATCTTGTCAGGCGAGATCATCAGCGTGATGATACGCGGGGCATACTCGGAGAGGTCCTCACGCGGTGCATCGAGAGCCTTTGCCATGACTTCGAGGATATGGAGACGGCCCTTTTTGGCCTGTTCCAATGCTTCCTGCAGGATCATTGCGTTGATGCCGCCAACCTTATTGTCCATCTGTAAGGCGGTGATCCCATCTGCTGTGCCGGTGACCTTGAAATCCATGTCACCGTAATGATCTTCTGCACCAGCGATGTCTGAAAGGATCGCGTAGCGATTCCCTTCCATTACAAGGCCCATCGCCACGCCAGCAACTGGTTTCTTGATGGGCACACCCGCATCCATCAGGCTAAGAATTACGCCGCAGACGGAAGCCATCGACGAAGAACCGTTAGATTCCGTAATATCGGATACGATACGGATCGAATATGGAAAATCGGCTTCGTCAGGCAGGACCGATTGGATCGCACGGCGTGCTAGATTGCCATGGCCGGTTTCGCGACGTGATGTGCCGCCGAATCGGCCAGTCTCGCCGACCGAATATGGCGGAAAATTATAATGCAGCATAAACCGACGATTGACAGTGCCTTTCTCAAGGTCGTCCATAAACTGCTCGTCCATCCTGGTGCCAAGGGTTGTTGTAACGATCGCCTGCGTTTCTCCGCGTGTGAAAAGGGCCGAACCATGAACCCTCGGCAGCCACCCGACTTCACAATTGATCGGCCGAATTTCGGAGAACTTACGTCCGTCAGGACGGCGTTTGTTACCGAGCATATCTTCGCGGAAGATCTTTTCCTTTAAATGTCCAAACGCTTTTCCGGCCATCGAACGTGTCGCCGGTTCGTCCTCTGGATAACTTTCAACAACCTCCTTCTTAAGGGCGTCTAGACCGGCATAGACTTCGATCTTTTCCCTACCCGTCGAATCGAGAGCTTTTCGCAGCTTATCAGCAAAATTCTTTTCGATATCGGCGACAAGTTTCTCGTCAAGAGACGGGACCTCGAAAATGCGTTTCTTAATTCCAAGTGCTTTGCCGAGTTCTTTCTGCCAAAGACAAATACGCTTGATCTCACGATGGGCGAACATCAGAGCTTCGACCATGATCGTTTCATTGACCTCTTGGGCTTCACATTCGACCATTGAGATCGCTTCGTCAGTTCCGGCCACTATGAGGTCGAGTTGTGACTCGCGACGTTCGTCAAACGTCGGGTTGATAATATACTTACCATCGATCAGGCCGATGCGAACACCGGCGATCGGATTTTCAAACGGAATATCCGATAGATACAGAGCACACGATGCTCCTGTAAGAGCAATAACATCCGGGTCGTTTTCTGCATCCGACGAGATCACCGACGCGACGATCTGCGTTTCAAATCTGTAACCATCGGCAAATAACGGCCGCACCGGGCGGTCGATCATTCGGCAGGTCAAAACTTCCTTCTCGCTTGGGCGCCCCTCACGTCGGAAATAGTTGCCGGGGATCCGACCGCCGGCAAAAGAATTTTCACGGTATTCGACAGTGAGCGGAAAGAAATCCAACCCTTCCCTGACGGTGCGGCCACTTACCGCCGCGACCAGCAGCATTGTGTCTCCGTAACGAATGATGACCGAACCATCGGCCTGTTTGGCAACCTTGCCAGTTTCTACGACCAGGTCCCGGTTGCCGAGCTTGATCGATTCATTTAGATATTTTTTTGACATTACTTTTCCCCTAAAATGCAAAGACGAAAGAGCTGCCGTGATAGCCCTTTCGTCTTTGGATCAATTAATGATTTCTTGACGTTGAACTTCTTTTGTTCGGAAGTGTAATGTACTGTCACGTTCAGCAACCACCGGCAAATTCTTCGCGAAGATCTCTTTTTCCAACTGGCCCGAAGCGGCCCTTCCAAGTGAAAGGTTTATAGGTGTAAAAGTGAATGCCCTAACACATCGAGCCTCTTTCACGATCTCCCTTTTTCACCCTTTCACGTTCCTACCGTCTTAGTCCTAATTTCTTAATTATCTCGTGATATTCGCCGATATTACGACGTTTGAGATAATCGAGCAGTTTTCTCCGTCGCGAGACCATTTGAAGCAAGCCACGCCTCGAATTGTTGTCCTTCTTGTGGATCTTGAAATGCTCGGTAAGTTCATTGATTCGCTGGGTTAGCAGCGCGATCTGTACCTGTGACGAACCCGTGTCCGATGAGTGGGTTTTATAGTCTCCAACTATCTGTTCTTTTAGTTCTTTTACTGTAGACATTTTGTCTTGCTTAAATAGCCTCTCCTATTGTGTGCAGTAACTCCGCCCGAGTGTATGGGGCGGTAACCACAAAATTTAAACTTCCTTAACCAATAACAACTGTAAATTGCCTTTATAAATCTAACACGAGCAAGAATTAACGGCAATCCTCTAATACTCAAACTCTTCCATGAACTTTGTTGAAAATTCACCCTTCTGAAACTTCTCGTCAGCCATGATCTTTTGATGCAGCGGGATCGTCGTCTTAATGCCCTCGACGACCATCATCTCGAGTGCTCTCCGCATACGGGCGATTGCCAGGTCGCGGGTGCGGGCATGAACAATGAGCTTTGCGATCATCGAATCGTAATAGGGCGGAACGACATATCCAGGATAAACAGCGGTATCGACGCGGACGCCGGGACCGCCGGGAATATTGAATGCCGTTATTAACCCGGGACTCGGTGTGAATTTTACCGGATCTTCAGCATTGATCCGACACTCTATCGAATGCCCGACGATCTGGACCTCGTCCTGCGTATAGCCCACATTCGCACCAGTCGCTATCCTGATCTGGTTTCGCACGATATCCGCAAGCGTTACCATCTCGGTCACGGGATGCTCCACCTGGATGCGGGTATTCATCTCCATGAAATAGAAGCTGCCATCCTCGTCGAGTAAAAACTCGAACGTTCCGGCACTCGAATAACCTATTTCCTGACAGGCTTTAACGGCAACAGCCCCCATCTGATCACGAAGCTCGGGGGAAATCACGGGCGATGGAGCTTCTTCGAGCAGCTTCTGGTGACGACGCTGGATCGTGCATTCCCTCTCTCCCAAATGAATAACGTTTCCGTGTTCGTCCGCGAGCACCTGTATCTCGATATGACGTGGGCGCTCGATGTATCGTTCAATATATACCGAACCATTCTTGAAAGACGCTAACGCCTCCGACTGCGCCGTTTCAAGTTGGACTTCCAATTCACTTTCCTGCCGGACGATCCGCATTCCGCGTCCGCCTCCGCCTGCCGCCGCTTTGATAATGATCGGAAACCCGATCTCAAGGGCAAGCCGTTTCGCCTCTTCGACAGACTCGATCGGCTCCGGACTACCCGGAAGGATCGGAACACCCGCGGCCTTCATTGTCCGCCGTGCTTCGACCTTATCGCCCATCATTGCAATAACTGTCGGCGTCGGACCGATGAATTTGATATTGCAATCCTCGCAGATCTTGGCAAACGTCGCTGATTCCGCTAAAAATCCGTAACCCGGATGAATAGCGTCGACGTTCGTAATTTCAGCTGCACTGATAATTGACGGAATATTCAGGTAGCTCTGTGCTGACGGGGCGGGGCCAATACAGATCGCTTCGTCCGCATACCGAACATGCAATGCCTCCCGGTCGGCTTCAGAGTGTACGGCGACGGTCTTAATGCCCATCTCCTTGCACGTCCATATTATCCGGCAGGCGATCTCACCGCGGTTAGCGATCAATATTTTGCGAATTTCCCGCATAGGGTAAAAATACTTAGCCACGAATTACTCACACGTCACGAACAATTAAATTTAATTCGTGTTATTTGTGTAATTCGTGGCTAACTCTCTTAATTCCGTATCCCAAAAAGGGGCTGGCCGAATTCGACCGGCTGGCCGTTTTCAACGTAGATCCGGACAACCTCGCCTGAAACCTCGGCCTGGATCTCGTTCATAAGCTTCATCGCCTCTACGATGCAAATCGTAGATTCCGGAGAAACTTTGCTGCCTTCGCTCACATAGGGAGCCTTATCGGGTCCCGGCGAGCGGTAAAATGTGCCGACAATCGGTGAGGTAATTTTAAATAGGTCAGCATCCACATCTGCCTTGGTTTCCGGTGTGATCTCTGTACCGGTTGCGGGTTGATATGCCGGGGCTGCTTGTGATGTGGCGAATGTCGGCGGTGAATGCATGAACTGCGGGTTCATCTTGCTCAGACGCACCCGTATATTCTCGTTCTCAAACTCAAAATCGGTAAATCCGTTTTCGATAACAAGGCTGGCCAGTTCGCGAAGCTCATCCATATTGAGCGACGCTTCCGGCACCTGTTTTTGTTTCTTGGTCACGGCCCCGCTTTTCTTTTCAACCACAATTGCGTCTTCCTTTGCCTTTGCAGATCCGATACTATCGCTCATAGGACAAGCCTCCCAAGAAACTAACCTTTAGCAGCCAATTCACGCGGGTTATCTACGAGTTCGATCACGGCCATTTCAGCGTTATCACCTTGTCGACGGCCAAGCTTGATGATCCTGGTGTATCCGCCGTTACGGTCCTTGTATCGTGCACCAAGTTCGCCAAAGAGCCTTTGAACAGCTTTAACGCCCGCCGTACGCTCGATCGGATCCTTAGCCTCTCCTTTCTTTCCTCGAAAACGGCTTTGCTCTGCCTTGAAAGTGCTGTTACCGGCGTGAAAGTAGCGCGCCGCCTGACGGCGAAGGTGCACTCCGCGGAGCACTGCATCATCACCGGACAGATTCTCCGCCTTTCGGGCAAGTGTGATCGCCTTTTCGATAAAAGGCCTAAGTTCCTTTGCTTTTGGCACGGTCGTGACGATATGTTCTTTTTCAGCATTGATAAGCGACGTCGCAAGATTGCGAAGCAGCGACATTCTATGCTCGGTCGTCCGGCCTAATTTACGATGTGCTTTTAAGTGTCTCATATCTTTAGTGGTCAGTTGTCAGTGGCAAGTGATCAGTGTGGTCCAAAAAAAACCAACCACTGATTACTATCCACCGACCACTAATCTTAATCTAAATCTCGCCCGCCCGATCCTGGGATCGGATTTCCCTGCTCATCAAAGTCCATCCCGAAATCAAGCCCCATGCCGTGAAGCATATCCTTGATCTCCGTTAGTGATTTCTTTCCAAAATTCTTAGTGCCCAGCATGTCTTTTTCGCTGCGGCGGATAAGATCGCGAATTGACCTAATATCGGCGTTCTTAAGGCAATTATACGATCTGACTGAGAGTTCGAGCTCATCGACCGACTTATCCAACAGGTCGTTACGCATCAGCGGCGGCCGCGCAATGTCTTCGTATTTGTATTCTTCCTCTTCTTCTTCGAAATTAACGAAGATCGACATATGGTCCTTGACCAACTTTGCCGCCAATCCGATCGAATCTTCAGGAGCGACGGAACCATCAGTCCATACTTCCAAAGTCAAGCGATCATACTCAGTATTGGAACCCTGACGGGTCTTGTCTACCGTATAGTTTACTTTCTTGATAGGAGTATGAACCGAATCGATAGGAATATAGCCAACCGATAGGTCTTCGTCATTATTTAACTCCGCAGAAACATAGCCGCGGCCCTGCTTAAGCCGCATTTCTATATTTAGCGACCCGCCTGCACTGATCGTCGCGATGTGGATTTCCTGATCGAGCACCTGTACGTCACCGTCGGCCTCAATGTCAGCACTTGTTACGAGGCCAGCACCCTTCTTACTTATCGAAAGGGTCTTCGGGCCACTTCCATTGAGCGTGAAAGGGATCTGCTTTAAGTTAAGGATCACGTCGGTCGCATCCTCCACAACGCCCTTGATCGAAGAAAATTCGTGTTCGACGCCTTCGATCTTCACCGCCGTGATCGCCGCACCCTCGATCGATGAGAGCAAAGCACGGCGGATCGAATTGCCCACAGTCGTGCCAAAGCCGCGCTCGAAAGGAGCAGCGTAAAATTTTCCGTACCTGTCCGTTAATGTCTCCGTCTCTACGTTCAGGCGGCCCGGCATCTGAAAGTCTGTCCAATTATTGCTCTGTGTCATATTTTTCTATTCCAATGGGTCTATGAGCTAATAGAGCTTACCAAACCCGCGTGTTAAGACAGGTTCAACAAACTCCAGAAACTCGGCCAACTACTTACTATAGAGCTCGACAATAAGCTGCTCGTTAATATTCGCGTCGACATCTTCACGTCGCGGTAATCCTGAAACCACAACGCTCAGATCTTTGCCATCGGCGCTCAGCCACGCCGGGCGACCGCGGCCGACGGCTGTCTGCCACGCACCTTCCACATGGGTATTCTTATGGCTTGCTTCTTTGACCGCAACCACATCACTGGCTTTGACCTGAAATGAAGGAATATTTACCTTTCGCCCATTGACCGTAACATGGCCGTGGTTCACGAGCTGCCTGGCCTGTCGCCTTGACGTTGAGAAACCCGCACGATACACAACATTGTCCAAACGTCGTTCGAGCATAAAGAGCAGGTTTTCGCCTGTCACGCCCTTTTGCCTACGTGCTTTCTCGAAATAATTGCGAAACTGCTTTTCGAGAACGAAGTAAATTCGTTTGACCTTTTGCTTTTCGCGGAGCTGTTCACCGTATCCCGCCAGCATCTTGCGGCGGGCGGCGCCGTGCTGTCCGGGAGGGTTCGTTCCGCGCTTTTCGATCGCGCAAGAGGGCTTAAAACATCTGTCGCCCTTAAGGAATAATTTACCGCCTTCGCGGCGGCAAAGCCTGCACACCGCATCTCTGTATCTAGCCATTTATTTTTTTCTGCCTCCGTGTATCTAACGGAAAAGTTTACGAGCCCTTGACCCTTCTTCCTTTCGATAATAATAGTTCTGAGTCCCGCCCTTAGGCGGCTTTATAAGTTCGGAGGGCCTGCTAAAGCAGGTGCTCCGAACGAAAATTCAAACTCTGCGCCTCTTTGGCGGCCTGCAGCCATTGTGCGGGATCGGTGTCGTATCGCGGATCGAATTCACGCGAATACCTGCCTGATTGATCGCACGGATCGCCGACTCTCGGCCTCCGCCGGGGCCTTTTACGCGAACCTCGACCTCTCGCATTCCGGCGTCAAGGGCCTTGCGGGCCACTTCTGAAGCCGCCTGCTGTGCCGCGAACGGCGTCCCCTTTCGCGATCCGCGAAAGCCGCGTGCTCCCGAAGAAGATTGGGCAACAAGGTTTCCCTGTGTATCGGTGATCGATATCAGCGTGTTATTAAAAGACGCCGAGATATGCACGATCCCCATCGGGATATTCTTCTTTTCTTTCTTCTTGAAAGTCTTCTTTTTTGCTGCTGCTTTTGCCATTTTTATTTGTTCAAAGTTCAATGATCAAAGTTCCAGGTCGCGGCTCCAAACAAACTTGGAACTTTGAACTTGGAACATTGAACTACTTCTTCCCTGGTGCCTTCTTCTTAGCCACGGCCGCTTTACGCGGGCCTTTTCTTGTTCTCGCGTTGGTATGAGTCCGCTGTCCGCGAACGGGCAGGCTGCGGCGATGGCGAAGGCCACGGTAACATCCAATGTCCATCAAACGCTTGATATCCATCTGGACCCGTTTTCTAAGATCGCCCTCGATCTCACCCTCTGCATCCAGGATCGAGCGGATCTTATTTAATTCGTCCTCACTGAGATCCTTGATCTTCGAGTCGATCCCAATTCCCGCCTGTTCGAGGATCGTGGTCGCCCGAGATTTGCCTACACCATAGATGTAGGTCATTCCGATCTGTGCCCTTTTATTGGGCGGTAAATCAACTCCTGCTATACGAGCCATAAATTCTCCAATCCCTGTAAATCGTAAATTGTGAATGTTTTTGTCGAGAATGTTATTAACTATTTACGATTCACGACCAACTATTCACTAGTTATCCTTGCCGCTGTTTATGCTTCGGATTCTCACAGATGACGCGCACGACGCCTTTCCGGTGGATCACCTTGCACTTATCACACATTTTTTTTACTGAAGGCCGAACTTTCATCGTTTAACACCTTTCCTATTTATAGCGATATGTAATTCGCCCGCGTTTCAGGTCATACGGCGAAAGCTCCAAAAGAACCTTGTCGCCCGGTAGAATCCGAATAAAATTCTTACGCATTTTTCCGGATACATGAGCTAAAACCTCATGCTGATTATCGTCCACCGCGACCTTAAACATTGCATTTGGCAAAGTTTCCAGCACTGTCGCAGTGACCTCGATGGCGTCCTCTTTCGACATACCAACAATCCCAACTTGCTGATTAGTTGGACAAACCAATAATGTTAGCCTTTCCGGTTCGTTTTTTCAAGTCACGCTGCTACGGATTCCGCATTTCCGTTGCGCTGCCGCTTCTGTTCCTTCGTAAGTGTCAGGATCTCAGGGCCTTCCGCAGTTACCGCCAACGTATGTTCCGCATGTGCCGACGGCTTGCCGTCCACTGTTACGACCGTCCATTTATCGCTCAGGGTTCGCGTATCAGCCGTGCCGAGGTTCAGCATTGGTTCGATCGCAAAACAATAGCCTACCCGGATCTTTTCTTTCGTTCCCGCACGGCCATAATTTGGGATCTGCGGAGATTCGTGCATCGAGCGTCCGATCCCGTGGCCGGTGTAATCACGGACGATCCCGTATCCAAATTTTTCTGCGTGCTGCTGAACTGCCCAGCCGATATCACCAACACGATTGCCCAATCGGGCGGCCTGTATCCCGAATTCAAGACATTCTTCCGTAACTCGAATAAGCTGTTTCAGCTCATCATTTATCTCACCAACCGGCACCGTAATAGCCGTATCGCCGACGAACCCCTGATAAGTGGCCGCCATGTCGAGCGAAACTATGTCTCCAACATTTAGCGGGTCTCTCTTGGAGAACCCATGAACTATCTCATGATTGACCGAGGCGCAGATGGCATATGGGAATCCGTGATAGCCGATAAAGGTCGGGATCGCCCCCGCGTCACGCATCATTCGGTCAGCCGCGTCATTCAGGTCCATCGTTGAGATGCCCGGCTCGACCATCACACGCAAAGATTCTCTGACCTCGGCTATCAATTCGCCGACGGCCCTCATCTTGTCAAGATCTTTTGCGGATTTTGCGATGATCATTTTGAGATCTTTAATTACCCTTATTAAACCAGGCTATTCAGCGCTGTGTAAATATCCTCAATATCTCCGGTCCCGTCGACTTTTCTAAGGCGGCCGGATCGTTCGTAATACCCGAGAAGAGGGGCCGTAAGTTCTTCGTAGGTATCCAGGCGAACCCGCACCTTTTCCTCAGTATCGTCCGCCCGATGGCTCAGAGGCGATTCGGGATGCTTGTCACACACACCCTCGCTTTTAGGCGGCTTGGAAGAGATATTGTAAATCTCGCCGCAAACCGTACAGCTTCTGCGGCCGGTCAACCTCTTCAGCAACTCATCCCTAGGCACATCGACCTCGATCGCCTGGATCTCTTTACCCTGTTCATTAGCGAGTTCTTCGAGCTGCTCTGCCTGGACAGTCGTCCTGGGATAGCCGTCGAGAACAAAGGATCCCTGCGTGTCAGGTTTAGATGTTCGTTCCCTAACGATCCTGTATGTAACATCATCAGCAATAAGCTTGCCTGACGCCATTATCGCTTGCACTTCCCTGGCGAGTGGGGTTTCGAGGGTCCTCATCTCGCGAAACATATCGCCCGTCGAGATCTGCGGAATACCGCGTCTTTCCTCAAGCAGTCTCGCCTGTGTTCCTTTTCCCGCCCCGGGGGCTCCAATCAATACAATGATCTTACTCATAAGATTTCACCGCAGAGACGCCAAGACGCAGAGGTAAGAAATATCATCTGGCAACGGATCGCTGCCAAAATTTCTCCGCGTCTCTGCGTCTCTGCGGTTCAAAATACCTAGTTACGACGGCCCCGCAATCGCGAACCCGCGCCCAGAAACCCTTCGTAATTTCTCATCACGAGCTGGGCCTCGATCTGCGAAACGGTATCCATCGCGACACCGACCAGGATCAGAAGCGATGTGCCGCCGAAATAGAATTGATATCACAAACCGGTCGGTATCCAACTTAGGCCGGGTGTGGTCGTGACAAAATTATCGACCGCCGTCCCGATAAACGGGAGGCGTGCCACCTTAAATCCGCTAAGCAGAAGCTGCGGAGAAAAAGCCACAAATGCCAGATACAAAGCACCGACCGTGGTCAGTCTCGTCAGGATAGTGTTCAGATACTCTGCCGTCGGTGCACCGGGCCTGATACCCGCGATGAATCCCCCGTGCTTTCTCAGGTTATCGGCAACCTCATCCGTGTTGAAAATGATCGTAATGTAAAAGAAGGTGAAGATCACGATCAATGACAAAAAGACCAACTCATAATACGGATCGCCACCGTGAAACTGAGTAAAAAAGGCATGGATCTGCGACCACGTCGCACCCGGGTTTTCAGGATCCGGCGGGAAGGCCGATAAAAGGGTCTGCGGCATGGCAAGCACCGACGATGCAAAGATCACCGGGATAACACCGCCCATATTTATCTTGAGCGGCAGGCTAGTTTCTTGTCCCCGAAACGTCTGGGAACCCACTCGCCTGCTGGCATAACTAATAGCGATATTACGCCGAGCGGATTCGACATAGACAACTAATGCGATCAGAGCGACAAGCACGGCTACAAGGAATATGACACCGAGCGTCTGCATTGGGTCACCGCCGCGAACGCGTTCGGATATCTGCATGATGCCCTGCGGCAGTCCGATCACGATACCGACAAAGATCAACAGTGATATACCGTTTCCGACGCCTCGTTCGGTGATCTGCTCACCGAGCCACATCACGAATATTGTACCTGTCGTTAGGGTGACGACGATCATCAGCGTGGCCCACCACGTTGAACCGATGATCTGATTTCGCTCTAGCCATGTCGCAATGAAAAACGTCTGGATCAAACAAAGGCCAACAGTACCGTACCGTGTCCACTGATTCATCTTCTGCCGGCCAACCTCGCCTTCCTGCTGCACCTTTTTAATTGCAGGCGAGAGTACCGGCATTAGCTGCATGATGATCGAAGCCGTGATATATGGCATAACGCCGAGAGCAAAGACCGAGATCGTGCGGAAATTTCCGCCCGAAAACAGATCCAACACGCCCAACAATGTGCCGGAAACTTCGCCCCACAGGCGTTCAAGCTGCGCGCTATTTACGCCAGGTGCCTGGATATGCGCCCCAAAACGATAAACCGCCAAAAGCCCAAGCGTAAAAAGGATCCTCGTCCTAAGCTCGGGGATCTTGAACATGTTCTGTACGGCGGCAAAAAACTTCTCCATATTTTTCCTTGAAGGTTAAATGAACTTTTATTATTCCGCCGCGGCAGAGCCCTTAACGATTACTGTCGCCGCTCCGCCCGCTTTTTCGATCTTTTCCCTGGCTGTCTTTGTAAACCTGTGTGCCGAGACATTCAACGATTTTGTTATTTCTCCGGTTCCCAGGATCACAAGGTCATGCTTCGCTTTCTTGATCAGCCCGCGATCATGAAGTACCTCCGGAGTGATCTCTTCGCCCGCGTTAAAGTTCTCTTCGATCTTTGCAAGGCTGATCTCGATCCATTCCTTTTTAAATATATTCGTAAAACCGCGCTTCGGCAATCGACGCTGTAATGGCATCTGGCCGCCTTCGAAACCGGGACGGCTGCTGTAACCCGAGCGGGATTTCTGGCCCTTGTGCCCGCGGCCGGCGGTCTTGCCCAAGCCCGAGCCGGGCCCGCGGCCCACTCGTTTCTTTTTATGGGTCGAACCTTCTTTCGGATGTAAATTATTTAGTGATAAAGCCATCTTCTTTCCTCTTGAATCGTGAATAGCGTCAGAACTTTTCTTCCATTTACGATTTACTGATCGTGATTTGCAAATCGTATCGAAAAGTTCTTTCTATTCACGATTTACGATTTACTTTTTACTAATCAACAATTCTAAGCAAATGCGGGATCTTTGCGACAATCCCGCGGGCAGCGGCCGAATCCGGACGCGTAACCGTTTGATTCAGCTTGGTGATCCCCAGGCTCTTAACGATCTCTTTCTGCTTCTTGGCGTAGCCGATCATACTCCTGTAATACTGGATCTTGATCTCGCCGCCGGCGTACTTTTCTTCTTTCTTTGCCATAACTTTAATGGAACACCGCCAACCCGGCGGCATTATTGCCAGCAAAAGGCCGGCGTTCCTTTAGACCAGCTCGTCAACCTGCTTTCCGCGAAGACGAGCAACCTCGATCGGGTCCTTCATTCGGAGCAATCCGTTAAACGTCGCGCGGATCACATTATGTGCGTTATTCGATCCAAGGATCTTAGTGCGTACATTATGTACTCCCAGCGACTGCAAGATCGCACGAACAGCCCCGCCTGCGATCACACCCGTACCTTGAGCGGCAGGCTTGAGAAGGACCCTTCCCGCGCCATATTCACCGATCATCTCGTGCGGCAACGTGCCGTCGATTAGCGGAACGCGGATCAGATTGTTCTTTGCAGCTTCGACCGCTTTCTTGATCGCGTTAGGCACTTCCTTTGCCTTACCCGTTCCAAAACCAACGTGCCCGGCTTCGTCACCGACGACGACCAGCGCGGCAAACGACATATTCTTACCGCCCTTGACTACCTTGGTGACCCGGTTGATCGATATAAGCTGGTCCTTCAGGAGCAGTCCACCCGGAGAAATTCTCTGTTTCTTATTCATTATTACTTTCCTGCGCCGATTCTTTCGCGGCCGACTCGTGCTTGTTCAGACCGCCTTCACGGCTTGCGTCGAGAAGTGCTTTTACCCTGCCATGGTACAAATATCCGCCACGATCGAATACGACATGCGAGATACCCGCCGCCTGGGCTCTTTCGGCGATCGCCTTGCCGATGGTTTTTGCCGCCTCGACATTTCCGCCCGACTTCACACCGAGGGCCTTTTCCGTGGTCGAAGCTGTGGCCAGCGTCTTTCCACTCCGGTCATCGATGACCTGGGCATAAATGTGGTTCAAGCTGCGGAAAACCGCCAGACGCGGCCGTTCGGCCGAACCCGTCACTTTCTTGCGTATACGGCTGTGCACGCCCTGTCGAATCTCTGCTCTGCTTTTCTGTGCCATAATCTTTGGATCGCCGCCATCCTGGCGGCATTGCCGGCATGATGCCGGCGTTACTTATTTACCGGTCTTACCCGGCTTCAGCCTATAAAACCTATCAGCGTACCTCACGCCCTTGCCCTTGTAAGCGTCCGGCTTTCTCAGCCGGTTCAATTCGGCGGCTACCTGTCCGAGAAGCTGCTTGTCGATTCCCGAGAGAGTGATTGTCGTCTGATACTGGTTGATCGATGTTTTAGTACCGACACGTTCGGTCTTGGCGTCGATCCCATCCGGGAGTGCATATTCGATCGGATGAGAATAACCAAGCGCGAATACTATCTTCTTGCCCTGAACATCAGCCTTGTATCCGACGCCGACAATGTCCAGTTCCCTATTGAAACCTTCGGTAACACCGACGACCGCATTGTTCGCCAGCGCACGGGCTAAACCGTGAAAAGCCGCATGATCGTCATTCGAGCGTTCGGCTATAAGCGTTCCGTCTTCCTCTTTGAAGCTGACGCCGGACGGGATCGGAGTACTAAGCGTGCCTTTCGGCCCCTTTACCTGCATTTCCGAGTCATTGATCGTCACCGTCACACCTGACGGGATCGTTATCGGTTTTCTTCCTACTCTAGACATAACTTCCTCAGTGGAACGCCAGCCTCTTTGCTGGCAACTGCCGACATATGCCGGCGTTCCTTTAATATATTTGCGCCAAAATCTCGCCGCCTACGTGTTCCTGCCTGGCCTTTTTTCCGCTCATCAGGCCCCTCGACGTCGAAACGATATTTACACCATAACCACCGAGCACTCTCGGAATGTCATTTGAGCCGACATAGACCCTTCGGCCCGGCCGCGAGACTCGTGACAAATGGGTTATCGACGGCACGCCCTTGGCGTCGTATCGTAAGAAAACGCGGATCATATATTTGACCCCTTCGCCCTTTGTCGAAAAATTATTGATGTAGCCTTCCTCCTTGAGGATTCTCGCTACTTCCATCTTTAGCTTTGAGCCCGGGATATCAACGCGTGTGTGATTCGCTGCGATCGCATTTCGAATTCGCGTCAGCATATCGGCTATTGGATCTGTCATTTCTGTTCTACTCCGTCAAACTTATTTCAAATCCCATATTTCAAGTTAGTCTGAAATATGGAATTAGGAATCCACAAACTTCTACCAACTGGATTTCACGACTCCCGGTATTTGGCCTTCAAGTGCCAATTTTCGCAGGGCAATGCGTGAAAGGCCGAATTTTCTTAGATACCCTCGCGTCCGGCCCGACTGCGAACAGCGATTTCGCACCCTTGAAGGGCTCGCGTCACGAGGCATCTTCTGAAGCTTTATCACGGCCGCATCGACCTCTTCCGGCGTCGATTTAGGATTATTGATTATCCGCTTCGCATCGTCCCGGCGGGTCCTATATAGGGCCACCATATCTTTTCGACGTTCGTTTTTAACTACTTTACTGATCTTTGCCATAAACTCTTTTTCAATACTACTGTCTGAAAGGCATCCCGAGCGATTTCAGCAATGAGCGGGCCTCGTCATCGTTTCGCGCCGTTGTTACTATCGAAATGTTCATTCCGCGGGTCTTGTCGACCTTGTTAAAATCGATCTCCGGGAAAATAAGCTGTTCCCGAATGCCGAGCGTATAATTGCCGCGGCCGTCAAACGCTTTACCTGAGATGCCCCGAAAATCACGTACACGTGGCAGTGCAACCGAGATCAGACGATCTAGGAATTCGTACATTCTCTCGCCGCGAAGAGTGACCATTGCTCCGATCGCCATTCCCTGACGCAGCTTAAATGCCGCGATCGACTTTTTCGCCTTCGTGATGACCGGCTTTTGTCCGGTTACCGACTTAAGCTCTTCCGTAGCGACATCAAGGATCTTTGCGTTAGCACTCGCTTCGCCGAGGCCCATATTCACAACGATCTTCTCGACCTTGGGGATTGCCATCGGGTTCTTGATATCAAACTCCTTTGCCAGGGCCGGAGCGATCTCACTTCTATATTTGTCTCTTAATCTGGCCATTTTTTCTGCCTTTCCTTAGTTTGGGTATCGTGTCGTTCACGTTTCCAAATTTATTTTGCCTCTTCCTTCTGCTCTTCCTCGTCGCCTTCCTTCTTCTTGGCCTCGCGTTTATACGTCGCGCCTTCCGGGATCATCTTACCGCTCTTGGCAATTCGGACCTTTTTGCCGTCGCGAACTTCATACTTAACGCGGGTCGGCTTTCCCGTTTCAGGATCGATCAAGGCCACATTAGACACGTTCACCCAGGCTTCCTGTTCGATGATGCCGCCTTCCCGATTCATTTGCGGAACCGGCTTGCGGTGACGTTTGACGATCATCGCCCCCTCGACCTTGACCTTTCCCTTTCGGGCGTCGACCTCGATTACTTTTCCGCGATATGGCTGGCGATTGCCGGCGCTGTCGTAGCGGTTATATTCCTTGCCCGCAATAAATACGATCTGGTCACCGCGTTTGATCCTGCTTTTTACTGTTCCTGTCTTAGCTGCTTTCATTTTCTTTTCCGAATTCTGAATCCTAACTTCTGAATTCTCTGTTAAATAACTTCCGGGGCCAAACTCACGATCTTCATGAAATTCTTTTCACGGAGCTCACGGGCAACGGGCCCGAAAACACGCGTTCCGACCGGTGTCCCGTCATCTTTGATCAGCACCGCGGCATTCTCGTCAAATCGTATATACGTCCCGTCCTTTCGGCGGACCTCTTTTCGAGTTCGGACAATAACCGCGTTATAAACCTTTCCTTTTTTAGCCGTGCCATCAGGAGAAGCTTCTTTGACAGTGACCTTGATAGTGTCACCGAGCCGGGCGATCTTAGCCGTCGAACCACCGACAGGCATGATCATCTCAACCCTCTTTGCTCCTGAATTATCTGCGACCGCTAACGAGGTCTGCATCTGAATCATATTTTTACTCTCCTGTTATGAGTCCCGCCTTTAGGCGGCCAGCCTGATGAAGCAGGTACTCAAAACACTACAATTCTGCCTTCTGAATGATCTCGACAACACGCCAGCGCTTTCTCGCCGACAAAGGCCGTGTTTCGACGATCTTTACCTTGTCGCCGATCTTAGCCCCAAGATCATCGTGGGCCATAAATTTCTTACGTTTTTTAACGTATTTGCGGTAAACCGGGTGCTTGACCAGCCGGTCCACGCGGACGGTGACGGTCTTCATCATCTTGTCAGATGAAACGATACCGACCTTTTCCGCTCGCTTACTAACTTTAATTTCAGGCTCACCGTCGCCGGTAATTGCCGAAACAACGTCCGCAACTCCTTTACCGACAGCAACAGCGACACTTTCAAGAGCTGCGGCCGCCGTTTCGATTACCGATTCGACCACTGAAGGTTCTTCAGACGCCCCATCCGTATCAGCTCCGGAGGCTTCAACCGGCTGCTCATCTTGATCCGAAGCTTCGAGCGAAGGTTCGGTATCGACGGCTGCTGCTTCTACTGAAGTTTCTTCTGCCGATGTCTCAGCGTTTTCGACCGGCGTTTCGGCGACTTCGTCTTTTTTCTTTCTTGCCATTTGCTTAGTTTGGAGTCCCTGTTTCAGCAGGCTTACTCACCTTTCCTTGTGCCGCCTGAAGGCGGGACTCCGAGCTTTCCTTCTTATTAAGCAGGGTATAGACCCGTGCCAATGTTTTCTTCTCACGGCGGATGTCGTTTATGACCTCTCCAACACCGAGGGTTTTACGAAACTTCAGGCGAAACAACGATTCTTTCAATGCATCTGCCTGTTCTTTTAATTCATCGGCCGTCATCTCCGCGAGCTGATCGAGCTGTTCTTTCCTTTTCATTCTTAAACAAGGCCTCCTTCAAGGTCAGCACGCGATACAAACTTGGTCTTGATCGGAAGCTTTTGGGCCGCGAGCCGCATTGCCTCACGGGCTAAATCCTCGTCAACTCCCTGGATCTCATAAAGAACGCGGCCGGGCTTAACGACTGCTACCCAATGATCGGGTGCGCCCTTTCCGCTTCCCATACGTGTTTCAGCCGGCTTTTTAGTGATCGGCTTGTCCGGAAATATACGGATCCAGATTTTGCCGCCACGCTTTACATGACGGGTCATCGCAATACGAGCTGCCTCGATCTGACGGTCTGTGATCCAAGCCGCTTCCAACGTCTTAAGACCAAAGTCACCAAAGCTGAGTTTTTCGCCCCGCGTTGCTTTCCCACGCATGCGCCCTTTCATTACTCGACGGTGCTTGACCTTTTTTGGCTGTAACATAACTTCTCCAGTGGTCAGTGGTTAGAAAGCTCTGTTTCTATTCACTATCAACAATTCACTACCTTCTATCGTCCCGTCGCGGCCCGCGATCATTGCGTCTCGCGCCTCGTTCGACCTTGACCTCATTCATCGGGTCCGTCGTTGTTCCTCGTGCCATTGAGGCATTCGGATCGAGGATCTCACCTCGGTATATCCATACCTTCACACCGATGATCCCAAATGTCGTCAATGCCTCGGCAAATCCAAAATCAATATCAGCTCTAAGCGTATGGAGCGGCAAACGCCCCTGCAGCGACCATTCGGTACGGGCGATCTCAGCACCATTCAAGCGGCCTGCGATCATCACCTTGATGCCCTGGGCACCGAATCGCTGCGATTCTTCCATCGTCTTTTTCATCGCACGGCGAAACGCGATCCGCTTCTCGAGCTGCTGGGCGATCTTCTCGGCCTGAAGCTGGGCATTGAGTTCCGGATGTCGTATCTCCTGGATCGAGATAAGGACTTCCCGACCCGTTGCACGCGACAGGTCTTCACGTAGCTTTTCGATCTCGGCTCCTTTTCGCCCGATAATGATCCCCGGCCTTGAAGTATAAATAATGATCTTCAAACGAGTGGCCGCACGCTCAATATCGATATGCGATACACCGCCGCCGGCGAATTTCCTTTTGAGATCCCGTTTTAGCTTCAGATCCTCGGCGAGAAACTTTGCAAAGTCCTGTTTCGCAAACCAATGCGAGTGCCAATCTTTGTTGTATCCGACCCTAAAGCCGTATGGATGAACTTTCTGTCCCATAAAGTACCTTTATTTCTCTTCCGATTCCTTGCTCGTTTCGTCGTCCGCATCGGAATCAGCGGCCTCTGCCATATCGACATTCTCTTCTGCCGATTCTATGGCTTCTGCTGTTTCAGCTTCTACTATTTCTTCGGCAGCCGGAGTTTCTTCTACTGTAGATATCTCTTCCGCCGTTTCAACTGCTGCTTCCGCGGCCGGAGCTTCTTCGGCAACCGGAGTCTCTTCCGCCGTTTCAACTGTTGCTTCCGCAGTCGGTGCTTCTTCAACAGTCTCCACCGGTGTATCGACAACTTCCTCAGTGACATCCTTAACCGGAGTCTCTTCTACCTTAGTTGCCTTGGCCTCTTTCTTTACCGGAGCCTTAGCCTTTTCAGCGGCTTTTGCTGCCTTACGGGCGGCAATTCGCTCGGCACGGAGAGCTTCGAGTCTGATCTGTTCCTCGGTCTTCGCCTTCTCTTCGCTCGTGACTTCGATCGTGATATGGCAATAGTGACGCTGTTCCCGATAAGCACGGCCCTGCGGAGCGGGACGCATACGGCTGCGATGCTTGTGCGGCCCCATATCAACGAAACATGCCTTGACCCACAGATCGTCTGGATCGATCGCGATATTCTGCTGTTCAGCCTTGTAAGTCGCGTTTGCGATCGCCGAATTCAGACATTGAGCGATCGGGTCCGCCGCTCGCTTGTCAGTAAATTTCAGTATCGATAATGCCCGCGATACATTGACGCCGCGGATCAGATCGATCACAAGCCTGGCCTTACGCGGCGAGCCTTTTAGATATTTTGTTTTTGCTATCGCTTCCATATTCTTAGTGAATCGTGAATCGTAAATGGTGTCGGGAACTCTTGATCGATCTATTCACTATTTACGATTGACTATTTACTTCCTCTTAGCCATTTTCTCCGCTTTCGTGCCCGGGTGGCCCTTAAACATACGAGTCGGTGAAAACTCGCCCAATTTGTGGCCGACCATGTTTTCCGTAACAAATACCGGAATATGGCGTTTGCCGTTGTGAACCCCGAATGTCAATCCGACCATGTCAGGCGTGATCGTCGAGCGACGCGACCATGTCTTGATAGCCGGCGGTTTCGGCCCGCCATCCGAAATGCGGCGCAGCGTCTTCTGAACGCTGAGATCGATAAATGGTCCTTTCTTTAATGAACGTGGCATAACTTTTTACTCTTTCTGAGTCCCGCCTTCAGGCGGCTTCCCTGCTAAAACAGGGATCTCACAACATTATTTCCTTCTTCTATCCTTCACGATCATATTCGTCGTGCGTTTGTTGCGCCTGGTCTTGTATCCGCGTGTTGGCTGCCCCCATGGGGTTACCGGATTGCGTCCGCCTGACGTTTTGCCCTCACCGCCACCATGCGGGTGATCGACCGGATTCATAGCTACGCCGCGGACTTTCGGACGTTTGCCCATCCAGCGTGAACGGCCTGCTTTACCAAGCGAAACATTCTCATGCTCAGTGTTGCCGACCTGACCGACTGTGGCCATACAAACCACCGGGACCTTTCTAACTTCGCCCGAAGGCATTCTGAGCTGAGCGTAGTCGCCTTCTTTCGCGACGATCTGTGCGAAGCCACCTGCCGAGCGGACCATTTGCCCACCTTTTCCGGGACGAAGCTCAATGTTATGGACTTCTGTACCAAGCGGAATATTCTTGATCGGCAAAGCGTTTCCCGGCAGAATGTCGGCTTCCTCGCCGCTCAGGATCATCGTGTCGACCTTAATGCCGACCGGAGCCAGAATATAGCGTTTTTCGCCGTCCAGGTATGAGATCAGAGCAATATGTGCCGACCGGTTCGGATCGTACTCGATCTGAGCGACACGTCCCGGAATGCCCGTTTTGTCGCGTTTGAAATCAATGATCCGGTAATGCCGCTTATGGCCCCCGCCGCGGCGGCGCACTGTAATGCGGCCGTCGTTATTGCGTCCGGAAATTCTCTTCTTGGCCTCGAGCAGTGATTTTTCGGGTACTGCGTTCGGGGTCAATTCATCGCGGGTCAAGTACGTCTGGTAACGCCTCGCCGGGGATGTTGGTTTTAATCTCTTGATTCCCATAATTCACTTGGAACACCGGCTTCCAGCCGGCATCTCTAGCCGCCAAGATGGCGGCGTTCCCCTAGATTGCTTCTGCGTAATCAACCATCGGCTCGCCCTTTCTGAGGGTCACGTAAGCCTTCTTAAAGCCGGGACGCCGTCCTTCGATACGACCGCGTTTCTTGACCTTGCCGTCATACTGAATGGTGCGGACTGCGGCGACCTTTACGTTAAAGATCTCTTCGACAGCTCCCTTGATGTCGATCTTGCTGGCCTTTTTGTCGACCCGAAAGGTCAATACCTGGCCTGAAACTCGATCGCTGTTCTCGTCAGTGGATTCTTCCTTAAGGATCACACTCTTTTCCGTAACGACCGGCGATTTCAAAACTTCCCAAACACCCAATTTACTCATTTTCGCCTCCCGACTTTTTCTCAACCGCGGGCGTTTCATCTACCGCAGGCTGAGCGTCCTCAACGGTCTCTTCCACGGCGGGAGCAGCTTCAACAGCAGGCTCTTCGGCAGCCTCGACCACCGGCGCTTCTTCCACGGCAGGAGCATCTTCTACCGATGAAGCTTCAACCTTCTCAGCTTTCTCGACCTTCTCAGCCTTGGGCTTTGCAGCTTTCTTCGCCTTTGGCTTTTCTTCGACTTGAGCCTCAACCACCTCTTCCGCTTTACCGGTTTCACGTTTCGGATCAAGAAGTGCTGTCAACTCCTCAAGTGCCGATTTCGAGATCAAGAGCTTTTCGTGATAGATAATGTCGTAAATATTAAGGCCAAAGCTGTTCGTAACCTTTGTCTTTTCAACATTTCGCGATGACAGAATCAGGTTAAGATTGTCAAGCGAATCCACGATCAGCGTTTTTGTCCGTTTCTTACCGTCACTTAACTTAAGCCCGCTGATTGCTCCGAGAAAATCTTTGGTCTTAGGCGTCTTGAACCCGAATTCATCAATAATGATCAGGTTGCCTTCGCGAAGCCTTTCCGACAACGCCGAACGCAACGCTCCGCGTCGCATTTTCTTCGGCATCTGGTACGACCAGTCACGCGGCTGTGGTCCGTGGACGTTACCGCCGCCTTTCCACAGGGGCGAACGAAGCGAGGCGATCCGCGCACGGCCAGTTCCCTTCTGCTTCCAAAGCTTGCGGCCCGAGCCAGAAACGTTTCCGCGAGTTTTCGTCGCCGAAGTCCCCTGCCGGCCATTAGCCTGGTAATTCATCACGGCCGAGTGGATCAACGATTCATTCAATTCGACGCCAAACACGGCATCGGAAAGCGTGACCTCACCAACCTCTTTATTCTTCAAATTGCGAACCATTACGGTAGGCATAATTTCCTCACTCCGTTCGAGTGGTCAGTTGTCAGGGGCCGGTTGTCAGTTTTTCTGACCACTACCCACTATCCACCGCCCACTGTTCTACGCTTTCTTAACAATAACCAATCCGCCATTTGGCCCCGGCACAGCACCGCGGACCATTAATAAGTTGTTATCGACGTCTACTTTAGCGACCGTCAGATTCTGTACCGTGACCCGGGCATCACCCATGTGTCCCGAAGACCTGGTTCCCTTAATGACCCGCGAAGGGTAGGCCGACTGGCCGATCGAACCCGGTGCGCGAACATTCATCGAACCGTGCGACTCAGGGCCGCGTTGGAAATTATGCCGCTTGATCGTACCCGCAAAGCCGCGCCCCTTCGATTTGCCGACCACGTCGATCTTGTCGCCGTCCGCGAACACATCGACCTTGACCTGGTCACCGATCGCGACATCCGGCTCATCCGTCTGGCGTATTTCCTTTAATACACGCGTTGGAGGCAATCCGCCGCCGGTTTTCTCGAAATGACCACGAAGCGGCTTCGTTACATTCTTCAAACGAATGGGCTTATCTTCGACTAGGCCGAGCTGCACGGCGTTATAGCCGTCGCGTCCCGCCGCGCTTTTGGTCTGGACGACGACGCATGGCCCCGCTTTGATGACCGTAACCGGAGTTACAGTGCCATCTTCAGCAAAAAGCTGCGTCATTCCGACTTTTCTACCAATGATTCCACTGATCATATTATTCCCGTTCAGAGTCCCGCCTTCAGGCGGCTATTCCGTACATAAGAGACTGCTAAAGCAGGTACTCAAAACTATCCCTTTCCAAACGCCTTGATCTCAACATCTACACCAGCCGGCAGATCCAATTTCATTAACGCATCCACAGTTTCCGCGGTTGGATCGAGGATGTCCATCAGCCTCGTGTGCGTCCTTATCTCGAACTGCTCACGCGATTTCTTGTCAACGTGCGGCGATCTGAGGACCGTCCATTTGTTCTTGATGGTCGGAAGGGGGATGGGTCCCGCGATCCTGGCGCCCGTTCTCTTTGCCGTATCTACGATCTCGGCGGTGGACTGGTCCAATACTCGGTGATCGTAAGCCTTTAACTTGATGCGGATCTTTTCGTTTAACATAATCTTCTGGAACGCTGGCATCTTGCCGGCGTGTGTGGCCGGCTAGAAGCCGGCGTTCCAATCTATTCCACGATCTCCGAAACCGTTCCGGCACCGACCGTGCGGCCGCCTTCGCGGATAGCGAAGCGGAGGCCTTTTTCCATGGCGATCGGAGCGATGAGCTCGATCTCCATCTGGATGTTGTCGCCCGGCATCACCATTTCAACGCCTGCCGGAAGGTGTGCGACGCCCGTCACGTCCGTTGTTCTAAAGTAGAACTGCGGGCGGTATCCGGTAAAGAATGGAGTATGGCGTCCGCCTTCTTCTTTGGTGAGGACGTATGCCTCAGCCTTGAACTTCGTGTGCGGCGTGATCGAGCCCGGTTTGGCAATGACCTGTCCGCGTTCGATCTCT
>JBGTBC010000166.1:0-5517 GCA_041749555.1 Pyrinomonadaceae bacterium | reverse complement strand
GACGGCCGTGAAGAACGTAAACGACATCATTGGCCGCGAGCTCGAGGGCCTGGATTGCCTCGACCAAACGCAGATCGATCAGACGATGATCGACCTCGACGGGACCGAGAATAAATCAAAGCTCGGCGCCAACGCGATCCTCGCTGTTTCGCTTGCCAATGCCCGCGCGGCGGCAGCCATACAGGAAATGCCGCTTTACCGTTACATCGGCGGCACGAACGCCAAGACGCTGCCAGTGCCGATGATGAACATCCTCAATGGCGGTGCTCATGCTGACAACAATGTGGATTTTCAGGAATTTATGGTCATGCCCGTTGGAGCCGAGAGTTTCAGCGAGGCACTGCGGTGCGGGGCCGAGATCTTTCACAATTTAAAGACCGTGCTCAAGTCACGCGGCTATTCGACCAGCGTCGGTGACGAAGGCGGTTTTGCCCCGAACCTCAAATCGAACGAAGAGGCTGTCAAAACTATCCTCGAGGCAATCGAAAATGCCGGATATAAGGCAGGTGATGATGTGATGATCGCCCTCGACCCGGCGGCAAGCGAATTTTTTGACGGGACCCATTACGTCTTTAAAAAGAGCGATAACCGCAAACTGACCCCTGATGAGATGGCCGCTTATTGGGCAGATTGGTGCGGAAAATACCCTATCATCTCGCTCGAGGACGGAATGGCCGAGAATGACTGGGACGGATGGAAGAATATCACCGAGCGTGTCGGAGCTAAGGTCCAGCTCGTCGGCGACGATCTGTTTGTGACCAACGTCAAGTTCCTTCAGCGCGGCATTGACGAAGGTGCAGCAAATTCGATCCTGATAAAAGTCAATCAGATCGGCACCCTGACGGAAACGCTCGACGCTATTGAGCTTGCCCGCACCAATAACATGACGGCCGTGATCTCACATCGATCGGGCGAGACAGAGGATTCATTTATTGCCGATCTCGCCGTCGCGACCAACGCGGGCCAGATCAAGACCGGCAGCCTCTGCCGCTCCGACCGCATCGCCAAGTATAACCAGCTTCTACGGATAGAAGAAGACCTCGGCGAATCGGCGAAATATCCGGGCCGAAAAGCGTTCTACCAGATCGCCGGGTAACAATAAGCTTCCTGACCTGAAACGGATGAAAATTGAACGGGACGGTTTCATCATAAGCACCGACAAGTCGCTGCTCGATATCGATGCGATCCATGAATTTTTGTCGGTTGAAGCGTATTGGGCGGCGAATCGTACACGTGAAAAAACGCAAGCGGCTATAGAAAATTCGATCTGTTTCGGCCTTTACAAGGACGATAAACAGATCGGTTTTGCCAGAGTCGTGACCGACAAAGCGACATTCGCATATCTAGGCGATGTTTTCATACTTACAGAATTTCGCGGCCTCGGATTGAGCAAATGGCTGATGGAGGCGATCGTTTCGCATCCTGAGCTGCAGGGGTTGAGGCGTTGGGTGCTGGCGACGCGTGACGCACACGAGCTTTATCGCAAATTTGGATTTGGCGAATTGAAATTCCCCGAGCGCTGGATGGAAAAGGCCGCGTCCGACGCATATTGATTTTTTTGTCGGTTCTGCCCACCGATTTGTTTATAATAAGTTAGCGGCCCGTAACCGGACATTTACCTTGCCCTTAGCAGAATAAGCTTCGCATTTTAATTAATGGACCCTCACAAAGCGAAAATCAACAGGCCCGTAGCCCTTGTGATCCTCGATGGATGGGGCTATGCACCGCGCACTGAGGGCAACGCGATCGCGATGGCCCATACGCCGTATTACGATGAGATCTGTCGTAATTATCCGATGACGACGCTCGCCGCGGCTGGTTCCGCGATCGGGCAGGGCGAGGAGCAGACTGGTAACCCTGAGATCGGGCATCTCAATATCGGCTCCGGACGCGTTGCTCAGACCGACGTCGATCGGATCCGTCAGAGCCAGGTGTCCGGGGAATTCATGGAAAATGCTGTGCTCAATCAGGCCCTTGCAAAGGCGAAGGCCGAGGGAGCGGCCGTCCATCTCGTCGGGCTTGTCAGCGACGCCGGCATACATTCCTCGACCGACAACCTTTTTGCGATCCTTCGGATAGCGAAACACCACGGGCTGCAGGATGTTTTTGTACACTGCATTCTTGACGGTCTGGATGTCCCGCCGCGAACCGCCGATATCTACGTCGAGGCACTTGAGATCAAGCTGGCCGACATCGGCGTCGGGCGGATCGCCACGCTCTGCGGCCGGTTTTTTGCGATGGATACGAGCGAGAACTGGGAGCGGACCGCCCGCGCCTTTACGCTGCTGGCGCACGGTGAAGGCGAACGGGCCCAGGATGCTGTTTCGGCCGTGAGGAATTCTTTTCTGCGTGGGATCTCAGACGAATTTATTTCGCCGATCATTCTCGAAAGGGAATTGGACGTACCGGTAGCAACGGTTAAGAACGGCGACCTGGTGATATTTTTCAATCATCGTGCGGATGCGATCCGCCAATTGGTGCGTTCGCTTTCGGTTGCCGATGGTTCGGGCGGGGCAAAGCCCGTCATCGATACCGTTTGTCTTACCGAATACGATCCTGCCTTCGGCCTGCCGTGTGCATTCAGGGCCGAAACCGAAAGTAATACGCTCGCTGAGATATTAAAGGACCACGATATTCCCCACACGAAAATAACCGAGACGGCCCGGCTTACGCACCTCACCCATTTTTTTGACGGCGGGGACGACGCCGGAACTCAGGCTGACGATGTGATCGTAGCGGAATCGACGGCGGTCAGGGGCGAGATCAGGCCGGAATCACAGAGTTTCAAGATAACCGACAAATTTCGCCGCGGTGTCGAATCGTCGCCAAACCGTGTATTCGTCGTGAACATTCCGGCGGCCGATCTTATGGCCGAAACCGGTGATATTTATAACACCGTTGCGGCGATCCAGTTCATCGACACGTGTATCGGCGGTATTTGTGAAAAGGTAAAGGAATTCGGCGGTGTCGTAATGATCACCTCGACCCACGGCAATTGCGAAGAAATGATGTACGCCGAGAATGGCGAGCCAAATTCGCGGCACACACTTAATCCGGTTCCATTTCATTATGTGGATGACGCATCAGGGGCCGTCCGGCTCAATGACGGCGGCTCACTCTCAGATATCGCCCCCACCATCCTCGGAGTGCTCGAAATTGAGAAGCCCGCGGAAATGACCGGCACCGATATCAGAAGCGTCAAAGACCATTCGGTCGCCCCATACTGATCTTGATTCAGGCATAAGCGTTAGAAGAATAAAGGATGTCTGAAAAGTCTTTTCTTGTGGCTGAAGGCCACGAAGTTAATAGGGTCGGGTGAAACCCGACGACCAAAAGTAAGATGAAAATCCTCCCTGAAAGGGAGGGATGCTATTGAAAATAAACGACTTCCTCATTCCTTCGTCCCTTTCAGGGACGGCGTCCATACATTAATTACTCTCGTCGGGATGCTCCCGACGCTATTAAATTTGTCCCTTTCAGGGACTTTTCCGACAGCCTCATTTTTTCCTAGAACATAATTGGAGTTAATTTCACATTATAGGTCGACGACGCCGATGAATGCCGATCGGTTTGGACACAGAATGACAAACCCGATGCGGCGTGATAATCTCATTCTTCCGCTAAAAGCTTTACAAATTGCAGGAAAACTGGGTCATATGGTTGAGGAATTTGCGTTCGACAACGCTGACGAACGCCGGAAAGTGCGTCATAACGGCACCGGCTGGATCGAAGTGATCGCCGGATCGATGTTCTCAGGAAAGTCCGAGGAGCTTATCCGACGGCTGACGCGTGCCCGCATCGCGAGGCAAAAGGTACAGGTCTTCAAACCCGGCATCGATGCTCGCTATTCGCACGAAGAAATAGCTTCACATTCGGGTCAAAAGCACATGTCGATACCGGTATCGACGACCGCTGAGATGATGGAGCTGGTCCTTCACGACACACAGGTCGTCGGTATCGACGAAGGCCAGTTCTTCGACAACGAGCTCATCGATGCCGTCAATCGGCTCGCAGCGGAAGGAAAACGCGTGATCGTCGCCGGCCTTGATCAGGATTACACCGGAAAACCATTCGAGCCGATGCCGCAGCTCCTCTCGATCGCCGAATTTATAACCAAGACCCACGCCATCTGCGTAAAATGCGGTTCCACCGCCAATTATTCCCAGCGCACCGTCGAATCCGAAGCCCTCGTCGAAGTCGGCGCCGCCGACAAATACGAAGCCCGCTGCCGCCAATGCTTCGTCCCCCACGCCGATTCGCCGACACTGCATACGTGAACGTGTAATCCCGTGCGAAACGCGCTATAATCATCTTATTCAATTCATCACTCCCTCGTTTTTTCCAGGACTGCATAGGCGGTCTGCAAGAGAGGTAAATAAACATATGAACAACACAGAAATTGTTAAGAAAGCGTACGAACATTTCGGATCCGGCGATATTGAGGGTTTGCTAAGCCTGTATTCGGATGATGTCAGTTGGACGATCCCGACGATCGAGAATGCTCCGTTTAGCGGCTCAAGGACAGGTAAACCAGCGGTTGCCGAATTCTTTACACAGTTAGCGGATGCCGAGGAATTTTCCCATTTCGCCCCGACGGAATTTATCGCCGAAGGTGACCGCGTAGTCGTGCTCGGTTCCTCCAAAGGCACGGTCAAATCCACAGGAAACAACTTCGCCACCGACTGGGTGCACATCTGCACCGTAAAAGACGGCAAGATCACCAGTTTCCTCGAATTCTTCGACAGCGCCGCGGTATCACGGGCATATCAGAAAACAGCCGCAGCCTAGACGCGTTCGCGATGATTCTAGATTGGTAAGGCCCCCGAACTTTGGGGGGGCCTTCTTCATTTCCAGTAATCACTCTGCAGCCTCGTTCACGAGGCTTTTCTTACATAGCCACGTCGTTCAGACGCTGTGTGCCGCTTCGCGGACTAAGATTTCTTACGGCCGCCAGTGAGTGTCTCAAAAGCAAGCTCTAGAAGTTTTAGTATCAGTTGCTGTTGCTTCAATTCTTTATCTCTGCCCATGCCATAATAAAACTTGACAAAGAACTCAGCTCGGTTCATAGTAGCGTCAAACCAAAACTTCCCAGGCACAAGTATCATTCAATAGCAGGCTGAAAGGGAAGTGCATATCGCTTGCGCGGTTTTGAGGAATAAGCACCTTATTCTCTATTTATGGGAGTACCGGTTTCGAACGAATTGTCTTCGCACGGCGTTGAACGCAGGTTGCAATTTGGCCACGCATGCGGCCTGAAACCAGCACAGACTTGGAGGGATCACAAATGACATTTAGAAAATTTTCACACAACAAGATCTACTTATCAGCACTAGTCCTCGCAGCCGTCATGGCGACAGGGCTTTATTTAGTGTCTGATAATACAACCGTTTCGGCGCAGAGGGGCGACCTTACGAGCCGAACTGAGAGCAAGGGCAAAGTGGCCCGTGCTGATCAGCTTGCCGTTGCACTTAACTTCGGTTCGGCTTCTGAATACACAGTATTCGGAGCGAAAGGAGT
>JBGTBC010000165.1:0-3490 GCA_041749555.1 Pyrinomonadaceae bacterium | reverse complement strand
CGTCGATCTCGGCGGTGACTATGACGTTGTTTTGGTGACTAATTTTCTACATCACTTTGACGTGCCCACATGTGAGAGTTTCTTGAAGCGTATAAATGCGGCAACGAAGGATTACGGCCAGGTTTGGACGCTGGAGTTTATTCCCAACGATGATCGGGTTTCACCTCCGGGCGAGGCTCTTTTTGCTGTGGTTATGCTCGCAACGACCCCCGCCGGCGATGCATATACGTTTGCCGAACTAAGATCTATGTTTGAGAATGCCGGCTTTTCGCAAAGCGAACATCGTCCGATGCCGGGGATGCCGCAGCATTGGGTCGTATCACGAAAGTAGAGCTCTAAGCGTGTAATAGTTATGTAAGACCGGCATGAATCTCTTGTTCGACACTTTCAAGGAGGGTAAAGTGAAGTTATGAAGGTCCTGTTTGTATACCCGGAGTTTCCTGACACGTACTGGAGCTTTAAGCACGCGCTTGCGTTTGAGGGAAAGCGGGCAGCATTCCCGCCGCTTGGCCTTTTGACTATCTCATCAATGTTGCCAAAGGACTGGGATCGCCGCCTCATTGACATGAATGTGGAGTCGCTATGGCCGGACGATATCGAATGGGCAGACATGGTCTTTGTCAGCGCGATGATCGTTCAAAACGAGTCGCTTGAAAAGGTCGTCGAGTTATCTCGATCAATGGGAAAAAAAGTGGTCGTCGGCGGACCGTATGTCTCGACGAGTTCCGAACGTCTTCCCGATGCTGATCATATTTTCATCGGCGAAGCCGAAACCACTCTCCCTGAATTCCTCAACGACCTCGAGCTTGGTATTGCTCGAAAGATCTACAAGGCCGACGAGCGGCCGTCGCTCCACTCGACGCCGGTTCCCGACTTTAGCCTGGTCGATATGACCAAATACAGCGCGATGAATGTTCAGTATTCTCGCGGCTGTCCATTTAACTGCGAATTTTGTGACATTATTACAATCTATGGGCGGGTACCGCGAACTAAAACCAACTCACAGATGATCGAAGAACTGGACGCGCTTAAGGAAAATGGATGGCGGGGGCTCCTGTTCATCGTCGACGACAATTTTATAGGCAATAAAAAGAATGTACGGCTTTTTATGCCCGACCTGATCAGATGGTCACGTGAAAACGGCCATCCCTTCTCGTACATAACCGAGGCAAGCGTCAACCTGGCAGAAGATGATGCTTTGCTGCAGCAAATGGAAGATGCCGGGTTCCGAAGGGTCTTTCTTGGGATCGAAACCCCTGTCGAAGAAAGCCTGAAAGAAGCGCAGAAAGGCCAGAACACTCGACGAGATCTGCTGGATTCCGTTCATAAGATCCAGAGCTACGGGATGGAAGTGATGGCGGGATTCATCATCGGATTTGATAATGATCCTGACAATATTTTCGAGCTTCAGATGGATTTTATACGCGAAAGCGCCATACCGCTGGCGATGGTCGGGCTTCTGTCGGCCCTGCCCGATACGCAGCTCTGGCATCGGTTGGAAAAAGAAGGGCGGCTGGAAGGGACTCACTCTGGAAACAATACGGACGGTTCATTGAACTTTGTCCCCATAATGGACCGCGACCGGCTGATCGAAGGTTTCCAACGGGTTTTGAGGAACATATACAGTCCCAAGGAATACTACCGACGGGCTCTCGACTGCCTGTCGCGTTTTCACGCAGACCGGATCGAGCCGCGTCAAACAACATTGATGGCCGATCTTCGTGCATTTTCAAAGATCGTTATGACTCTTGGAATTCGTGACGCCGAGCGGCTTGCGTTTTGGGGCTATTTTTACAAACTGATCCGGTTCCATCCGCGAGATTTTGCCCATGGACTGACGTTGGCGGCTATGGGCTACCATTTCAGGCAGATCACAGAAAAATATTGCGACTGATCCGCTTTGCGGGACCCGCAAGCTGGTCAGCAAATCATAGAGTGAACCTTATTCTCGGTCCGCTTTCTCACTTCGGACCCACCAGCCAGCTATTAATGGAAGGAGTATTAACTGGGCTGTTGCTCCGAGTAGCCCGGGAAGCATCGCTGCCTTGAGGTACTCGGCGAACGGAGTCGAGACGGCACCAAGTGCGAAAACGAAGCCGAGAAATACTAACCTACCGCCTACGAGTGCCAAACCCGTCGAGAGCAGCCAACCGAACCGGACGTGCTCTCTGAAGAAACCAGCAAGGAAGCCATACGCTGCCAATTCGATCGTCATCGCCGGCAACATATAGAACGGCGGTAAACCGGAAATTGCGAAGCTTAGCGCGGGTGCGGCCAAACCGACCAACAATCCCGAACGCCAGCCGTAGCACAATCCGACCAGCAGAACCGGCCAATGCATCGGCAAAAGGGTACGTACCGGTAAGCCCGACGCATGAGCAAGTGCTGGAAGCAGAAATGATGCCGAGACCAGCAGCAAGAGTTGAACTGTGACCGCTTTTACGCCCCAAAAGGGAAGTGTTAATGAGCGGATGGCCTGACCATTTTGAACGGAGATGTTTGACATAAATTGTATTTAGATCAGATCTGCAAATTGATCTCGACCATCTTACCACCAAACGCGTATGGCGTTCCACATTCAATGCAAACTCGCTTAACCCAATAAAATTCTTCCGACTACTTGAGGGACGGGCAGTTCTCTATTTGCATTTGCGGCAGTTTTTTATACTCTATTTGCATATCTGATATTGAATTGCCGCCGCCAAGGAGTAACACAACAAAATGAGAAGCCTTCTTACACGCCTGAAGAATAGCTTTCGGATTCTGGTCGCTTTACTAATATTGTCCATACCTACGATTGCTCAGGTCGATGAGATATGCGGCGAATTCGGCCTGATCCCTTCGCTGGCCGCACCGCGGCTTAGTGCACCTTTCATCTTTGGAAAGATAACCTTGAAAGATTTCGACCAAACTTCAATATCTCCGAAAGTATCGGTAACATATTTGAATCGCGGCCAATCGCCCAACCGGATATCGCTCGCTAAATCCGGAAATTATTGCTTTCAGGTCACCGGCGGCCAAGGTGGAACGCTTGTTATCGACGTCGATGGCGTCGAAGTGGCACGAAAAGGGCTTTCTACCGACAACACTGCCCAACAGCGTGAAGATTTTGAGCTCTTTCCAGCCAAAAACTCCAGATCCACGCCGCCGGGAACAGTGTCGGCGAAGTTCTACCATCCGCCCAACGAGAAGACCGTAGAACTGCACCGAAAGGCTCTCGAAGCCGAAACAAACAAAGATGCAAAGAAGGCCATTGACTTTCTGAAAGAGATCGTGTCGATTGATCCGGCAGATTTTATTGCCTGGGCATTGCTGGCTACACAATATTCGGACCAGAAGTCTTTTACCGATGCTGACGTCGCATTCCGTAGGTCGCTCGAATTGAAACCGGAATATACGCCGGCGTGGATAAATATTGGTAAAATGCGTGTGGCTCAAAACCAGCTTGAGGCCGCTATCGGAATCTTTAAGCACGCGGCCGAACTCGACC
>JBGTBC010000164.1:0-14324 GCA_041749555.1 Pyrinomonadaceae bacterium | reverse complement strand
GAGATCCTGTCGTGAAAACACCATGCCTTTAAACCGCTTTAATTCTTTTCCTCTTTTACACCGATGCCGTTCACAAATGCGGAAATCGCAGCATTAGCAAAAGCGCGGGCCATTCTTTCGACGGCCGGGTCTTCCTCATTGAAAAACGACCGGGGATCGGACGAGAACTCAAATGAGTCGCGGAATATGAAATTCTGATTATCGTAAAGGATCTTATTTTCGCGAAGGTCGCGGATCGTAACGGCGGTTACGACGGTAACTTCATACACGCGGGCACGGCCCTCGCTGTCGAGAAGTACACCGGAAAAACTAAAATCACGGATCGTGCCGTCGAGCACAGCATCCGCGCCGGTGAGTGACCCCTGCACCTTTACGCCCCCGCCACGACGGATGATCTCGCGGATAACGGCATCAGTGAACCGAGTTTCTACACGATATCTGAGCCCTTTTGCTTCGAACTGAAATGCGGGGACCGCAATTGTCCGTATATGTTTGGGCAGCCCCGATCGCGAAACGGGTTTGTAACAATCGGTAAAACCCGAGACGGCTAGTAATAGAGCACTCAAGGCCGCTAAACGCACTACTTTCAATTTACTTCCTCCACGCTGCCATCCGACCCAAAAGCATTGATAGCATTCAATATCGAAAGGGCAGCAACCGAATCCTTAACGTCGTGAACCCGAATAATACGAGCTCCCCGTTCAACACAAGCCATAGCGGCGGCCAAACTGCCGTAAAGCCTCTCATCAACCGGGGCGCCATTTAAAATCTTTCCGATGAACGATTTCCTTGACGCGCCGATCAAAAACGGAAACGATGGAAAGGCAGAGACGATTTTATCAAGTTTCGCGATCAGTTCTAAATTCTGCTCAAAGGTCTTTCCAAAGCCCAGTCCAACATCCAAAGCTACCTGACGATCTTCAGCCCCGCGAGAGCGAGCTAAGTTGATCGAATGCCGAAGCCCTGAGATCACTTCTGAGATCATATCCGGAAGAGGTTCCTGGGAATGCATCGTTTCGAATGATCCGCGCGAATGCATCAGCACGAGGCCGCAACCTGTTTTGATGGCGATATCGGCGATCCGGGCATCGAAACGGAGTCCGGAAATGTCGTTAATTATTTCGGCTCCGGCGTCGATGGCCGCGGCGGCGGTTTCGCTCCGGCTGGTGTCGATCGAGAGGGGAATCGGGAACCGTTCCGCGATGGCCCTGATCACAGGTGCCGTCCGCCTAATTTCCTCGCTCGCGTCAACTCTTGAGCTGCCGGGGCGGGTTGATTCACCACCGACATCTATTATATCGGCACCATCAGCGATCATCTTCTCGGCCCGCAAGAGGGATGCCTCCACTGAGAAGTATTCACCGCCGTCAGAAAAGCTGTCCGGTGTGACATTCAGTATGCCCATCACCAGCGGACGTTCATCGAGCGGCAAGACACGTTTTGATGTTCTCCAGGCTAATGACATCTATATACCCTAAACAAAAACGGGATGAAGACCGAGCTTCATCCCATTTCAATTGATCGTAGAGCCGATCTTACGCCGTCGCCGGATTGTTACCGGTTATAGGCGGAAGTAAGGGCTTCTTAAACGGGTTCTTGGTCGATTCTTCAGTAGATGTCGAACCATCCTCATCGGTTGACGGAACCTTATCACTGTCGAGCGGTAATCCGGCGACAACACGACGGATCTGGACAGAGTCAAGAGTTTCATACTCGAGTAAGGCCTCGGCGAGCCGTACCATGGCTTCCCTATTTTCCTTTATGATCGTCTCAGCACGCTTGTACTGCTCGTTGATGATCTTCTGAACTTCCTGGTCGATCCTGATAGCGGTGTCTTCCGAATAATCGCGATGCTGCGATATTTCCCGGCCGAGAAATATCTGCTCTTCCTTTTTACCGTAAGACAAAGGGCCGAGCTCGCTCATGCCATATTCGCAGACCATAGAACGTGCTATTTCAGTCGCTTTTTCGATGTCATTTGAAGCTCCGGTCGTGATGCTGCCGATAAAGATCTCCTCGGCGATACGGCCGCCCATCGACATTGCAATATTGCCAAGCAAATATTCTTTGGTTGCACTTAAGCGGTCCTTTTCGGGAAGGTACATCGTCACACCCAAGGCCATCCCTCGGGGAATGATCGTGACTTTATGGACCGGGTCGACATGCTCTACTTTCAAGCCGACCAGCGTATGCCCGGCCTCGTGATATGCGGTGATCTTTTTCTCGTCGTCCGAGATGACCATGCTTCGGCGCTCGGCTCCCATCATGACCTTGTCCTTGGCGATCTCAAAATCGCTCATGGTCACGACTTTTTTATTAAATCGTGCGGCGTTAAGGGCGGCCTCATTAACGATGTTAGCGAGATCGGCTCCGGTGAAACCCGGTGTGCCGCGGGCTATGACGTTGACGTTAACGGCCTCGTCGAGCGGGATCTTGCGGGTGTGTACCTTAAGAATACCTTCGCGTCCGCGGACGTCGGGACGCCCGACGACAACACGCCGGTCAAATCTGCCCGGACGAAGAAGCGCCGGGTCGAGAACATCAGGCCGGTTAGTGGATGCCACCAGAATGACCCCGTCATTCGATTCGAAACCATCCATTTCGACCAGAAGCTGATTAAGCGTTTGTTCGCGCTCATCGTGTCCGCCGCCGAGGCCCCGCGCCGCGATGACGTCCGACGGCATCGATCTCGTCGATAAAGATAATGCAAGGTGCATTTTTCTTGCCCTGCTCAAACAGGTCGCGAACGCGCGAAGCCCCAACCCCGACAAACATTTCGACAAAGTCAGAACCTGAGATCGAAAAGAAGGGTACATTTGCCTCGCCCGCAACTGCCTTGGCAAGCAGCGTTTTACCGGTTCCGGGAGGGCCAACCATCAATACTCCCTTAGGGATCTTGCCGCCAAGTTTCTGGAACTTTTGCGGATCTTTAAGAAATTCGATTATCTCCTGCAGTTCTTCTTTTGCTTCGTCGACACCCGCAACATCCTTAAATGTCACGCGTTTTTGCTGGTTATTAAGGAGTTTGGCTTTCGATTTGCCAAAGCTCAATGCCTTATTCCCGCCGGCCTGCATCTGTCTAAGCGTGAATGCCAAAAAGCCCATCAAAAGGATGAACGGCAGCATTGTGATCAAGATCTGCCAGCCGAGGCCGCTTGACGCTTGCTCGAGGTTTATGACCGTATCGGTCTCTTTTGCCGCAGCGTATATCTGGTCACGTGTCGCGTTGCTCGCATCCAGGCGGGCTGACATTTTATCATCACTCTTGTTGACCAATTCCAGGGTGTCCTGCTTTACAGTGACTTCCTTTATATCTTTGTTTCGAATCTGCGTCATTGCGGCGTCAAATGACAACTCTTTGGGCGGCGTCGTCTGTTTCGTCTGTAAATACCAGACGAATACGAGCGCGCTCGAAATTATCATTAACCACAGCAGAACTTGTTTTGCCTTAGAACTCAATTTATAGCCTCCAGATCAACTCCCCACATAGGTGTTTCTCAATGGTCTTTTGATGTAAATCGCACCAATAGCGTTGTGCCCAATGGTGAACCGCGTCTGTCTCAGACGCCAACATTTGATTCTAGACGGCGCCTCGTTAATTTTCAACCTTATTTTCCTCATACACTAGGCTGCCATTCCTTTTTATGACCCTTCCTCCGGGCAGTTCGATGGCCTTTCCGCTTTTTGTGCTAAATACCAAACGTTCGATCGATTCCAGATGTTTCAGCTGCAATTGGCGTGTCGATCCCCGCTGCTGCTTAAGCCATGAGCGGATCATTTGGTACATCTCGCTTTTCGTCAGGGATCGAAGTTCGTCCAAGATCAACGGGTTCGACGGGGCTTTTTGGACGGGCGGCTTAGTGCTGTCGGCAAGGTTTTGCATCAGCTTAGCGGTATTTCCAAGCGTGTCGATTATTCGCGGATTAAAATCCTCCAGAAGCGGCAGAAGGATCTTCCTGATCCTGACTCTTCTGAAGGCTGTGTCCTCATTCATTGTGTCATACCGGTATTCGATACCGAGATCATGGCAATAGGCTTCCGTTTGGCCACGCAGGGCCCAGTTCAAAAAGGGGCGGACCAGCTTGATATTGGCTGGGGCTAGTGGCAACTGCGGGGTCTGATCGTTGGCGCATGGAAATAGATCAGTGCCTGTCTCGCTCGTCAAAACCCTGATCGGCCGCATTCCGGCGAGGCCATCAGCACCGCTGCCACGCAGAAGATTCATCAAAACCGTCTCAGCCTGATCGTTCATTGTATGGCCGGTTATTACGGCAAAGGCATTCACCTTCTTGGCGGTCGTAAGCAAAAAGTCGTATCGTGAGCGGCGAGCATTTTGTTCGAGATTGCCGGCGGCCTCGATTTGGGCCTTACCCACGGCGAACTCGATGTGAAGGTCCGTGGTGAGGCCGCGAACGAATTCTTCGTCCGCGTCGCTCGCTCCATCACGAAGGCGATGGTTGAAGTGGGCGGCGACAATGCGGTGCCCGATCTTTTTGCGTTTCTTGAGGTCATTAAGAGCGAGCAGCAGACTTACCGAATCCGCCCCGCCTGAAATGGCGGCAACGATAGTTGAACCGGCAAACGGGAGTTCCAGATGGCGCCATTCTGTAACGAGATTTCGAACAAATTGATGCACGTGTCAATTATAGACCGAGAAAGCTAGTCGGTATGCATAGAAAAACCATTGTGACAGCGAGGGGGAGTTTTGACGATGCTCTGATTCTATCAGGCCTGGAACGGCATCTCGGCGCTTTGCTGGACCCCGAGCTCGTTCCTGGCGACCCGCTCAAGGAGTTTTTCATCGTCGAACATTTTTAACAGCCCGTTAACGGTCGCATACCGCGGTTCTTCAGCGATACTGACCGGGAGGCCGATGAATGATCGCATGTATTGATCGATGCCCTCAAGCAATGCGCCGCCGCCGGTCAAGATCACGCCACGATCATAAATGTCCGCGGCTACCTCCGGCCGAAGCTCGGTTAAAGTATCTTTAACGCGAAGTGCTACACGGCGGACCATGCTCTCGACGATCGGAAATATTTCACCCGAAGTAATTTCTACAGCACCCGGGCTGCCGGTTTCCACATCACGGCCGCGCACCTCGATCGATTTGGAGATATCGTCCGGGAGGTAGGTCGATGCAAAGGCCGTCTTAAGATGTTCTGTCGTTTCCGTACCGACCTGCAGACCGCGATGGCGCCTGAGGTGGGTCGCAAGGGTCTCATTGATAGCGTTGCTGCCAAAGCGTTCGGAGACCGAATGCACGATCGAGCCCTTTGCGATAATAGCGATATTAGTTGTTTCCGCTCCGATATCTACAATGGCAGACGCTCGCTTATCCGTCGGCAAAACACCGGCGCCAAAAGCAGCGGCGAGGCCCTCTTCCATCATAAATACCTTGCCAATATGAGCTTCGCCGGCTGCGTTCAACAGTGCACGCTGCTCAACGTGAGTTACGTCGGAGACCATGCTCATCACTGCCTGCAGAGAGATATTTGATCCGCCAGTCTTCGCCTTTCGAACAAAATGGGCAAGCATTCTTTTTGTACGTTCGAAATCTGCGACCACTCCGCCAATAAGCGGGGCCCGGACCGTGATATCGCGGCCCTCGCGGCCGGACATCTCGGCGGCCTCCTGCCCAAAAGCCACTATCTCTTCGGTAAGCTCATTGATCGCGACCAGCGAAGGTTCATCCAAAACAATACCGCGACCCTTGACGGCAATGACGGTGCTCGCGGTGCCCATGTCGATCGCCATCGCATCGGTTACCAGTTTCTTAAGTGAAGAGATCTTCAACATGCAGGACTACGCGGTGAATGCCGCATCTTTCGATTATATTCTATTTCTCGATACTGCCAACAAAAATATCAATGCCACTTTACTTCGAAAAGGTCGACCGGCTGTACGCGGTTTTTTACCTTCAGCGGCACTTGTTTTGTCATCGGAAAGATGTCGCCCGCTGCCAATGCGGTTGCCTCACTTATCAGTATCTGCCCCCGCTTTGAATTCGACTGCAATCTGGATGCCAGATTTACAGTATCCCCAATGGCCGTATACTCTGACCGTCTTTCTGAACCTATGTAACCTACCGTAGCGATACCTGTATGGAGCCCAATGCCTATCGCGATCTCCTCATAGCCCTCCGCCGCGAGTTCGAGGTTCAATCCTTCCAACCTTTTCTGCATGGCGACAGCGACCGTCACGGCGTTGCGGGCGTCGTCCGGTGTAGCGGTCGGCGCCCCGAACAGGGCCATCAGCTCATCACCTATGTATTTATCCAACGTCCCGCCGTGTTCAAAAATTATCTCCGTCATGGCCGAAAAATACTGATTCAATAGACTAACGACCTTCTCCGGATTCGCATGTTCGGAGATCGCGGTAAATCCCCGAATATCGGCAAAAAGCACCGTTATGGTCTGATTGGCCCCGCCCAGGCGAAACGAATCGGGGTCTTCAAGCAGCTGCTTTACGACGTACTCGGGCATAAAGCGGCTGTAGTTTGCCCTGGCTACTTCCTCGCGAGCGAGGCGATCATGGGCCTTGACAGTTTCAACAGTGACGGCGGTCAAGGCGGCGATCGCACTGATCAATTCCAGGTGGTCGGCCGTAAAGGCTGCGAACGGGTCGAGCCGATCGGCGTACAGCACGCCGTGAACGTTCGACTGCGTCAGTAGCGGAGCGCAAATGGTCGAACGGACACCCTGCGATACGATAGATTCGGCCCCCTGAAACTGCTCATCGGTCTTAGCGTCTTGGGACAGAACTGCCACCTGCTCGGACATCACCTTTTGAGTGATCGTCCGGCTCACCGTCAGCTTTTCAGTGAATTTTTCAAAGCTTGCCTCTCTCGTTTTTGCCCCGATCTGGTAAAGATTTTGTTCCGCAAGTTCTCCATCGCTGCTTTCATCGGCAAGCAAAGCGATGACCCGGTCGGCCGGAGTTCCACGAAATATCAGATCCGTTGCCTTTTCAAAGATCTCTTCCAAGTCAAAAACCGTGCCAAGAGTTTTGCTCATTTCGAAGAGCAGTTCGAGGATCACCGCCTTGCGCTTCAGATCTTTGATCTCCTCAGGACTGACGATGACTGACTCCGCCGAAAGGTATGAGCGGGCTCCTAGGATATCGCTCACAGAGATCTGAACCTGCGTGTGGCCGAGCGGGGCATCGTCGAAATTTATTGTTTTCGGCCTTATATCAGCGGGTTCGATCCGCATCACGCTAAGACTTGGAGTTTCCTGGAATTCGAGCCGGCTTTCGCCGATGACGATAACATCGCCGCTTCTCAGATCAGCCTCGAGGGCCGGCGAGCCGTTCACGTATACGTGATTGACGCTGCGGATAAGCTTACCGTTCTCGATCGATCCGTCGACGACCTTGAAATCACTTCCGGCAGTAAAGATAAATGCATGCCGGCGGGAAACGCGGCGGTCATTCAGAACGATCTCATTCTCTTTCGCCCGGCCTATCGTAATCGTTTTCCCGGGAATGAGCGAGAATTCCCATATCCGGCCTGTGGGTTCGGTTATTTTTAGTGTTGCTTCCAAGATATCGTAATTGTAATTGGTAATCCTTAAATGGTAAATTGGCGGCGCGTATTGCCTATGATCTATTTTGATAATAATGCCACCACGCCGGTTGCTCCCAGGGTCATAGAGGCGATGCTTCCCTTCCTAAAGGGCTCTTTCGGCAATCCCTCGTCCGCGTACAGCATTGGCCGCGAAGCCCGAAAAGCCATTGAACGATCCCGCGAAAACGTCGCATCGCTCCTTGGGGCAAACGATGCAAGCGAGATCGTGTTTACTTCATGCGGCACGGAGAGCGACAATTGGGCGATCCTCGGTGCGCTCGATGCATGGCCGGAAAAAAAGCACATAATCTCAACAACCGTCGAACACGACGCGGTCAGCAAGCTGATTCGAAAGCTCGAAGCTGACGGTTACAGCGTCACCTGGCTAGAGGTGGATGAAGAAGGCGGCTTCGATACGGCCCAATTGCGCAATGCGTTAAGGCCCGAAACCGCTTTGGTTTCCATCATGCTTGCTAACAACGAAACGGGCATCTTATTTCCGGCAGGCGAGATCGGCCGCATCGTAAAGGAGCATTCGGGCGCGATATTTCATGTCGATGGGGTGAATGCGGCAGGTAAAATTCCGATCGATCTTAAATCAATGCAGATCGATCTTTTCTCGATCTCGGCTCATAAATTTCACGGCCCGAAAGGCATCGGAGCGCTGTATATTCGCCAGGGCACAGACATAGATCCATACCTGATCGGCGGCGGCCAGGAGCGAGGACGGCGGGCCGGAACGGAGGCTGTCCATCAGATAGTCGGAATAGGAGCGGCGGCGGAATTTGTGTCGGACCTGTCGCCGATGGAGAAGGTCAAGCTACTTCGCGACCGTCTGGAAAACGAAATTTTGGACAAAATTCCAAATTCTCGTTTGAACGGAACGTCTGATCCGGGAAAACGACTGCCGAATACCTCGAGCATTTCATTCGAAAACACCAATGGGGAGATGATCCTCCACCGACTCGACCAGGCAGGGATTTGCGTTTCGACCGGTTCGGCCTGTAACGCCGCCGACCACACCGCCTCACCGGTCCTGGCCGCAATGAATGTTCCCTACGCTTGGGCGATGGGGTCTATACGTTTCTCACTCGGAAGATTCAATACCGACGATGAAGTCGATCGCTTACTTGACGCTTTTCCCGGTATGCTCGCTGATCTACGAGCGACTTATCGGCATTGATGTGCAGAAAGGGTCGGCATCGGAGTGAAAGCGTCTTCCTTTCCGTGACAGTGTTGGGAGAGCGGCTTTTGACAAGGCCGGTTCATTTGCGCGAATTTAACCTTTTTAGTATCTCTTCCGCATTTGTGTTCTGCGGATTGAGTACCAGCGAGCGGCGGTAATTGCGAATCGCGAGCGACGTTTGGCCATTCTGGACATATGCGTAAGCGAGACTGTCATACGCATTTGCCGCCTTTGGGTACATCTCGACGTTCAGTTTGAACAGCTCAATGGCTCCTTTTGCGTCATTGGCGCGAAGTTGCTGATGACCGAGCGAATTTAATAGACGCTCATTGAAGTATTCAGACGGATATGATCGCCGCAACTTCCGGTATTCCTCGATCGCGGCCACGACGCCGGCGGTTTTTAGTAGCCGTCCCAGACGCCGGGACAAGCTTGGAAAGACAACTCGACGGATCGCCGATATAGCCAGAGCCGGATTGTCTCGATGCACGTAATGCCCGCTCTCCGGATCGACGATCATGCTGCCTTCGGGCGACGCGTAAACAAACGGCCCGTATTCCTCGACAACCGACCGAGTCCAGACCGGCCCCGCCTCGTGCCTACCTGCCACCAACAGCACGACCGGAACGTCCGGCAGCTTAGTAAAGGAGCGAAGCAGGCTAAAGTCGCTGTCGGAAGCCATAAAATGCATCTCAGCCTTAGCTCCCTCGGGGGCGGTCTTCTCAAACTCCTTAGCCCCTTTCTCGTCCTCGGCTTTCTCGGCCTCCGTCGCGACCTCGAACACACGCGCATTGATCGGGTCTATGAAGACCACCCCTGCAACCTCGTCCGGATATAAATGTGCGAAAGCCCGGATATGAGCATTACCGAGCGAATGCCCGACAAGTACATATGGGGCGGGTATATTGGCGGACTTCAGCATCTCCCGCATGTCCTTCGCGACATTAGTGAATGATCGCGGTGAGGTCGGAGCGTCCGAATAACCGTAGCCCGCCCGATGATACTGGATGACCCTTGTAAACTTAGCTATTTCGGGAAATACACCCCGCCAGGTCGTTATGGGGCCACCCAAACCGTAGTCCAGAACGACGACGGGCCCGCCCTTTCCACGCGATTCCATCCACAAACGGCCACCGTCTACGCTAATGAGCTGTCCTCTTGTTTTATCAGATCTTGCCTGACCCGGCAGTACGATCGAAAGAAGTAAGACCAGCGGGAACAAGGTTATTATCTTGGCGAGATTTGCAAGACTCATCTAGTGTTTTCCATGAATTGGTTGGGCCTAAGCCGCTTTTTCGATCCCATACCGCCCCAACTTCAAATAAAGGCCGCGGCGGGTTAGGCCGAGTTCATTTGCGACGCGTGAGATGTTCCAGTTGTGGCGGGAAAGGGCGTTGCGGATCAACTGCATCTCGAGTTCTGAGACGGCCGATTCGAGCGTGCCGCCGGATGGGATATTCGAGAATGGTGTTATTGCTCCGTCATATGAGGCGATAGGCCTGACATTTGAATCCGGGCCGAAAGGTGTCAGCGGGCGGGCGGAACGCTTTAGCTCGGGCGAAAGATGCTCGGGTGTCACGACCTCATTATCGACGGCACGGGCGATAACACGCTGGATCTCGTTGCAAAGTTGTCGGACGTTGCCTTCCCAGTTGCAGACCATCAGCATATCGACCGTTTGAGGCGTAAACGTTATATTGGTCTTGCCGAACCGGGCCGAATAATGATTTATGTAATAATTCACGATCGGTGGTATCTCGGACCGTCGCTCGCGAAGCGGCGGAACGCGAAGGCGAATGACATTGAGCCGATAATAGAGGTCCTCGCGAAATGTACCGTCGGCCACCTTTGTCTCTAGAGGCATATTGGTCGCGGCGATGATACGAACATCGACCTTCAACGGTTTTTTCTCACCTAGCGGCTGGATCTCGCCCTCCTGCAAAAATCGGAGCAGCTTGGGCTGAACGTCGAGCGGCAGGTCACCTACTTCATCCAAAAATAATGTGCCGCCGTCCGCCGTCCGTATCGTTCCCGGTGAATCCTGGACGGCTCCCGTAAAGGCGCCTTTCTTATATCCGAAAAGATGCCCCTCGGCCAGCTCTTTCGGGACGGCCGTGCAGTTGAAAGGAACAAAGATCTGGTCCTTACGATTCGAAAGCGTGTGTATCGCCCTCGAGACCAGCTCTTTACCGGTCCCTGACTCACCCGTAACGAGGACGGTCACGTCGGACGAACGGATCTTGTATACTTCCTCGACAAGGGCGGTCATTGCGGGCGACGAATGTATAAAACCGGGCATGAGGCTGGTCGAAGTATAGGGGCTGCGGTCGCGTTCGGCCGGCGTCGAGCGGTCCTTTTCCCGAAGCGCGATCACGTCCATTCCCAATTCGACCACGCGGAGCAGAGGCGCGAGCGAGCTGTCGTCATTCAATACGGCTCCCGAGTGCGGATTGAGGATCAGTATTGCCGGGGATGCGGCGGATGACCCACGCAGATGGAAGACGGCAATGTCTTTTGTCCGAACAAATGTTTTCTCGGTACCGGCTGACTGAGCTTCGCTGAGTCTTCCGACCAGTTCGTTGCTCTCCTGCGGCGAATAGCCATGAGTAATAAAGGGCAGAAGCTGCTTGCGGTCGTTATACTCGGCGATGATTATCTTGTTCGCATTACTTTCCTGCTGCAGCACGGCGACAAGCTCGCGAAACAGCAGTTCACGCGATGCGGTCGCCTCCGCCAGGCGGACGGTCAGAAGCTGCGAAACGACGGAATTCGAGCGTCTTTCTGAACGGCTTGTACCGACGACCGCGAGCTTCGTTTCGACGCGTTCGAGCTCCTTGCGCGCACGATCGGTGAATGACCTGAGCTCAAGCTTTTTAAATATTTCAGCTGCGGACGTCAGATGACGTTTGGCCCGGGCCGCATTACGTATCTCAAGGTTCGAACCGAGCAGGAAATGCATCAAGCCTGTGTGATACACGTCTTCGGCTGCCTCAAATATCGTCAATGCCCGGCTGAAATGATGGACGGCGAGTTCCTGATCTTCCTCGGCCAGCGCAGCCAGGCCGCGGATACGCTGAATATTGCCCAGAACGAAAAAATCGGCGTGAGGATCACTCTCTTCAATCGCGAGAAGGGTGTCTTCGCAGTCCTCGAGAGCCCCTTGCTGCAGGCAGCTCTCGGCAAGCACAAGGGCCGCCATGTTGCCATAATGTTTATCGCCGATGGCCCGCGAGCGTTCCATCGTATCGCGGGCATCTTGGGCCGCACGCTTAAATTTGCCCTGAGCGAGGTGACAGCGGGCGAGCATCCGCATCGACTGGACCGTGTACCAATCGTGTTTTCGTTCCTTGGCAAATGCAACTGCCTTATTGAGCAGCTTTTCTGCCTCATCGAGTTCGCCGCGAAGTAGCTTTAACTCGCCGAGTGACTCATAGATACCGGCGACATGTACGTAATCCTCGCGGAGTGCGATCTCGAGTGCCCGCTCGATCATCTTTTGCCCTCTCGGCCATTCGCCAATAAGTACAAGGTGGAGGCCGAGGTTGTTATACGCGATGACTTTCGTCAGAGCATGCTCGGTCTGATCAAAAAAGTGGATCGATTTCTCCAGACACTCGATCCCGTCCTTCGGGCGACGGAGAAACCAGTAGGCGCCCGAAAGATCCGTGTAGAGCTTGCCGAGCATGAAGGGTGCCGAATTTTCGCCAATAATATTGATGCCAAGATCAAAACTCTCAATAGATTTTTCGCTGTTGCCTTCCTGGTGGTAGCTATTGGCGATCTCGCGGTAGGCCTCGGCCATGCCCAGCCAGTTGCCGTTTTCGCGAAAATGGTCGAGCGCATTCTGGGCGTGATCGCGGCAGATGGGAAACTCGGCCAACTTACGATATACCCGAGCGAGAGCGATATCTATGCTACCGAAAAGCTGCCGGAGTTCCGCAGCCTCGGCCTTTTGGTGTGTCTCCTTGAGCAGGGTGACCGCCTTAGGGGGATCGCCCATGTTGTTAAAGGCGATGGCAAGCTGGGTCGTCACCTTTACCTGCGTATCGGTCCTCAGCAGCGAAACGTTCTCGTTTTGGGTATAGGTCAATATAGTCTCGAGCGATTCCTTATATCGCCCGGCTGTTTCCAACGTGAAGGACAACAAGCGTTTTAGGTTTGCCAGGTCGTCGGGCTCGTGTTCAAATCTATCGATCGTATCGATCAGGATCCGCTCAGCTTCGCCGGAAAGTCCCTCCCGAAGCTTTTGCCCGACACTTCGAAACAACAGATCGATATTATCGTGTGAAATAGCGCGAGCCGCTGGTCGACCAGATTGGCGGCCAGAACTTGAGACTTTCGTTGCGGAAACTTTTCTCATTTTGGGTAGCAAACAATACGACCAATCAGCGTCAGGTTTCAGCACCGAACGGAGGGCGAAGGTCAGAATTGAATACTAAGTAAACAGCGCAACTGAAATTTAACAAAAAACGGCCCGTACGTCTATAATTTTCTTTATGGCCGATTTTCCGGACATCGACGCAGGCAGTGAGGTCATCACCGAGAGCGAAACTAAGCTCGAGAAACCAAAGCTGTTTAAGGTCATATTGCACAACGATGATTTCACGACGATGGAATTCGTCGTTTTTGTGCTGCAGTACGTTTTTAACCGCGAAGACATCGACGCCTTTACGATCATGCTCAAGGTCCACAACGAAGGAATCGGCATCGCCGGCATCTACCCATACGAGATCGCCACGATGAAATCCGAAAAAGCGATGAACCTCGCAAAAGCAAGGGAGTATCCGCTTTTGTGTACGGTGGAGGAAGAGTGACGGAATTTTTCCGACTATTCGAGCTCGATGGCCAACAGTTTCTCGGAGGCCTCTGGCACCACGACATAAGTTGCGCAATCTTGCAGTCTTAATTTATCATCGAGTGTGTGGCACTTTGCCACTAAAGCGTATGCAATATGTAAAGGAAAAAAAGACCGTTGCGAGACTTAATGTTCGCGTCGACCCGGTAATTAAAGAGCGGATTTCCAAGGCCGCTCATATTCTTGGACAGGATTTAACGGAATTCACCATTTCAACGCTTGATGACAAAGCACGCGAGGTTCTGGAGAAAAGAGAAAAATTTGATCTATCCGAAGCTGAAAAGGCGGCTTTCTTTGAAATTCTCGACGGGAATGTCCCTCCGTCGACCGACTACGCGCTCAAAGCAGCAAAGAAGTACCGGCAGATGATCAAGAAAGGCGAATTGCGTGTATGAGCTTGCAGATCGTACCGCTCACCAGAAGCCACGATCGATCAGGATTTTCTTGTTCCGACGAAGAAGTTGACATCTTTCTCAAACATAAGGCAATGCAAGATCAGGTACTCGACCTAAGTAGGACCTACGTTTTGATTGCTAACTCAAACCCTGCGGCGATTGTCGGGTACTACACGATCACGCCCATTCATATTTCTCAGGAAATAATCTCGGGTGATAAGCCAAAAATAAAACGTGAGATCCCAGCAATATTGCTCGGCCAAATCGCTATTGACGCCAAATATCAGGGACATGGATTCGGGGGGTTATTGCTTATGAATG
>JBGTBC010000163.1:0-6608 GCA_041749555.1 Pyrinomonadaceae bacterium | reverse complement strand
GAACATTTCGGCGAGGATGACGTGGGCATAACCAGACATCGCCTCCATCTCGCCCACGCGCGGATCGGTCGCCTTCACGGACTTCAGTGCCTCGGAAGCACGATCCGCCTGGCCTCGCAGCTGCTGCACGTTGCGATAGATCGTGGCGAGAATCGTTACATTGCCCTGGAACTCGTCATTGAGGGTCGATTCGAGTTCACGCATCGAGCTGCAGTTGCCGGAAAACGAAATGTGGACGATCTCGTGGTCCTCAAGAATATCCTCAAGCAATTCAACATGAGCTACACCGCTGCGTCCGATCTCGATACCGTGAAGGCTCTCCGACCAACGCAAATATTTCTTGAGCGGAGTGTTGTCATCGGATATCCGGTCGTAAAGCAGCGTGCCAAGCCCGTGCGGATCGGTGCTGACCAACGCGTCGCCTCCAAATGCTTTTCCGACGCGAACTACCTCCAAGCTTGTTTCAGTGGTCAAAAGGGAACAGTGTACCGTCTTTTCGCTGCCTACATACTTGAGCAGTCCGCCGTTATGGGTTATCAATGGCGCGTTAAGCTCCAAGTCGATCCCAACCGGCTGAGCATCCCGAAACCGCCGTCCAGTCGCGATGGTCACCAGCACGCCTCGCTCCTCGGCCGCACGGATGGCCTCGCGATTGGTGTCGGGAACCTGGCCCAATGAATCTAGCGTTGTGCCGTCGAGGTCAAGGGCCAGGAGTTTGATCATTTAGTCCATTCTCCTCGAATACCGAAATAAAATCACTAACTGCAAAACGAGCAAAATTGGAAGGCCTACCGAAGCTACGCCATCGATCCAGACGGTTCGATCTAATAGTTTTGTTACCACAGGTACAGGCGGGCACAAGTCGTCGCCCAGAAAACAACCCTGTGTCCTAACCCAAAGCGAATAAATATGGGTACCCAAATAAAAGAGGGTAAACACGAAGCTACCCCCAAATCTCTTGAACCAAAACGCGAAAATGAATACCGGAATAATCAGTAAATGGTAGCCGGCTGTTACGTATCCAGGACCAGGTTCATCTCCAATAAAATCCGACCCAAAGCTGACAATCACTAACACCAATAGAAGTCCTGAGAGTCGAATGATCGGAACGAATTTCGCTGATGTCGTAATCTTTTTCATTCGGAAGCTCTATGAGCTTCCATATAAGCCCGTAACAGTTGATTGATCTTGGTTTGATAACCGCGGCCTTCTTCTTTGAAGAACTCAATTACGTCTTGATCAATTCGTAGGGTGAGTTGGCTCTTTCGCACAACAGGCTTTAGGCCTTTTCGAACTATCCCATTCGCCCAAAATTCAGGAGTTGTTCGGGGAATATCAGAAAAATCAATTTCGTCATCGGTCATATTTCTTAAACGCTCGATGTCAGTCCCGTACACTTTTGAAGTATTTGTCTTGTTCATATTTCTCCGCCTTTCGAACCGAGATAATTCTTATAACAAAATCATCCTCGGTGTGTGAGATAGCCACTACTCCGCCGAATAGCAATCCGAATGTAAGGAATCGTGGTTCGCCGTAATCGAATCGCTCGTCATATTCCGTGTATGTAAATTCGTCAAAGATCGATACAGCGTCCCTGAAGTCGATTCCATGTTTGATGAGATTGGCGTTTCGCTTATTTTCATCCCACGCGTATCGCATAAATAGTGTAACTACAATGTGTAACTACGTCAATTATTTCCTACCGCCTTCTTTTTCTCCAACCTCTCCTTCTCCAGCCACTCTTGATATTTCTTCTTTCCTTTCTCGAATTCGGCTGCAGACGCGTAGAACCAATGCGAACCGTCGTTAGCGTCGACGTTCAAGACGTAGAAAATGTAATCGTGTGACGCCGGATTAAGTGCAGCGTTGATCGAACTGGCGGTAACTGTTGAGATCGGGCCTGGTGGAAGGCCCGCAAACTTTCTTGTGTTATACGGGGAATTGACCTCCAGATCGCTTTTGTGAATCGTGCCGTCCCAGCGGTTGAGCATCTTAGCAATATAGACGTTGGTCTGGTCGATCCCGAGGGGGATGCCCCTCGTCAGCCGGTTGTTGATCACACCGGCGACAACCGGCCGTTCACTTTCGAGCGGAGTTTCAGTTTCGATCAACGATGCCTTTGTAACGATCTCGTGGATCGAAAGCGAGCGGGAACGGGCGGCCTCTGTCCACTCAGGCTTCCAGCTTTTCTTGAATTGTCCAACCATAGACCGAATAATGTCTTTCGCGTCGGTCTGGGGAGGAAAGCTGTACGTGCTAGGGTACATATATCCTTCGAGATTCTTTGCCTCAGGAGCCAGATCGCTGATCAGTGACGTATCGTCCATTAGGGCAAGGATGGCCTTGTCGTCGGCGGGAGGATTTTGCGGGAATTGCTCCGCTAACCTTTTTGCGATATCAAACCTTGTGAAACCCTCGGGAATCGTAAGTTTTGTCGTTAGCGTTTCGCCCTTCTCCAGCTCCTTCAACACCTCCAAAGGGCTGATGGGGCTCGGAAACTGGTAATCTCCGGCCTGGAGTTTACTTGCATCGCCGAAAACCCGAATATATAGAAAAACAGGAAGCTCGCTCGCCAGCACGCCCTGCCCAGCAAGCTGAGAAACTATCGCCCTGGGCGGAGTGCCTTTTTCGATCTTGATGTATTCATTAGCCTTACCGTGTTCATGCTTCTTGTTCAAAGAGCTGAACATCCAGTACGAGAAGGCGGCGATGCCGACTACGATAACGGCCGACAAAACAAAGATGATCTTTACGACTTTCATAATTCTGTGAGAGTTTAGCAATTGCGGAAACCTACAATCAATATGCCCATTAGAAGGTTATTTGTTGCCATCGACATATCTGAAGATGTACGCCGGGCTATTGCCGACCACGTTTTACGTCTTAAAGAGGCGTTTCCCGACGCGCCCGTTAAATGGGAGCCAACGGAGAAGTTTCATATAACGATGAAATTCTTCGGTGACACCGACGGGCCCCGGCTTAAACAGATCGAGGATCTTGTCGCGAGCTCCGCACTATCAACTGAACCATTCAAACTTACGGTAAAAGGCCCGGGCTTGTTCCGGAGCCGTGAAGGCGCCGTTTTATGGATCGGAGTCGGGGAATCTGCCGGCGCCGTCGGACGGCTGACGCAGATCGCTAATATCCTGGAGGGGAACGCTCGCGGGCCTCGGCGATTCCACCCACACATCACGATCGCCAGGACCAAACGACCGGCCCAGGCAAGAGAATTGATCGACGTACACACCGGTTCAGTACTCGACCTCAGCGAATTCCTTATCGATCACCTTACCATCTACGAGAGCAATCTCCTTCCGACAGGATCTGTGTACTCGGTTGTTTCGGAACATTTGTTTCAGTGAATAGTGGATAGTGAATAATTAATAGTTATCACACCAGGCCAGGATCTGATCCCAAATTCAAAACTCCAAAAAACCCAAAATCTAACACGAAAGTATGTGTTTTTGTCCCGCGGCGGGACATCAATATCACACTAACCTTCGTATTTACTTCATGTTGCCGGATGAGCCGCTGTACCACGCGAATTGGCAGAGAGCGGTTTTGCTGTGGATGAAGAACGTGTGAGGACCGCGACGGAGACAAATTTCAAAGACCTATTTGTTGCACACAAGAAAATACTTGCAATAGACGCAACACTCATAGTATTGTATACAACTGATGGCGGAATCGTCAACAGTTTTTGAGATGGAAAATATTAATTCCGATAAATGTGAAACGCCGACCTTTTTTGAAGTCACGAGTATGAACGAACTGCTGGCACGGCCGCGTCGTGCGCCGCGGCCGCTGTTCGGCGATATGTGGCTTGCGGGCGAGCTGTCTGTAATGTTTGCCGAGGCGGGATGCGGTAAAAGCGTCCTGGCGGTGCAGATAGCGGACAGCATAGCCCGCGGCCGAGAGTTCGCACCGATCGACGGCAATCCACAACGGCAAAAGGTGGTCTATCTCGATCTTGAAACGTCAACCGAGCAGTTCTGCAGCCGGTACATGAATGATGACAGCGGCAAATATAAGCCGTACCGGTTCTCTCGGAATTTCGTTTATGCAGGCAGGAGCGAAACGGCTGAACCGAAGATGGAAATGATCGAACAGCTTATCGAGTCGGCACAAGCTAAAGTGGTGGTAATCGATAACCTGGCTCATCTGTTGCGGGGGTATTCGTCGAATGAAACGATGAGTGTGATGCGAGAGCTTCGGCGGATATGCCGGCGGGACGGTGTTTCGATACTTCTGCTGGTGCATTCTCCGCCGGCTACCCTTCGCCGCGGGATCGAGACCCGCGATATGCCCTTTGCCGACGTGATCTCGGCCGTCGCCGACAATGTCTTTGCGGTCGGACGCGTGGGTTCGGATTCGACGGGCAGATATATCAAGCACCTCAGGCCGGGGCCGTCCGCACATATTTTCGGTGCATCCCATGTTCCGTGGTTTCGGGTGAGGAAACGCGCGAATTTTACGTATTTTGATTTTCGCGGATTTGCGCGTGAGGGTGCATTGCGGCTGACAGACAATGACCGCCGCGAATGGGAACTGATCGGTCGAATCGGCGAGCTCAAACAGGCGGGTATGTCCTTGAGGGGCATCGGCAGGACACTCGAGATGTCGAAAACCACGGTACAGAAGTATGCGGTCATAGGCGGCCACGAGCGGCCCTTAGAGAGCATTAATAGAGATGACGCTCCTACGCCCGGCTGCGATCATGTCGAAGATCAGGATCCGGTTCATGAATTCGATGTCTCAGGAGGGGCTTGGGGCGAGGAGGTCTGCTTCGAGGACTCCGATTACCTTAGGGATGACGTATCTACTGTTGAGGAAGACCTGATCCTCGATATACCGCCCGAAACGCCGGAGCCGGATCCTACGGTCGACATTGAACCTCGATCCGAATGTCCGCTGCTCGAACAAGACTTTGACCCGAATGGCCGCGAGATCTGGGTCGAAAAGCGTGACGATCACGGACGCCGCCTCGTCTGGTATCTCGCCCAGTCAAATCGCCTGGGGCCGAACGGCAAATACACGCGTTACGAATACCGGGGCCTGGCGGGAAACATCGGATCAACCGTCGACAGCCTGCCCACAAATGGATCAGGTCGAGCTCCGCCCGGTTGAAGGAGGTCCCGGAATTCAGAACCCGGAAGGGTAATCGAGCGGGGATTTGTTGCCGCCAGCCGAGATCGCTCAGCCAGATCCGTTGGTCTCCGACTATCGGACGGCCTTAGCGACTTCCAATTCCTTTTTTAGTTCTTCAGTAATGGAACGGCTCTTAGATTCGACGAAAGGATGGAACGAACTGTCCGTCAAATAAGCGCCTTTTGAATGGGCTTCCGCCATGAGCAGATAAGCCTCTTTGTAATATTTCGTCGCTCCCATCAAAAGCAAAGCCGCCGCAGCGTAGTCGCGTACGTAACCCTGCGTGTCAGATAACAGTTCGGCTACCTGTTTTGCGTGTTTGCTCGATTTCATGACTCCCAGGGAGAGAGCCGCCGCCGCCCTTACTAAGCCGCTTTCATCTTTTAACAGAGCCGCCACCCTATTCGAATACTGGGTCGCGTTGAGTAACGCTAGCGCTTTTGCGGCATCCTCTTTTCTGAAGCGATCATCCAGAAGCTTAGCGATCGCGGGTGCAGCCTCTTTGGCGTCGAGGCTCACGAGGGCGTACATAGCTGTTTCCGATTTTTCCCCGACGAGACTCGTGAGCATCGTTTGGAGGAGTTCTGGTTTGTAGTTATTAGCGGTACCCGTTTCGACTAAGAAATGAATCGGGGCTGTGTCATCGTGATAGCCCAGTTCCTGACGGTTAAGGAGCTTCGCAATTCTCGGGGCGTATTCCGTCGCGTTAAAGCGAGCCAACGCGGACATAGCCCCCGAACGGTCATACTGATTAATGCTTTCCAACTGGGCGACTAGCAGCGGTGTATACTCAGTGGCTCCCAACAAACCGAGAGCGAACGCAGCCCGTCCTCTGTCGTACACCATCATTTCATCGTCGCCGGCCTTGCGTTCCTTTATCAGGGTCGCGAGCTGCGGAGCAAGGGCTTTGTCACCGCTTATGCCGATGAGAACGGCGGCGAATGAACGTATTGCTTGGTCGTCATCACCCAACCAAAGAGACAATGTCGCCTTGAATCCTCTTACCCCTCCTACTTGGGCGAGCGGCTTGGGGTCTCCGCTTCCGTATTTCCGGACCGCTTCGAAAAACGTTTGAAAAGTCTTCAGCTTTTCGCTCATTTTCTTGAAGTCGGCGTAGTCGTGGGTGACCGTCCACATTGCACCTTTTAGAAAGTTCAAATGTTCAGGTTGGTTGAACCGTGCAATGAAAACCTCGGTTTCATTCGAGTTGGTCGTGTTGGGGTTTGCCAATTGTTGGGAAGACGCAGCCCCCCCAAAGAGAATCAGCAGCAGAAGTAATGTAAACGGATGCTTCATGAACTGGGATAGTGATCTTATTGTTCGATATTTTTTGAGAATAAGCGCGAAATAAGACTCCCAATACTGGTTCTCGATATGCCACCATGTCCATTGCGAGACTCGATAGCTCCGGTCGCTTCCGCCGTCGGTGCTTTCATGAATTGCCTCTTACTTTCAGCCAC
>JBGTBC010000162.1:0-16411 GCA_041749555.1 Pyrinomonadaceae bacterium | reverse complement strand
GGACATTGTCATTGCGGTCGTACTGAAGATTGACATCGACACGGCCACGGGCGAGTCGGTTGCTGATCAGCTTCTTGACGATCGATTCCAGCTGCTGAAGTTCGCCGGGCAAACGCAGATTGATATCGAGAAACCGATTATTAACGGTTTTAAGCTCGACCGTGATCGAAAATTTGTCATCGCTGGTCGACCCGCGGCCAAAGCCTGTCATTGATCTCATATTTATAGCCTTTCGTATGGTTCTGAATCCGCAAATTGTAATTCATATAGCCGCTTGTAGGTTCCGCTTATCGCGAGCAGCTCTTCGTGATTGCCGGTTTCGATGATCTTGCCTTTTTCCATGACCACGATCTTATCTGCCCTCCGGATGGTTGAGAGCCTGTGGGCGATCACGATCGACGTGCGGTTCTGCATAAGATTCTTGAGCGCCTTCTGGACGAGGGCTTCGCTCTCGGTATCCAATGCTGACGTGGCTTCGTCAAGGATCAGTACCGGGGCATTTACGAGGACAGCACGGGCGATCGCGATGCGCTGGCGCTGGCCGCCTGAAAGCAGAACGCCGCGCTCACCAACCAGCGTGTCATATTTCTCAGGCAACTGCGAGATGAATTCGTCTGCGAATGCCACGCGGGCCGCTTCCTCGATCATCTCGGTTGTTGCATTCGGGTCTCCGTATGCGATGTTTTGCCGCACGGTATCATTGAACAGAACGGTTTCCTGGGTGACCAGCGCCATCTGTTTTCTGAGGCTTAGAACACTCGCATCTCGAAGGTCGATATCATCCCAAAACACGGAGCCTTCCGTTGGATCATATAGCCGCTGGACAAGCCGCGTCAGGCTGGATTTGCCGCCTCCGCTTTCCCCAACCAGGGCGACCATCTGGCCTTTTCGGACCTCGAGGTCAATGTTTTGCAGGATTGATCGATTGCTGTTCCGGTATTTGAACGAAACATTCTCGAGTCGGATCGCACTTTTAAGGGGCTCGAGCTCGACGGCATCTTGCTTTTCCGGAAGCATGTCATCCTCGTCAAGGATATTCCAAACATCACGGGCGGCGGCGAACGCCTTTGATATCTCGTTATGCTGGCGGGATATCTTGCGCATCGGGTCATAGCTGCGGAAAAGGAAGTAGAGAAATGCAAAGAAATGAGGCGGATTCATCCGGCCGGAATTTATTTCGCTAAGGCCGAAATAAAGCAAAAGGATAAGGGCGACCGTGCCGATCAATTCGATAGTGGGCGGCGATGTTGCCGCGATCCGCGCGGAGCGCAGATTCGCTCTCGCAATGGTCTTTGCCACATCCAGAAAGCGTTTGCTTTCTCGATCTTCGGCCGAATACGCCTTGACGATAATGTTGTTTGACAGAGTTTCCTGCGAAGTGTCGGTCAGGTTTTTATTGCCCTCGAGCGAAACATCCGCTAACTTCCGCAGCCGTTTGCTGAAATTTGTAGTCAGAAAAGCGATTATCGGAGCCGCGATAAGTGATCCGAGCGTCAAGCGCCAATTAAAATAAAATGCCGCTCCGATAAAGAACACAAGCATGACGGATTCTCTTAAGACATCGCGGAGGTTGGCGGAAACAGCAAGCTCGATCGCCGCACAGCTGACCACCAGCCGCGATACGAGAAAGTTTGTGCGGTGCCTTTCGAAAAAAACCGCCGATTGTTTCAGTAGGTGGTCGTACAGCTCACCCCGAAGTTTTAGAATCGCAGACTGCCCGATCTTTGCCATCAAATATGACGAAAAATACTCGGCAATACCCTTTAAGATCGTGAACGAGATCAAGAGGAGCGAGATCATCAACCACGCCCTATACCAGTCGTTCGGCGGGATCAGGCGGTTAAGATCAAAGGGCAATGCACTTTGCGCACCCGGGCTTTGAAAAAATTGGTCAAAGATCGGTACCAGTAAAATACCGGTGGCAGTTTCGAAAACGGCTCCCAGAAACATTGCCACGATCGCAAAAAGGAAGATCAGCCAGAAAGGCCGTACATATTTAAGAAGCCGTTTGAAATCGTCCATTTCTGCGAGTAAAGGTATGAATATACTTCAGTCGAAGAGCCTCTCCAAATCCCTTATTTGCAACTTTGTATTCCAATAGTGCATCTTTTTTAAATTGATCCGATTCTCGGAGTGAACCCTATGAAAAATTCGTTTGCGGTTAAGACGCTTTTAAGTGGACTGTTATTGTTCGTATTTTGTGGCGGCATAGTCGCCCAGCTGGACGTGGCCCGAAAGACGACCGCGATCACCTACCCATTGGACGAAACCGTCCAGGTCCAGTTCCGCGGTACGACCCGATTCCCGCGTATGAAGGGTTCGGCAAAGGTCAAGCGGACGACCCGGACCGGCAGTCGTATCGAACTAAATGTCGACAATATGCCGAGGCCGTTTGAACTTGGCGCCGGATATGCAACTTACGTTCTATGGGCGATCTCCCCGACGGGCCATGCCGATAATCTCGGCGAGATCAAGCGGAGCGGCCTTTTCTTCATCGATTCCAAGATGACGGTGACCACTAATCTCCAAACGTTTGCACTTCTGATAACGGCGGAACCTCATTTCCTTGTCACCCGGCCTAGCCAAACGGTAATGCTTGAGAATCTCTATCCTGTAAACCCGAAGGGCACATTGGTCGGAACCGCACCGGCTATTAGCTACTTTGGGAATTCCAGTGATTATTTCCGCGATCCGCGGACTCCTGCCATCGCCGAAACAGATTACGCTAAGACCCCTCCGGCGATCCTTCAGGCTATACAGGCTGTGGCCCTTGCCCGATTCGCCGGTGCCGAGCGCGACGCTTCAACAGAACTTACCGAGGCAGAGACCCTGCTTCAGAACGCTCAGAATTCTTTTGCTGCCGGCCGGGATTCCGAGGCCGTCGATATAGCGGCCCGCAAGGCCATCAGTGCTGCCGTGCGTGCGGAATCTCTGGCCGGGCAGCGAAAGGTGGCTCGAGAGCAGCGTAACGAAAGAACACGTTCAGATGCCGAAATACGTGCGGCCGAAAGCCGCTTTTCCGACGCCCAGGATGAGATCAACTCATTAAAGGCGGATCTCGCCCGCGAGATCCGCAATCGCGAGCTTGCCGAGCGTGATGCGATGAATTATTCGAATCAGCTCAGAGAGGTCCGCGCCGAAAACGTCCGTCTTAGCGAGGACCTCGGAAGGTCCCGCGTCGAGAACGAAACCGCCAACGCTAAACTTGCCGCATTAGAGGAAGAGAGAAACGCGATCCGTGAGCAAAACGAAAGGGAATCCAATAGAGTGCGCCTGGAAAATGCCGAAAAGGAACTTCTCGGGGCCCTAAAGGCTTACGGCCCGGTCGTCAAGAATGAACGCGGGATCGTGCTCACATTGCCGGAAAATCTTTGGACCGGCATCCGCTCCAGCAGCCTGACACCCCAGGCTGACGGCCGCCTCGCTTCGCTTGCCGGCATTCTGGCCGACAATCCGGATTATCGGATATTGGTCGAATCACACACCGACAATAGCGGAAACCCCGATCAGGTTCAGACCGTGACAGATCGCCGATCTTACGCCGTAGCGGACAAGTTTGCTTCACTTGGGGTCGAAGAGGGCCGGATTGTTGCGAAAGGACTCGGGGCAACGATTCCCGTTGCACCGAACACCACAAACGCGAACCGTGCCAAAAATCGCCGGATACAGGTTATTCTAAGCCTGCATTTGGCTACGCAGGGATCTAGGCTTTAAGTATCGCGATCCGGTGGGGTGGAAGGCCGAGCATGCATTCATCGCCTACCTCGAGTCCGACGACCTTGAAGACCCGTGTTTCGATCTTTAACCCGCCGGCATCGAATTCGACGAGGCTGGTCGGCCCGCGAAACTTGATCCGCGTTACCACCGCCCTGAGCAGATTATCCTCGGGAAATGAGTTTCCCATCGACATCACTACCTGTTCCGGGCGAATGGCGAGAATCGAATTCTGATCAATCGGGCTGAGCTGACTCTTGTTCGCCCTAAAGGCAAAGATCCGATGGCCGCCTTCGATCGTGTGGAATTCCGGGAGATCTGAATCTGAAGACGTCAGCCGTCTTGCTTCGAAGATGTTATTATCGCCAGTAAGCCTGGCAGCGGCGGCCGTAGGAGGATCCTCGTAGAATTCCTGCGGCGTGCGGGGTTCGCTGAGCTCGGTCTTGTCAAGCATTGCGATCTGATCGGCGATCATCGTTAACTGGTCGAAACTGCTCGATGCGAAGACGACTATGCGGCCCCCAATTTCGGCCCCGCGCCTGACCTTGGAGATGCATTCATCGCGAAGTGCTGCGTCCATCTGGCTGAACGGCTCATCCAGAAGCAGTAACCTCTCATCGCTCGCCAAAGCACGCTCAAGGGCAGCGAACTGACGTTCACCGCTCGAATCCTGGCTGCCCCATGCGCTGAACGCACCCACGAATCCCGTTGCGCCGTTGCTGGTAATAAGCTTAATTCCGCGTTCCTTTGGCTTGACGCCGGCCAGATCGCGGCCGTGGAGATATATGCTGCCGCCGCTAGTCTTGGTCTTGCCCGCGATCGCTTCGAGAAGAGTGGACTTGCCTGAGGCCGTAGCTCCGCAAATGCCAAAAACGGCCCCTGCCGAAGCGGTAAATCCGACATCGCGAAGCACCCAATTATTCCTGAATCGCTTGGAAAGTTTGTCGATTTGGAGGGTCATCAATTAACGATAATGAAACTTTACCGCTCTTTTTTCGTGCAATGGAAAGTATGCTGTTGTCATCAAATTAAAGCAAGTATAGACTTGAAGCGATGGCGGAAACTAAACCGGGATTGAGGCGAAAAATAGTACATGCGGGCGGCTGGCAGGTTGCTAAAAGGGTAGCTCGTTCAGTGCCATTCGGCGGTGCGGCCGTGGTACTTTTTCTAGTCGGTTCGGACATAAAAAATAAGGGGATGGTTAAAGGTTTGGTCAATTCGGGCATAGATGCTGTTCCCTTTGTTGGCCTTGCCAAGAATACTGTCGAATTTGTTCGCGGCAAGGACTTTATTTCGGACAAGCCGAAAAAGGCAAAAAGAATATGAGAGTATTTAGATACGGCAGTTTGGCATTGTTTGCGGCCATCGCCTTTTCATCAGTTTCAGCCGTTTCGGCCCAAAACCCGCGAAGCACACCTAAACCTCTCGCCACTCCTCCGCGAGTTTTGACCGCCGCCGAGATCATCAGCCGCGCTGACGAGCTTTTTGATCGCCCGATCGTGCAGCCTGTGGAAGATCAGGACGTTAATCCCGCCGCCGAAAATGCCGAGATCAAGGATCTAACGGAGCGCATAAAGAAGCTCGAAGCCGACCGTGATGCCGCTGCAAAAAAGGCCGACCCCGACGAAGTTCAAAAGCGAATGCTGTTGAATCTCGACATTCTCACGCGAGCCGAACAGCGTTCCGAATCGCTTCGCAAGCAGCTTTTCGAAATGATCGAAAAGGAAAATACCGTCCGCTCACGGCTCGAGCAGCTCCAATTTGAAATGAGGCCCGAAATGATCGAGCGCACCCTTCAGCTTGCCGGTTCGATGAAGCCTGAAGAGATCCGAGAGAACCGAAGGAAAAGCCTGGCGGCCGAGCGTACCAATCTCGAGGCCTTACTCACCGAGATCCAATCCACCCGCGGCAGCGTTAATGCCAGCCTTCAAAGATCCGAGATCCTCGTCGAAAAACTCCGTGCCAAGCTCGAAAAAGATATCGATGACGCCCTTATCACCCCAGACCGACTCGATCTATAACCTCGCTGCCTTCATTAATTTTCCACCATTTCTGAATCGGACGCGAATTAGCTAATTCGGCTCCGCGGGCCGCTCTTTTTTTCTTTGCAGGATCCTGCAAGAAATCGGTAGCTCTACCGTTCCTAGATCGATGAACACAATATTGGCTGTCGGCCCCGGCGGTTTTTGTGTTGGAGATTCGATCGAGGAGATATATATGAAGTTCAGATCTTTTGCAGCGGTACTAGGGATCGCTTTTTCCGGTTTGGTTTTTTCGCTTAATGTACCCGCGCAGGGTATGATCGTGCCGATCATCTGCGATATCAGGCCGTGCCGGCCGATTCCCAGGCCGAGGCCTATACCGCTGCCGAACGCACTTCCTGTCAAATCTATCCAGATCAACACTAAGATAGCGGGCCAGGTGGCGACGACGCATGTCGAGCAGGTATTTCGAAACGACACGCCGCATACGCTTGAGGGCACGTATTTCTTTCCTATCCCCGAGACGGCGTCGATCGTTGAATTCAGCATTTGGGAAAATGGAAAAAAACTGGTCGGCGAGGTGCGTTCGCGTGAAGAGGCCCGCCGGATCTATGACGAGATCGTGAGGCGGCAAAAGGATCCGGGGCTGCTCGAATACGCCGGCAAAGACCTTTTTCAGGCATCGATCTTCCCCATTCCACCGCATTCCGACAAAAAGCTTGAACTTACATACTCAGAGATCCTCAAGGCCGAGTCCGGCACCGTGGCCTATCGATATCCGCTTGGCACGGGCCGAAACGTGTGGAATCGACAAATGGTTGTGGACAGAAGTGTCCGCACTCCGCAACAGTTCGGTACTGTTTCGGGCACCGTCGAGATCGTTGGCCGCGAGGCCTTGAGGAATATCTATTCGCCGACGCACGAGATCGACGTTAAACGAAAGGGCGAGACGGCGGCCAATGTATCGTTTGAAACCAAGAATAATGACGCCGACTTTCAGCTCTTCTACGGGCTGTCGAATAACGATTTCGGAATGTCGCTCGTCACGTATCGCGAGCCGGGAAAGGACGGTTACTTCCTCCTGATGCTCTCGCCGAAGGACACGGTTTCGGACAAAGAGATCGTCAATAAAGACATTGTTTTTGTGCTCGATACGAGCGGCTCGATGGCTGACGAGGGGAAGATGGATAAGGCACGAAAGGCGCTGCTTTTCGGCGTCAAAACTCTGAGGGATGGGGACCGTTTTAACATCATCAATTTCGCTGGCGAGGAGCACCTGATGGAACGCGGGTTGATACGTGCGGACGCGGCAGGGAAGAAGCGGGGCGAGGAGTTTGTAAATAAACTCCAGCCAACCGGCGGGACGAATATAAACGATTCGCTGCTGGCCTCGCTCAGACAATTCGAGAGCGGCGACAGGCCGAAAATGCTTGTTTTTATGACCGACGGATTGCCGACCGTTGGCGAAACCAAGGCCGAAAGGATCATCGCCAACCTTCAAAGCGCCAAGAAGCTAGACGTACGCATTTTTCCGTTCGGCTTCGGCTATGATGTAAATACAACATTGCTCGATCGGCTCGGGTCGGAGAATTCCGGAATGTCGGATTATGTTCAGCCTAAGGAAGACCTCGAGATCAAGGTTTCGAACTTTTTCTCGCGTGTCAGCTCGCCTGTCCTTTCGGACCTAGAGCTTGACTTCGGCCCGGTCATGGCGGATTTTACCTATCCGCGAAAGTTGACAGACCTTTTCCGCGGAAGGCAGATGACCGTTGTTGGCCGTTTTCGAAATACAAATGATCTAAATAATATTACTTTGAAGCTCACCGGAAAGACGGGCAGGGAAGTCAGGACGTTCAATTATACCAATCTGGATTTTCCAGTCAGGTCGGATGAGAATAATTTCCTGCCGAGGCTGTGGGCCAGCCGTCGTGTCGGCTGGCTGCTCGAACAGATCAGGGCCAACGGGGAAACAAAAGAGGTAAAGGATGAGGTCGTCGACCTCGGCACGCGATATGGCCTGGTAACGCCGTATACTTCGTATCTCGCGACCGACGGCTCGATGGCGAATGTCCGCCGTGACGCCCCGATGGCGAGGAATCTTGAAAGCTCTGCCAAACAGAAAATGGCCGTACCAAGCGGAGCCGACGCGGTCGGGTTAAGCGTGCAGCAGCGTTCGATGCAGTCAAATGTCCGAGCTGCAGTCTCGGAATCAGATGCTGATAATGTCATGGTCCGCAACACAAGAAATAATCAATTTATCGGGAACCGTAATTTCGTTAACGAATCCGGTGTCTGGGTCGATGCTGAGTATAGTGAAACTTCGCGTCTGCCGGTCACGACCATCCGCTTTGCGTCAGATGAATATTTTGCCCTGATAGAAAAGGACCGAAGCATTGGCCAATACTTATCGCTCGGTGAACAGGTCGTCATCATTTGGAAGGGGAGAGTATATAAGATCACCAACTAACGGCCATTAATCAAGGGGGGAAATCGCCTCCGGAGATGCATTTTGGGCATAGAACCATTATTCTAGATACATCCAATAAGCACCAACGGAGGCGAATGCATTGACGAAATTTGGCTTTACCTTGCTTTTTACTCTTATATCGGTCATTTCCGGGTACTCACAGACCGGATGGACGCTTCAGCGGGCCGATGCCGCCGGCGATCTCGTGGCGGTCCACTTTACGTCTTCAGATAAAGGCTGGATCGCCGGCGACGCAGGCTATTTAGCGTCGACTACGGACGGCGGTAGTACGTGGCTGAAATATCCGCTCAATGCCACCGAGGACATAAACGAGATATATTTTCGCAATGACGACAATGGTTATTTGATCGCCGGTCGAAAGCTTTTCATTACCCGCGACGGCGGAAAATCGTGGCAGGAAACTCGTATTTACCGCGCCGGCGAATTTGGCACGGGCACTCCGGAATTTCTAAGTATTCGTTTCTCGGATAAAAGACGCGGATATGTCGTCGGGTCGGTCTTGCGGCGCTCCGGCGATGAGGATGTCGTCGTCGATTCGCTTCTGATGCGGACGGAGGACGGGGGCGAAACGTGGAACCGGATCCCGCTGCCGACAAAGTATGAGCTATTTCATCTTGATTTCAGCGGAAATTCCCACGGCTGGATCGTAGGCGACAAAGGTGTGATCCTTGCGACCACAGATGAAGGGCGCACCTGGCGGCTGCAGAATTCTGGTGTAACCCGTGCGCTATTCGATATATGTTTTCGAGGCAAGAACAATGGCTACGCCGTTGGCGGCGGCGGCACGGTACTTCGCACCGAGAATGGAGGCACCACATGGCAAATGGTCGACACGGCCTTTGACGATACATTCAAGCGCGTGGATTTTGTTGATGATAAGAACGGCTGGATAGTCGGGTATTCGGGTCGGATCCTTCAAACAAATGATCGTGGAAAGACCTGGTTTCGCCAGGAAAGCGGTACGAATGACCGCCTTTACGGCATTTTCATGGACAAAAAATACGGCTGGGCGGTAGGTGCAAAGGGCGTTATTCTTCAATTTAGAAAGTAAAATTACAAAATATTCAAGTTTCCGGCAGTTTTGCGTTAACACTTTCGTAAAACTGTGGTATATTTCATCAACAATTTCGCCATGCTAACCTATAGCTATAAGCTATCATTATATCAATAAGTTTCTTTTGAAGGTTTCTAAGGAGGAAGGTGATGAACAAGTTTGGCTTTCTGAAAGCCTGTGTAGCTTTTATTTTTGCGCTTGGGTTTGCACAGGTCTCATTCGCGCAAGGTACGACATCTCGAATAACGGGAACCGTTACGGATTCGACTGGTGCTGTAGTTACCGGTGCAACGGTAACGATCACGAACGAGGGTACTAACTCGAGCCTTACAACGACGACCAGTGGTTCGGGCGTCTATGTATTTGACCTGATCCAACCCGGATCTTATAGGGTCTCCGTGGAGAAAGACGGCTTTAAGCGTTTTGAGTCCTCACGTAACAATATACTTGTAAATATACCAGCAACGATCAACGCTGTGCTTGAGGTAGGCGACGTATCTGCGGTGGTTTCTGTTGAAGGGTCCGCTGAGGTCGTAACTACGGCAACATCCGGCAATGTTGGCACCACCCTTGAAATAAGGGAAGTCGAATCACTGCCGATCGTTGGTGCCCGGGGCCGCAATCCCTTCGACCTACTTAACTATCAGCCGGGAGTTGTCGTCGGTGCCAACACGGGTGGCGGCATTCACGTTCATGGCTCAAGAGACAGAGCATTCAATTTCACGCTTGATGGAATCGACATCAACGAATCAACTGCCGGTGGATCAAACTTTACACCGCTCCGTGCAAATCCGGATTCGATCCGTGAAATGCAGATCACCACTAGTAACTTCACCGCGGAACTCGGGCGTTCGTCCGGTGCTCAGGTTGCGATGACCACCAGGTCGGGCTCAAATCAGTTTCGCGGCAATTTATTTGAGTATTACCAAACGCCGCGATTCATTGCCAACGAATGGGAATTCAATAAACAAAGAATCAATAGGCGTCAATTTGTTCAGCACATTTACGGTGGCAGTTTTGGCGGCCCGCTCTTCAATCCCTTTGGTGAAAATGAACGCCCGGTCAGCCTATTAAAAGACCGAGCGTTCTTCTTTGTTAACCTTCAAATGCTCCGGGCTTCCGAAACGAGGCTTCAGTCTTTGACGGTCTATACCCCGCAAGCCAGGGCCGGCCTGTTTCGTTATGTTCAGGGTGGACGAAACGCCCCGGCCGGAACTGCCAGCTCCGCAACTTTCCCAACCGGTGCTGCTGTGAATAGCACCGGCGCACCCGTATATCCGACTTGCGGGCCGGGTGTTCCGAATCCATGTATCCAGACATACGATATTGCAACAGGCCGTCCGATAACCCTCGATCCGTTTATTATTGGCCTTTTGGCTTCACAAGCGGGACCGAATGATTTCACTGCTGGTGACGGGCTAAATACCGGTGCATTTAGATTTGTAGCACCGCAGACAGAAAAGCAATACGACTTCGTGACCCGTTTTGATTTCAAGGTCAATGACAACAATCAGGTTTATTTCCGTTACGCTCAGGGTGAGCAGAACACGTTTGGTGATATTGCTAATGCCGGTTTGCAACGCGTTCAGGATGGCCCTAGCTGGATCGATACTTTTCGCAATCCAAAGAATCTCGCCATCAACTGGCGATGGTCCCCGACCCCGCGATTTGTAAATGAATTTGTTTTTGGCATGAATCGCTTTGGATTCAAATTCGAATATCCGGCAGCTAACGCTGCGGTTCCATTTGTTCTCAATACGGTTACGGACTTTGACCGTAACTTTGCTTATAACGCCAGAACATCACGAACCTGGCAGTTTGTCGATAACATGACGTTCGACCTGTCGCCGCATACTTTGAAGTTCGGTGTGAATATCCGTTTGGGCAACCAGATCGATGATAGATCGTCAGCGGGTGGACAGATCGAACCGCAGATCGGATTTGGTACCGGTGCCAGTGATTTTGTCCCTTGGAATGTGCCTGCGGCAGGTGCATCGAGCATAAATACAACTGACCGCAACGTCCTTTTGGCGACGATCAATAATCTGATCGGTCGTATTGGAAGCTTCTCCCAAGGATTTGTTGTTAGCCCCGGTGATTTGAACTCATTCGCTTCTCCAGGAACACGATGGATCTATAATGCCGAGTATCCCGAATACGATCTCTATTTTCAGGACACCTGGCGAGCGAAGTCGAACCTGACTTTGGATCTCGGACTTCGCTGGGAAGTGAAAATGAGTCCAAGTTCGGTTGGTCTGCCGGTATTGCGGCCGAGCCAGCCGTTTACGGTTGGAGCTCCGCCGACCGACGCACTCAGTTGGAATGAAGGCGATCTCTATTCAAACGATTGGGATAATTTCTCGCCTTCTGTGGGCTTTGCCTGGGATCCGTTCAGCAACGGAAAGACCTCGATCCGTGCTAACTATCGCCTATCGCAGGATCGATTTCCATCCCAGGTATTTGCAAATTTTGTATACCAAAGTGCACCTGGAAACACATTCTCGTATAGTGCTTCAGGCATTGGTAGTCAGAACTTGCTGATCAGGAATGGGATTCCTACAATTCCGCCTATCGCTTCACCATCGGCGTTGAGAACCCCACCCTCATTTTCGACGGCTGCGATCGTCACGGTTGATCCCGATATTCAGTTTCCTGAAAGCCATGCCTGGTTCGCCGGTATTCAGCGTGATATCTGGGGCGGAAACGTTCTTGAGGTTAATTATATCGGCCGTCGCGGCGTACACCTCTTTGGAGCTTACGATAGGAATCAGGTCGATATATACGCACGTGATTCAAGATGTAATGAGAATTTTCTCGAAGCTTTTAACCACGTGCGAGCCAATGCAGCCAACACGTCTTGCTTGATCAACTTAATGTTTACGGGAAATACTGCAAATAACGCCGGAACAACCACATTCCGTGGTATTCCGGCGGTAGCGACTACGTTGGGTGCGGGTACGACGGGAGGAAGTGTTGCGAATGCCGCCCTGGCTGTTTCTCAAAGGACATGTACTGCTGCTGACGTTACCGGCGGTATCTGTACAGCATCTGGACGGCAGTTGTTGTCACAGGCATTTGGCAACGCATTTTTCATGCAGCCATATCCGCAGTTCACCGGAGCCCTAAATGTACTCGAGACAAATGACGTTTCCCGGTACAACGGACTCGAGATCATATTGAAACGGCGATTTTCCAGAGGATTAAGTTATCAGCTTGCCTACACCTATTCTGTTTCAAAGGATACGCGTTCGTTTGACCCGACGTTTGCAACCGCCAATCGCGGAAGTGCCCAGTCGGCATCGAACACTCCGTATAACATCAATGACAGGTCACTGAACTACGCGTGGTCCGACTTTGATCGAAGGCATGTGTTTCAGTCGTACTATACGTACGATATTCCTATCGGACGAGGCCGTGCCTTTGGCAGCGGGATGTCGCGGGCTCTCGATGCTGTTATAGGGGGGTGGCAGATCTCAGGTCTGTTTAATCTCGCCTCAGGTCGTCCGTATACCTTCTATTCCGGTCGCAACAGCATCAGCCAGGTTGTGCAGTCTCCGGTGAGCTGTAACGGCTGTTCGCGAAATATGGGTAGCCTTACGCAGGTAAATGGTATTCCAGTCTGGTTTACTTCGGATCAGATCGCTCAGCTAACACAGCCCGGACCGGGTGAGCTAGGCAACACTGGAAGGAACTACTTCATCGGGCCGCGTCAGTTCCAGACGGATGCTTCGATCTCGAAGAAGTTCAAGTTTACGGAACGCGTAAGCTTTGATCTTCGGGCGGATGCCAAAAATCTCACAAACACGCCAACCTATGGACTGTCTGATGCGGCGATGCTGTTTACAAGTGCATCTGTCGGACAAATCAATAATACTGTGTTGAGTTTCTCTAGAAGGATTCAATTTTCAGGAAAGTTGAACTTCTAAAATTCAGTCGTTCCGATATTTTTTGGCCCTGACGCATTTCAAATGCGTCGGGGTCTTTTGTTATTTACGATCTCTTACTAATTTCAGTCGGCGGGTTCCGCCAGAAAGCGGCACGAACAAGCCTCAACATGGTGTTTCCACGGACAAGAAATACGACATGGCAGTTGGTGTCAAGGAAGCTATTCTTCAATTTAAAAAACAAAATTTCAAAATATTCAGTTTCCGACAGTTTTGCGTTAACACTTTCGTAATATTGTGGTATATTGCATCAGCAATTTTAACTGAACCCACGTAGTTTCATCACAGATCGTTATACCCCAACTCAAGGTTGGAAGGAGAAATATGAGTAGAAGACCCTTTGTTAGCTTGCTGATCATTTCAATCTTTTTGTGTTTTGCCGGTGCTGCTATTGCGCAGGAAACGACCGGCGGAATAGAAGGATTTGTCAAAGACTCGACCGGAGCGGTCGTGCCCAATATGACTGTAACTATTTCCAGAGCTGCCGGCCCAGCCGGGGTAACCAGTACGGGCTCCGGCAGCGGCTTTCGCCGCAATGTCAATACGGATAATGGCGGTTTTTTCCGAGCGTTGCAGGTGCCTCCGGGACAATATGATATTGTTACCGCTTCCACTTCCGGCTTCGGAGAAGCCCGTTACCAGAACGTATTGGTAAGTATCGGCCAGACCACGCAGCTAAACATCACCGTAAATCCCGGGGGGACATCGGCTGTAGTTGACGTTTCGGTAACCGACGTGCAGCCAGTTGACACCACCAATAGTTCGATCCAGACCAGCATTAGCGCTCAACAGATCGAGTTGCTGCCCAAAGGGACCGGGTTTACTGGTTTGCTAAGAACGGTTCCGGGAACCCGAGCTGAATCCAGGACGGGTGGTTTCTCTGTAGACGGAGCATCGGGTGCCGAGAATGTTTTCGTCCTAGATGGTCACGAGGTGACGAATTATCGCACAGGAACGTTGAACGAAACTTACAATATTCCGACCCAATTGGTTCAGGAAGTATCGGTTAAATCGAGTGGTTTTAATGCTGAATATGGAGGTGCTACGGGTGGCGTCGTGAGCGTGGTCACGCGGGGCGGAACCAACGACATTCACGGAGAATTCGGTGCCCTTTTTGAGACGCCAAACCTCAATAGCAGTCCTCGTCAGCTGTTGGGCGGGGTGAGTGCAGCCTCAACTTTCTTCACAATATCTCCGGAATACTTTACTCCTCCAAAAGTTGAAGGCGTAAATTTTTTCCCGACTGCAAACTTAAGTGGTCCGGTGATCAAAGACCGGCTTTGGGCTTTTGGTAGCTATTCGCCGCAAATATTTAATACGGACACTGAAACAAGCTACTTTACTAACGAGGCCGCAGCGACCCGAAGGTTTCTTACGAGCCATCGGTACAGCAGGAAAACCACCTACGAGTACGCGTTTGCTCGTCTCGATTCGAACCCGTTTAATAGCCTTAGACTTTCGAGCACTTTTCTTTGGAATCCCGTGAGCCAACAAGGCAGCATCCCTGGAACGGGATTCTCGAATGTCACCTCGTCAAGCTACGTTTTTAACAATGCGGGTGTCCCAGTTACGAATTTCGGAGGGACTATAGGCTCACTTCCGGAGAATGAATTTAGGCCGAAACAGGGCGGTCGCCAGAGCTCCAATGTAGTGACGTTTTCCGGGGTTTATACGCCCACCAGCAGCGTCGTCATCGACGGGCGATACAGCCGCGGATTTCTAAATGAAAAACTAGGAAATTATTTTGTTCCCCAGGTAGTACAGGTATCTCTTTGCGAAAGGACTGCAACGGCCGCTGCATTCCCGTGTTCGACGACTGGAGCCAATTCGCTGACTGTAAAAGATATTTCGATTCGCGAAACATACGAATTTTCAGGAGCATACATTTTTAACGGCGGGGGACGTCATGAGTTGAAAGGCGGGTATCAACGCTATACGATCTCCAATGACGTCCAACAAGGAAACAATGCGATCGGCCAGCTACGCTTTTTCGTGGGAACTCCGATTTCGAGCACTCAGCCGGGTGTAACCGATACCCCCGGGGCAATCGGGTCTGCATCGTTCCGACGCACGGGCACACTTGGGCAGGGAAGCAATCTGAGTCAGGGTATCTTTATTCAGGACAAATGGCAGCCGGTCAACCGGCTCACCTTGAATTTAGGCGTTCGGATCGAAAAGGAAAATCTCCCGACGTTCAACGGCATCCCGAGCGGCGTAGATTTCGGCTGGGGCGATAAGATAGCACCCAGGCTGGGATTTGCCTACGATGTCTTTGGTGATGGCAAAACTAAGGTTTTTGCAAGCTATGGCAAATTCTTTGACCGGGTGAAGTTTGCTCTTCCGCGTGGTCTTTTCGGAGGGGATATTTTCCTTGAAGATTATTTCGAGATCTTTCCGGGGGACACGGCCTCGAAGTTTAACATAGTGAATGTGGTCGGCGGTTTCACCGGGCCAAGTATCTGTCCCCCTTCTGGTGTCATAACGAGCGGAGCATTTAGCAGATGCCAAAGGAACCTGCGTATCAACGCAAATGAGCCAGGAGCGTCGCCGTATACCAGCGGAGCCGTAGACACGAATCTAAAGCCCTTTCAGCAAACCGAATTTACCGTGGGTGCCGAGCGGCAATTGAGTACTCATTATGTTTTCCGAGTTCGCTACACCTATAAAAATGTTGATGAGGCGGTTGAGGACGCGGGAATAGTCAATGAGGCGGGCAGCGAAGCGTACATTATTGGAAATCCGGGCAGTGGTTTACACCTTAAAACCCTTCAGGAACTCGGTTACGAGAGGTCGATAAGGCCAGAGCGTAGGTATGATGGTTTGGAATTCGTTCTTGAAAAGCGCCTTTCAAATAGCTGGTATTTCAACGCCAATTACACTTACAGCCGTTTGTTCGGGAACTACACGGGTCTCTCAAGTTCCGATGAAGCCCATTTAGTAAATGGTAGACTATCACCCGGTGTCAGCCGAGCCTTTGATCTTCCGTTTATTGGTTTTACTGCCACTGGACAACCGGATAATGGGCGGCTTCCGACCGATAGACCCCACGTTTTTAACGTGTATGGAGCCTATATAGTTGACTGGAGTAGATCTAACTCTACGCAAATCTCGGCCTTTCAGACGATCACTTCCGGTACGCCTCAAACGACTTCCATTTATGGGCAGTCGAGTGTGACTCCGCAAATATTTTATCCACGTGGAGACTTGGGGCGGTCGCCGACATTCTCAC
>JBGTBC010000161.1:0-1899 GCA_041749555.1 Pyrinomonadaceae bacterium | reverse complement strand
ACGGTCACCGGAATGGTCGCGTGCCTTGACGCCCGTTTCCCCGGTCAATCTTGACGTGCCGAGTATCGGGCTCGAGGTCGCCGTAACCGAAGCGATGAAGAATCGTCCTGAGATCGACCAGCTCGAAACCTCCGCCGAGATCAACCAGATCGACCAGCGTTTCTATCGCAACCAAACCAAACCGCAGATCGACCTCGTGGGCAGCTATACCGCTCAGGGCCTGGCCGGAACCGAAACGGCCGCAGCCATAAATCCGGCGACCGGCCTTAGCCGCGTACCGCCTAATCTTGTCGGAGGCTATTTTACATCGCTCGGCAACTTGACCGCGCTCGATTACCCGTCCTACCGCGTCGGCCTGAACATCTCGCTCCCATGGGGCAATCGCGTCGCTAAAGCTAACCTTGGCCAGTCGATCGTCGAGGGCGACCGTATCGCCAACAACCGTGCTCAGACCGAACAGATCATCGAGGCCGAGGTCCGCAACGCACTTCAGACGCTGCGTTCGGCCGAATCGCGTTTGGCCTCGGCAACCGATGCCCGCGCGGCCGCCGACGAGCTTTACGCCAGCGAACAGCGCCTCTTTCGCGGCGGCACGTCGACCTTTTACCTCGTCCTCCAACGCCAAACCGAACTCGCTGCCGCCCGCGCCCGCGAACTCCAGGCCCGCACCGACCTCAACAAAGCCATCTCCGAATTCCAACGCTCCATCGGCTCCACGCTGACGGTCAATAATGTGACCGTGACGAAATGACGGGACATCTGATGCAATAACCGGGTTCCTGCAACAGATCGACGTGGAATCTTAAATGAAGTAGTCCGGCGCAAAAGAAACTAATTGCTCGCCGGGTGGCTTAGATATTCGCGAAATGGCACGATCTGTGAATTGAAAGGCATGTCAGGCGGCGCCTCCAGGGGCGCGAATTTTTGCCCGGCTCCGGTTAGCAGCCAGTCGATCGAAACGCCAGTCAACTGGCGAATTCCCAGTAGCAGCTCTACCGACGGCAGAGCATCCCCGTCGATGATCGCGTTGATCTCTGTCCGGTTCGACTTCAGGCGATAGACGATGTTTGATACGGTTTGATAGCCGAACACCTCGAGTAGACGAGGGCCGATCTCAAGTTCCGCGGTTAAGAGTTGATCTCTTGAGATAAGCCTTTCGGCCGGTTCCGAGGTCTCGCACATGATCTCGTCTTCAGGTCTTCGATCTGCCATATATTCCTTTTTACCGCGGTTAGGTTTTCATACATTCTAAGTTTCCGGAGAATGTGACCTATATGTCGGTAATACGGAATACAAACCGTACCGGCAAAGACACAAATGTCGTTTTATGTATTGCAATGAAAATACAACTTAAGGCACCGGGAGCTTCGTTAGTTATTTAGTTGTTTCACAAAAAATGAAAGCCGGCCTTCTTTTCAAAGGCCGGCAAAACATCGATCTGAACAATTAGTGGGGTAATCGCCCAAATACTCATTTAGAGTATCATAGTTATTTAAGTTTGTACAACATTTTTTTACAACACAATTTATTTACGGAGCCTGCCAAAAGTTTCTGAACTCCCTAGACTTCCCAACCTTCCTGGACTATCATTTCCGTGCATCCCATGAATACCCTTTACTACGGCGATAATCTGAAGATCCTGCAGGACCGGAATTATTTTCCCGATGCCTGTGTCGATCTTGTATATCTCGATCAAAAAAACTCCCCTCCTTACGAAGGAGGGGTGGCACCCGCTTCGGGTGACGGGGTGGTTCTCTCCCCTACGGATGAACGACAAAAAAGCTCCCCTTCTTACGAAGGAGGGGTGGCAGCCGCTACGGCTGACGGGGTGGTTCTCTCCGCTCCGGGCAGAGGATCAGAAAAAAACTCCCCTCCTTACGAAGGAGGGGTGGCACCCGC
>JBGTBC010000160.1:0-6107 GCA_041749555.1 Pyrinomonadaceae bacterium | reverse complement strand
GTTGTTCGTTGATCGTTGGTGGCGGCATCGGCCACTGACTGCGCGGGTGTAATACACATTCTGTGAAAATGCGTGGTACATGGTACAAGCGGGTAACCTGCTGTGACAACTAGGGTTATGTCGTAATTGCTGTACCAACCGTGGTACAAAAACAGGGGGGTTCGATAGTGGGAAATGGAGAATGGAAAGTGGAGAATGAAGAATGGTAATGAGTGACCTTCCCGTCACTATTCACTATTCACTTTTCACTTTTCACTATTCACTGCCGACTGACCACTGATTTAGTTCCCAGTAAATCCCGGGGGACGTTTTTCGAAGAATGCCGATACTCCTTCTTTGAAATCGGCGGAGCGGCCTGATTCGATCTGACATTCGTGTTCGAGGGCGAGCTGGGCTGTGAGGTCGTTTGAAAATGAGGCGTTGAGCATACGCTTTATACGGCCGATGGACCCGGTAGGGCCGGACGCGAGTTTGGACGCAAGTTTCACCGCCTCCGCGGCAAGATCGGCGGACGGCACGACATGGTTGATCATCCCGATCGAAAGAGCTCTCTCGGCTGAGACCGCATCGCCTGTCATGAATAGTTCCGCGGCGACCTTTTCGCCTACGGCACGGGGAAGAAAGAATGTTCCGCCGCAATCCGGCGACAAGCCGATCCGAACAAATGCCTCGCGAAATGACGCATCTTCCGACGCGATCACCATATCGCACGCAAGAGCGAAATTGACGCCCGCACCGGCGCAGACTCCGTTGACGGCAGCCACAAAGGGTATTGGGGTTTCGCGGATAATTCTGATGACTTCATGCAGTGCCCCAAGCGGTTCTTCCAGAAAAGCCTCGATTCGGCCCTCGCGTTCCCACAAGGTCTTCATCTCACGCAGGTCGCCGCCGGAACAGAATGCTCGTCCGTTGGCCGTGAGTATGACCGCCCGGGCTTTGTCATCGATCGCCTGCCTGAAGGCAGCGGCGAGGTCACGTGTCATCCCGCCCGACAGGGCATTAAGGGCGGCTGGGCGATTCATCGTTACGGTGGCCACCGAATCGGCCACGCCGTAATTTACTGTCTCGAATGTCATATGGTGATTTTAATGCGCGGATCTCGCCCGGGAGCGGCTTGCTTCGTGACACTCACGACAAAGCACCGAGCGGCCGACTTTTGGCTGAAAAGGAACATTGTCGTGCTTGCCGCAATTATCGCAAACGATCTCGAATCGAGATGGAGCATCTTCGCGAAGCGCCGCCTTTTTGGACCGGCATTTCGGGCACCGCTGAGGCGGCATCATATTTCGCTGGTAGAATATTTCCTGATCCTTCTCGGTGAAAAGAAATATCTCCTTGCATTGAATACACGGAATTTCGATCTCCGGCATATCGTTATCTCCTTTCGACGCAGTTTACGGCTTGCGCGAAGTTTAACATATATGCCGTCAGCGGCTTAACTCAATGACGTGATTTTTTACGGTTTCACCCAAGGTTTCGAGATTATAGCCGCCTTCCAGACATGAAACGACCCTTCCTTCGCATGTGTCGTTAGCCCACTGGAGGACCGATGCCGTCATTGACATAAAGTCTTTGTCTTCCAGCTTTAGCTGACCGAGAGGATCGCTGATATGCCCATCGAATCCGGCGGAGATGAATATCATATCGGGCCGCAGTTTTTTGGATATCTCTTCCAAAGCACTCTCGAACATGCGCGTCTGCTCACCCGCCGGAGTGTTGGCTTTAACCGGGATATTCAGCGTCGAGCCAAGGCCGCGGCCGAATCCGGTTTCGCCCCGGCTACCCGATCCCGGATACCACGGATACTGATGCATGGAAAAAAAATATACGCTCGGATCGTCGTAAAAAATTCCCTGTGTTCCGTTTCCATGATGGACATCCCAATCAAGGATCGCTACGCGTTCGATCTCCTTGTAGTTGTTTTGGGCATACTTTGCGGCGACGGCAACATTGTTAAAAAGGCAAAAACCCATCGCATGTTCAGCAGTGGCATGATGCCCCGGAGGCCTGACAACCACGAACGCGTTTGCCGCGCCGCCCTGCATCACGGCGTCGACACCGGCGATCGCCCCACCGGCTGCGAAAAGGCCGGCCTCGAACGATTTCATCGAGATCATCGTGTCCGCGTCAAGCCGGTCTTGTCCGTGTTCAAAAGCCCCCTCGACACGCTTGAAGTGCTGGGGCGTGTGAGCCGCCTGTATAAGCCCCTTCGAGGCCTTCTCCGGAGTGATCTCGATCAAGCTGGAATAAAACTTTTCATCCTCGCGCAGAGCGTCCATCACGGCCGTATATCTGAGCGGCGTCTCGGGGTGCCCCGGTCCGGTATCATGCTTTTCGTAGATGGGATGATGGATAAGTGCAGTTTTCATGATCGGGAAAGAAAAGGTTATCACAAACCGGGCCTTTTTAGTTGGGTAGAGAAGAGTGTTATATTTCGATTTTCGGTCGACAATTCAAATGACACTCGTAACCAGAATACGGGCAATTGATTCCCACACGGGCGGCGAGCCGACGCGTGTGGTGATCGACGGCTTTCCGGACATGGGCAAAGGAACGATGGCTGAGAGGCTCGAGATATTTCGCCGTGATCATGACAAATTGCGTTCGGCGGTCGTGTGCGAACCGCGCGGTCACGATGCGATAGTCGGAGCGATACTTTGCGAGCCGGTAGATCCCGAAGCTGCAGTGGGCGTGATCTTTTTTAACAATGTCGGCTTTCTGGGCATGTGCGGCCACGGAACGATCGGCCTGGTTAAAACACTCGAATACATCGGCCGGATCGGCGTCGGCACTCACAAGATCGAAACACCCGTCGGCACCGTCGAGGCCGGACTCGACGACCAAGGTGTCGTGACGATCACCAATGTGGCCAGCTATCGCCACGCGAAAGATGTTGAGGTCGAGGTGCCGGGTTACGGCAGAGTATTAGGTGACATCGCCTACGGAGGAAATTGGTTTTATTTAATTGGTGACCACTCATTGAAGATCGAAATTGCAAACCTTAAACCGCTCACCGATTTCACCGTTGCGATCCGCAACGCTCTGATCGCAAACGAGGTTACTGGCGCTCACGGCGCGGAGATAGACCATATCGAGCTTTTTGCTCCGACATCGACATCCGACGGCCGCAGTTTTGTTCTTTGCCCCGGCCTTGAATACGACCGCTCGCCCTGCGGCACGGGCACCAGTGCAAAGCTTGCATGCCTCTATGCCGACGGCAAACTTAAGGTGGGAGAAACGTGGCGGCAGGAAAGTATAATCGGCAGCGTCTTCGAGGGCAGCATAAGGCTTGACGGTGACAAGATCATCCCGATGATTCGCGGCACCGCTCATATTACGGCGGAGCTCGACCTTGTAATTGACGAACTCGACCCGTATCGTTACGGGTTTACCGAATGAAGACCTATGAGGCAGCGATCATCGGCGGTGGAATCGTGGGTGCGGCTTGCGCTGCCAGGCTTTCATCCGCCGGGCTTAGCGTGATCGTTATTGAGGCAGTCGGCATCGCTTCTGGCACCACGGCCGCGGGGATGGGCCATATCGTCGTAATGGACGACAGCGAGGCTCAATTCGCGTTGACGCAGTATTCGCAGCAGCTTTGGAACGAACTTGTTCCCGAATTGCCGAAGCCTGCAGAATTTGAAAATTGCGGCACCATTTGGGTCGCGGCGGACGAAGAAGAAATGGCCGAGGTAGTCCGGAAAAATGAGTTTTACGACGCCCGCGGAATATCGACCGAGGTGCTCGATGAAAAAAGGCTTAGGGCTGCCGAGCCGAATCTCCGCGAAGGCCTGGCCGGCGGGCTTCTCGTTAAGGGTGACAGCGTTATTTACCAATTATTCGCCACGAGATTTTTGATCGATAAGGCAAAACGAAACGGAGCAGACGTCCTCATCGGCAAGAAAGCCGTCGGGATCACTGACAACGGGGTAAAGCTAGCCGATGGTGAATTTATCGGTGCCGGGAATGTAATTAATGCTGCTGGCAATGCCGCATCCGACCTTTCGCCCGGCCTGAAGATCACCAAACGAAAAGGTCATCTCGTCATCACCGAACGGTTTCCAAATTATGCTAGACATCAGCTTGTCGAGCTTGGCTATCTCAAATCGGCTCACGGCAAGGAAACGGATTCCGTCGCATTCAACGTGCAGCCTCGAAGCACCGGGCAAGTGCTGCTCGGATCGTCGCGACAGTTCGGAGCGGAAGATGGCGAGATCGATCATTCTATCTTGCGGCGAATGACGGCGAGAGCATTTGAATATATGCCATCATTTAGGAAGCTGTCGGCGGTACGCATCTGGACGGGCTTTCGGCCGGCAACGCCGGACAATTTGCCGTACATCGGCAAGCTGCCCGGCCAAGACAACATTTACGTCGCCGCCGGCCACGAAGGCCTGGGCATTACGACCTCGCTCGGAACCGGCGAATTGATCGCCGACTCGATCCTGGGCCGGACACCGGCGATACCGATCGATCCGTATTCACCGACACGCAATTTCAATGAACATTGATCACGCTAACTGTTAACAATAAATCGATATCGGTGGAAGACGGCACTACGGTGGCCGTGGCTGTGATCGCGGTCGACGCAAGTCATTTTCGTCGTTCGGTAAACGGTGAACCGCGCTACCCGCTGTGCGGTATGGGCGTGTGCTTCGAGTGCCGCGTGACAATTGATGGAGTCGGACTTCAACGAAGCTGCACCACTCCAGCGAGAGAGGGCATGGAGATCGTGACCGTTGAATAATGTCGAATCAGAGATCCTGGTCGTTGGTGGCGGTTCGGCCGGACTGGCCGCGGCAGTTGCGGCTTCCGGAAGGTCAAGGGTCACGATCGTCGACGATAATCCTCACCTCGGCGGTCAGATCTGGCGAGCCGAGTTGGGCAAAGTAAAGTCGCCTGATGCCAAACGCCTAATCAAACAGATAATCGCGGGTAAGGTCACAATTATCAATAACGGCCAGGTCTTCGGAGCCGATAACCACGGATGCCTGTTAGCGGAGACCCCAGATGGAACCCTCGAATTACAATTCGAAAAGCTCACCCTCACAACCGGTGCCCGCGAGCGGTTTCTTCCATTTCCGGGCTGGACGCTGCCTAATGTGTACGGAGCCGGTGGCCTGCAGGCGATGGTCAAAGGGGGGATGAGTGTAAAGCAAAAGCGAGTTGTCGTGGCCGGGACCGGCCCGCTGCTTCTGGCTGTCGCAGATTATCTGAAATCCAAAGGAGCGATCATTCAAGCAATCGCGGAACAGGCGTCCGGCTTCCATATCCGACGCTTTGCTCTGGGATTGTGGCATTCACCGGCGAAAATCGGCCAAGCCGCCGCTCTTCGCCTTCGGCTGCGCGGAGTTCCCTACCTTACCGATTGCTGGGTCACAGAAGCGGCGGGTAGCGGCAAGGTCGAAGAGGTCAAGCTTACCCGAAACGGCCGGGCTTGGTCGACAGATTGTGACTATCTCGCCTGCGGCTTCCACCTTATTCCAAACACTGAACTCGCTTCGGTACTCGGCTGCAAGATCGAAAAGGGATTTGTCACAGTCAACGATCTTCAGCAAACTTCAGTCGAAAACATTTTCTCCGCGGGGGAACCGACAGGCATCGGCGGTGTCGAAGCATCGCTTATCGAAGGAACGATTGCGGGCCTCGCTGCAAGCGGAGAAACCGATGCCGCTAGTTCATATTTTGCCCAGCGTACCAAAACCCGCAAATTCGGAGATTCCCTCAATGCCGCATTTGCCCTTCGCGATGAACTCAAGACCCTTGCAGAGCCCGAGACGATCGTCTGCCGATGTGAAGATGTTGAATACGGCCGGCTGACAGAATTCACCAATTTCCGCGATGCAAAACTGCAGACCAGGTGTGGAATGGGGCCGTGTCAGGGCCGTATTTGTGGTGCCGCCACGGAGATTCTATTTGGCTGGGAAGTTCCCTCCGTGCGGCCCCCGATCTTTCCGGTTAGAATGGAGAATCTATGACAATGGAATGGAAAGGCGTGATGCCCGCGATAACTACATGCTTTGATGAGAGCCTGAATATCGACCACGTGTTCACCGCGAAACACGTGAACTGGCTCGTCGATAACGGCTGTACCGGAATCGTGACAA
>JBGTBC010000159.1:0-3525 GCA_041749555.1 Pyrinomonadaceae bacterium | reverse complement strand
TAACCGAAAAGTTCCGATTCGAGCAGGGTCTCGGTAAATCAATCGAGTTGCACCTCGCGCCTTTTGCAACACCAGGATATCTTCAAACTTTTTGAAACCGGCCATATATTTTCCTCCACTTCCTCTTATTCTTGGGCATCTGCTGCAATCGACTGCTAAGTTACCGGTGAAAATAAAAGATTCGGTTCCCAATTTCAATTTTCATAAGCACTCGGGGCTTCCTCCTGACACTTTTTGTTAGTAAACGGTTACCAAAAACTGTTATTGTCAGGACCAACCGCACCGTTTACCCCAAAACTTAGACCTAACCAGTTCTGCTAAGTCGTGCTTTCTCAAGACTTACGACTCAGCGACTCCTTACTCACACGAGTGGCACGACTCTTGTAATAGAACCAGTGGCCTGGGAAAGGTACAAGATTTTCAAACTTTAGGAGATTGTGAAATAGAAATGAAAAATCAGAAAGGTTTCTCGCTTATCGAACTTTTGATCGTCGTCGTGATCATCGGCATTATCGCCGCGATCGCTATCCCCAACCTGCTGGCAGCCCGCCGTTCGGCGAATGAAGGCTCAGCAATTTCAGCTATGCGTACACTGCATGGTGCTCAGATGACCTATGGCTCAACCTATGGTAACGGACAGTACGCTCCGGCACTGGCCGATCTGGGCGGAACCACCGGCCTTATCGACACCGTTCTCGCCGGTGGCACCAAGAGCGGGTACATATTCGTAGGGACAGGTGTAGCTTCCACTGGTACGACACCGGCATCATTCTGGTTCTCAGCAATGCCGGCAGGTCCTAGCGGAATTACTGCAACAGGCACCCGTAAGTTCTGTATTCAGACAGACGGCGTCCTGAAGACCTCTACCGCAGACCTTACAACTCAGTTTGATGCGACCACATGCACGGCCGCAGCAGCACTGGCTAACTAACATCTAACCACTTTGGATCAATACGGGAGCTGGATCTTAGGATCCAGCTCCCGTATTTTTTTGATCAAAAGGAGGTTGTTCCTATTCTATTGGCGGGGCCGGATCCAGACGACCTGTGTTAGAATAACGGATCGGTAGGTATAATTTACCGCCGATCTCTAAGCTTTTCATCACCAGTATGCTGCTCGAAGGAACAGGATTCCTGCCCCGGATCTTGACCATCGCGAAGAATACCTTTCGCGAGGCTGTTCGTGACCGTATCCTCTACAACCTGATCGTTTTCGTGCTGCTGATAACGGCAAGCGCGATCTTCCTTGGCGAACTCACCGCCGGGCAGGAAGCAAAGGTAATTGTCGACCTTGGGCTCTCGGCAATGCTTATTTTCGGTGCCTTCATCTCGATATTCGTCGGTGTCAGCCTCGTCTGGAAAGAGATCGAAAAGCGAACGGTCTATTCCATATTTTCCAAGCCCGTCGGGCGCGGGGAATTCATCATTGGAAAGTATCTGGGACTTTGCCTGACATTATTGGTAAATGTCGCTGTCATGGGCCTCGGTGTAACGCTTGCTCTGCTTTATGTCGGCGGCAGTCGGCTCGCAGGGCCTATCTGGGCTGCCGTGCTCCTCATTTATCTTGAACTTACGGTCCTGACCGCAGTGGCAATAATGTTCTCGTCATTTTCGACGCCGGCCCTGTCGGCATTGCTGACGTTTTTTGTATTCGTGATCGGTCATTTCAGCGCTGCCCTTAGGCTGGTTGCGGCCGACCTCGGCTCAGAAAGTGCGCAATACTTCTTTGGAGCCCTTTATTATCTTTTTCCCAATCTCTCGCATTTCACGTTTATCGCCGAAACCGCAAACGGCATCGCCGCTCCGCCTTCAATGATCGGCCAGGCAGTTCTTTTGGCTGTGGTCTATGACGTAATACTCTTGGCAATTACACTGATGATCTTCAGTCGGCGTAATTTCAAATAAATGGTTGTTTCCCCACTGAGAAGTTATGCCTTGTTTGCAGCGATCATTGTTGCCGGATTTGCATCCGCGGTTTGCCTGAGCGCGTCCTTGGAACGGAACAGGCCTCAGTTGCCGGCCGGGTTTTCCGATACGGATCTTACCCTTCAAGGCTCTCGGATGAAAGGTTTTACGTTTGGAATGGACGGCCTGATAGCCGATTGGTATTATATGCGGTCGCTGCAGTATATCGGCGACAAGATCCTGGAGCGGCCAACGGAGAATATTGATCTCGATGATCTGCGGTCATTGAATCCGCGTCTCCTCTATCCGATGCTGGACAATGCCACGACCCTTGATCCTCATTTTTTGGGAGCATTCTATTATGGGGCAGTCGTACTTCCGGCGATCGATGGGGAACAAGCGATCCGGTTGACATTAAAGGGCATCGAACACAATCCGGAAACCTGGCAGTTATACCAGCATCTCGGATATATTTACTGGAAGCTTGGCAGGTATGATAATGCGGCGGAGGCTTATGAAAAAGGCTCAAATATTCCGGGGGCCGCCCCTTTCATGCGGTTAATGGCCGGAGCCATGAGGACCGAGGGCGGCAGCCGTTTGACCGCCAGGCGTATATTTGAACAGATGCTGGAGGGAACCGACGACCCGGCCGTGAGGATCACCGCCCAACGGCGAATCGCCCAACTCGATTCCCTTGACGAGCGGGAAGCGATCGACCACGTTCTGTTCGAATTCAAGCAGCTTAATGGAAAGTGTCCCAGCAATCTCAATGAGATCTTGCCGATGTTAAAGAACGTAGTGCTGCCCAGCAACAACACCTTTCGGCTCGACTCAGCTAATCGACTCGCCGATCCGACCGGAGCACCGTATTTGCTCGATGCGGAAAAATGCAGTGTGATGCCCGACACTAGCCGAACAGATTTGCAAACACAATGATCCTATGGAATTCGCTGTCGAAATAGAAAATCTGTCGAAGGATTATGAGACCGGGTTTTGGAAGAAAAAACGCCTGCGGGCCCTCGATCGCCTGACATTGAACGTCAGTCCCGGGCAGATCTTTGGTTTTCTCGGGGGCAATGGTGCGGGCAAGACGACTACGATCAAGACGTTGATGAGGCTTCAGTTTCCTACCGAGGGTTCGGCCAGGATCCTTGGTCACGACATCAATGACGTGCAGATGCATTCACGGATCGGCTATTGCCCGGAGAATCCATATTTTTATGATTATCTGACGGCCCGCGAGTTGATGGAGTATTTCGGACAGTTGTTTGGGCTCTCAGTGTCTGAACGAAAAGTAAAATGCGAAGAGATGCTGACTGCCGTTGGTTTGCCTGAGAAAGACTGGAAGCGCCAGCTCCGGAAATATTCCAAAGGTATGCTCCAACGAGTAGGTCTCGCCCAATCACTTATCAATAACCCCGAGATCGTTTTTCTCGACGAGCCGATGAGCGGCCTTGATCCTATCGGCCGCCGCGAGATCCGCGAACTGATCGCCGGGCTGCGTGATAAAGGCACAACCGTCTTTATGTCCACCCACATACTTTCTGACATCGAGGCCCTTTGTGATGAGGTAGCGATCCTCAGAAACGGCCGCCTTGCCGCCTCCGGCGATCTGCAGGAA
>JBGTBC010000158.1:0-3899 GCA_041749555.1 Pyrinomonadaceae bacterium | reverse complement strand
CTCGAACAGAGTGCTTTGTCTTTGCTCGAACAGTTTCCCGGCGCAGATCGTCGTGATCTCAAAAAGCAGGAGCGAATGCTCGAAAAATTCGGCACTTTTGCATTTGGCGGTTTCGTAGTGTTTGTCATCTTGGCGATCCTGGCCTTTATCTATCTTGTCTTTACAAAAATGATATTGTCCGGCGATCAGCCGTTTGGCAGGGTAATCGCGATCGCCTTCCTGGTGTTTGCCGCTCTGACACTCACATACGTTATCTGGAAGGAAACTCTCAAAGAGAAGAAGCAAAGGTCGGCAATTGCGGTCGGCAATTTGGAGATGCCTAGCCCAACAGAAGGATTTCTCGATGACCCCGATTTCGAATCCATCCCTGTCCCGAGCATTACGGAGGACACCACCGATCTTCTGACGATCAAGAGAAAGACAAGAGAACTTTCGTGATCGCGGTTAACGCCGCCTGCAACATCGATCCCTTCGAAATATTCTGATTTCGGAAAGCGGCTGATTATAGTAAAATAGCTGAATGTCCCTGCTTCCGATAGTTCACTATCCTGAGCCCGTCCTGCTTTCCGTCGCTAAGCCCGTGGGCGACGAGGAATTTGGCAACAAACTTGACTCGCTCGTTTCGGACATGTTCGCGACGATGGAGAAAGCCGGCGGTGTCGGGCTCGCGGCCCCGCAGATCGGTGTATCCAAACGCATTTTCGTGATGGATGTCGGCGGCGAGGACATTGAGCAACAGCGGCACGTATTGATCAATCCGGAAATCATCCATATTGAGGGCGAACAGATCGGTGATGAAGGCTGCTTATCATTTCCCGGCTTGTTTCAAGTCGTCAAAAGGGAGATGCGTGTGATAGCACGGGCCCGTAACCTCAAAGGCGAAGAATTTGAACTGGACGTGGCAGACCTTGCCGCCCGGTGCATACTGCACGAAACGGATCACTGCGACGGTATAGTCTTTCTCGATCGCATGTCTCCGCTGAAACGCCAACTGGCAAAGCGAAAGATCAGAGGGCTGCAAAAAACGGGGAAGTGGAATTAAATTGAACATTCAAGAAACAAAATTTACGGCCGAACTCGCATCAATCGGCGAGCTAAATAAATATCTAAGCGAGGGCTGGGTACTGATTCTCAGCTATGTCGAACATTTGAGCGATTCGCAGCAGCCCAGATTTGTAGTGGCGTGGCATGACGACAGCCCGCCGGTCTTTCCGGAGTTGTTGGATAAATGGGAACGCCGGGAACTTAGTAGAAATTACCAATGATCCCATTTTCATTGCTTTGTTTATTAACCACCGCCAAAAAGTAAGAGAAATTATGCAGACTAAACCAACATTAGACAATTTTAAGAACGAGCCCTTTACCGATTTTTCGAAAACCGAGAACGCTGATGCAATGAAGGCGGCGATCGAAAAGGTCAGGGAGCAGCTTGGCCGGGAATATCCGGTCGTTATCGGTGGCGAGAACATCGCTCTTGAATCGAAATTTAACAGTATAAATCCCGCTAAGACGTCTGAAGTGGTCGGTGTTTTCCCGGAGGGCGATACCGATATAAGCCTTGTCGAACGGGCGATTAAAACAGCTACTGACGCATTTGAAACATGGAAGAATGTACCGCATACGGAGCGTGCCGAGTATTTATTCAAGATCGCCGAAATTATGCGTGAGCGAAAGCACGAGCTGTCAGCCTGGATGATTTTCGAGGTTGCCAAGACGTGGGCCGAGGCGGACGGCGATACTGCTGAAGCGATCGATTTTTGTGAATTCTACGGCCGTGAAATGCTTCGGTGGGGAAGTGAGCAGCCGATTACGCCCTATCCGGGCGAGGACAACCGCATTGAATATATTCCTTTGGGTGTCGGTGCCATCATTCCACCATGGAATTTTCCGCTCGCTATCATGGCGGGTATGACCATGGCGGCAGTCGTAGCGGGCAATACTGTTGTGCTTAAGCCATCTTCCGATTCGCCGACGATCGCAGCCAAATTTATGGAGATCGTTCGCGAAGCCGGGCTTCCTGATGGGGTCGTCAATTTTATCAGCGGAAGCGCGAAAACGGGCGAAGCGATGGTCACGCACCCGAAAACAAGATTCATTTCATTCACCGGGTCAAAAGGTGTCGGGTTACATATCAACGAGGTCGCAGCCAAACCGCAGAATGGGCAGATCTGGATCAAGCGCGTCGTCGCCGAAATGGGCGGCAAGGACGCGATAGTTGTCGCGGATGATGCTGATCTTGATTCGGCGGCCTCGGGCATCGTATCAGCTGCGTTTGGCTTTCAGGGCCAGAAATGCTCGGCTTGTTCAAGGCTGATCGTCGATGAAAAGGTACATGATCAGTTGCTTGAAAAGGTGGTTGCAATTACCAATACTCTCAAACTTGGGCAGCCGACCGAAGGCGAAACAAACGTCGCGTCCGTTATCAATCAAAAGGCTTTCAACACGACCATCGGATATATCCAGAAGGGCGTTGGTGAAGGCGGCTTTGTCGTAACGGGAGGCAGCGGTGATGATTCAGAGGGCTACTTCATCGAACCGACGATCATCGATAACGTCGATCCGGGCGCCACCATCGAACAGGAAGAAATATTTGCTCCCGTTCTTGCCGTCATTAAGGCCCGTGATTTCGATCACGCACTTGAGATCGCCAACGGCACGGAATTTGGCTTGACAGGAGCTGTTTATTCCACTGATCAGGCCAAACTTGAACGGGCGCGCCGTGAATTCCACGTCGGCAACCTGTATCTCAACCGGAAATGCACCGGGGCGTTGGTCGGGGTCCATCCGTTTGGCGGATTTAATATGAGCGGCACCGACTCTAAAGCAGGTGGACGTGAATATTTGCTGCAGTTTATGCAGGGCAAGTTGGTATCGCAAAAGGTCTGAGCATTGAAAATGAAATTTCTAAGAATATTTTCGCTCGTTGCGATCCTGATCGGCTTGTCGGTCACGTCCATTTTCGCGCAAAAGGCGAAGCCAATTCCTGTCGCGAAGGGTAAACCGACCATCTTTGCCGTCGTTTTTGACGGAAAAACGATTGAGCCAATCGCCCATATCGAAAAAGGGAAATTGACATCGCCTCCCGGTGGCGATGAGGAGAGTCAAAAACTAAGAAGCTTTGCCGGAACTTACTATCGGCCGAAGACAACATACAATCTAATTTTCGGCGGCGTAATCGATGGAACGGTAGCGATCATTAAATCTTCAATCAGTGAGTGTTCGGGTAATTCCGCGGAGATCACTGCCCGACCAACAAAGGCAAAGCTTAAAGGTTTTGTGATGGCGTTGGCAATGAACGCCCCCGTTAAGGCTAAGGCTCCCGGTGTTCGTCGTTTGCCGACTACCTACGAACGAAACCAAATTGAAAAGCTTGTCCGAGCCGAGTTTGTGAAGGAGAATGTGTCGTCGGATTCGTTAATACAACTTCGATATCATAACCTCACCGCAATCGATGTCGATCGCGACGGCAAGACAGAACTTGTCGGTTCGTACTGGGTTGCTCCGAAGCCAAGCGAGAGAGCTTTGTTGTTCTTCATCGCCACCCAGAACGCCGACGGTTTATATTCGCTCGAGGTGAGCGAATTCGAAAACTATACGCCCGACAAGATCATGAGTGAAGACCCAAAAGACCTCGATGACGGGGTGTATCACGAATTACTGCTGGACTATTTCGACTATAATGGCGACGGCGTTGCGGAGATTTTTACGACGACACAGGCATTCGAGGGAAGAAATTTTGGTATCTACGGCCGCGAATCCGGCAAATGGGTAAAGGTCTACGAAACTTACAACTATCGTTGCGGCTATTAGCAACAAGATGAATCAGTTCGAAAAGGCAGTGGGAACTTATTGGTTCGTTGCCTTTTGTGTTTTATGAAGATCGTATTCATGGGCACGCC
>JBGTBC010000157.1:0-6018 GCA_041749555.1 Pyrinomonadaceae bacterium | reverse complement strand
GCTCGATGTAGCATGGGATTTGAAACGCAAACGTGCATTAGGCGAGCCTCATGCTCTGCTGCGTGATAAAGTACTGGCGATGTTGTTTTTCTTTACTAGCACCCGTACCCGCGTCAGCTTTGAAGCTGGCATGGCGCAACTTGGTGGACATGCTCAATTCATTGATAGCGAAACCACCCAGATTTCCCATGGTGATACAGCGATGGAAATTGGTGAAATTATCGGGCGTTACACCGATGGCATCGCTATTCGCCAATGTGACTGGAACTTCGGTAACAAGTACATCCGTGACGTGGCCAAGGCCAGCCGTGTACCTGTGCTGAATATGCAGGATGATATTTACCACCCCTTCCAAATTTTGGCTGATTTGATGACTATTCAAGAGAAGTTTGGGCGTGATCTGCGTGGCAAGACAATTGACGTGAGCTATGCCTATGCATCCAGTTATCAGAAGCCGCTTTCTGTTCCCCAAAGTTTGATCTTGTTGATGACCCGCTACGGCATGAATGTGCGTTTGGTACATCCGCCGGAATTCGCGTTGATGCCGGATATTGTGGAACAAGCAAAGGAAAACACCCGCAGAAGCGGTGGCTCATTCGAAATGATGGATGACTTCAACGCCGGTTTCAAGAATGCCGACAGGCGATTTCAGGTTAAAGGAGAAGTTAACGGCATCATGGTCGTTGACGATTACGGACATCATCCGACGGAGATCTTGGCCACGCTTTCAGCGGCAAAGAACGGAGCCGCGGGCCGGCGCACTGTGGTTGTTTTTCAGCCTCACAGATACTCGCGGACAAAGGAACTGATGGACGATTTTGTCGTTGCCTTTAACAACGCCGATGTCTTGCTGATCCTTGATATTTATGCGGCAAGCGAACAGCCGATCGAGGGGATCACTGCAGAGATCCTTACAGAAAATATCAAAAGATACGGGCACAAAGATGTGTCTTTCATTGGAGCGATCGAGACGGCTACTGACAAGATCAGCGGACTGCTTCGGGAGGGCGACCTCGTAATTACGCTTGGAGCCGGCAGCATCACACGTCTGTCTGACGAGATCGTGGAAAGTATAAGAAATGGCAAAGCGACATTCTGAGAAAACAAGGCCTGCTGGGATGCCTAAGAAGCGAAAAACGAACTCAACAACCAAGTCAACTGTACGGGTGAAGAGTCGATCGATGGCGGCTCGTACCAGGAATAAGCCGGCGGCCCGTGCGCTTGGCCGACTGGTATTGCCCCTCGGGATCCTAGCTGCACTCGGCACTGCGATCGCCTTCATTGTTTTTTCGGGATATCAAACGGCTACGGCCTCGGGGTTCTTTACCTTGAAAGAGATCGATATTCGCGGAATCGAAAGAACGACTGAGGAAGATATCCAACGCATCGTAACGGCCGGAGTGGCAAAGTCGGGAGTCTGGAACGCGGATCTCGGCGAAATTCGAGAAAAGCTGGAGAAATTTCCATTTGTTAAGTCCGCCACGGTTTCGCGATCTCTGCCATCGGGGATACGTGTGAACATTACCGAACGTACTCCCACCGCAGTCGTCAGTTTGTCGTCGGGAAAATATCTCGTTGATGGCGAAGGCACAATGCTCACGGCTGTAAAGGGCGAGCAGGCCGATTTTCCCGTAGTCCTTCAGGGATGGGACGAGTCTAAGACAACGGGTGCGATCACGGATAACATCGCTCGATTGAAGATGTATAAAAAGATGATGGAGGAATGGCAGCAGTTCGACCTTTCTAAGCGTGTCAAGGAAGTCAATCTTACTAATCCAAGGATCCCTGTTGCCCATGTAGAAGATTCGGGAAGAATTGTTGGAATTACGCTTGCAAGGGACAATTTCGGCCGAGGTCTAAAGACGGCCATCGAAGCACTTACCGGGAAGGGGGATCGTGTTAAATCGATCGATGCTGCCGGCGTTTATCCCGTGATCCAGTATCTTGAGTTCTGATCTAATCATATGAACAGCGAAATACAAGCAGTAGGATTGGATATCGGCACGAGCCGGATAAGGTGCGTGATCGGCGAACCCGCTCCGGATGGACGGATGAATATTGTCGGGATCGGCGAAGTGGAATCCAAAGGGCTGCGGCGAGGCGTAGTCACTTCGACTGAATCTGTTGCAGAGGCGATCCGAAAAGCTGTAGGCGAGGCTGAAAGGGTAAGCGGTTTGGATGTTGATGGTGCCACGGTCAATTTATCTGGCGAACATCTTAGAGGCGAGAACAAGAATGGCGTTGTGGCTGTCGCGGGGCCGGAAAAAGAGATCACGGACGAGGACATTGAACGAGCCATAGACTCCGCGAGTGCGATGCCGCTGACACCCGGTTGGGAGATCGTCGGCAGGCTGCCTCAGGAATTCATCGTTGATGGACAGGATGGTATTACCGAGCCTACAGGAATGAGCGGCTCGAGGCTTGAGGCCCTGGTCCATGTTGTAACCAGTCCGAGCGCTGCCCGGCAGAATTTGGTGAAGGCGGTGACGAGGGCCGGCATTGATGTCGAGCAGCTTGTGCTTGAGCCACTTGCCGCGGCTGAGAGCGTACTTACTGACGATGACAAGGAATATGGCTGTGCAGTTGTGAACATGGGTGCTGAGATCACCAGCCTGATGATCTTTGGGCGAGGAGCGGTCCAGCATTCCGCCGTTTTTCCGTTTGGAAGCATGTTGTTCACAAAAGACATAGCCACGGGACTGCGGGTATCAATACCTGAAGCAGGGAAGATCAAGCATATGTGGGGATGCGTAGCATCGTTTCTCCTTAGTGACGAAGAGCGACAGGATATGGTCGAGATCGTTCCGTTCGGACGAGGCGAGACTCGCGAATTGTCCAAAGAAATTCTTTGCGACATCATGCAGCCGCGGGCAGTTGAGCTGATGCAGCATGTAGCGAGAGAGGCCCATTCCTCAAAGGCCCATATCTCCGGCGGGGTGTTTTTAACCGGCGGCGGTTCGATGGTCCGCGGCCTTCCTGAGATCGCTGAGCAGGTTTTTGATGCTCCGACCCGTGTCGGATATACGGAGCCCGCCTAGTTCGGCGGGTTGGCGGACGAAGTCAAGGGGCCCCAATGGGCCACCGTTTGCGGGCTCGCGCTGTGGTCGCTTCGCAGCCAGATGCGCAACCTGGATGACGACGGAAAGTCGTCAGCGAGACGGGTCAAAGAATGGATAGGGAATTTTCGTAATAAATTCCGATAATCGTACTACGGGGGCTGGCGTTTTACCGCAAATCGTTGTATGCTGATTGCCCGATAGCACAATATCTTGTTATTAACGACGGACCTCCTGAAAATCGTTTTTTGATCACTAATTGGCAAGATCCCAATGCGGATCGCATTATCGCGATGGATGAAATTGAAATGAATAATAGCAGTATAAAGATGTTTATTGATGAACCGCCGATCACCGGTGCGCGCATTAAGGTTATCGGTGTCGGGGGCGGCGGAAGCAATGCTGTCAACCGAATGATCGACGCCGGTATTAAAGGGGTCGAGTTCATCGTCGCAAACACCGACCTGCAAGCGCTAAATGCGTCAAAGGCCCCGATGAAGATACAGTTGGGGAGTAAATCTACGCGCGGACTCGGGGCGGGCTCGAACCCGGAGATCGGACGTCAGGCCGCTTTAGAGGATACGGAAAAACTTCTGGACATCCTCGAGGGCTCAGACATGGTGTTTGTAACGGCGGGGCTCGGCGGCGGTACGGGGACAGGAGCCGCTCCAGTTGTTGCATCGCTGGCAATAGAACTCGGTGCGCTGACCGTTGCCGTTGTTACCAAACCTTTCGGCGTAGAAGGCAAAAAGAGAATGGCCCAAGCCGAGAAGGGATTGGCTGAATTACGCGGGTGCGTCGACACGTTGCTTACCATACCGAACTCAAAATTACGCGAGGTTGAAGAAAAGATCACGATAATGGACGCTTTTCGGCGTGCGGATGAAGTGCTGCTGCAGGCAGTAAGGGGTATCACGGATCTGATCATCACACCGGGGATCATCAATCTGGATTTTGCTGATGTCACAACCGTCATGAGAGGTAAAGGCGTCGCCCTAATGGGTATCGGCGAAGGCGAAGGCGAGGATGCTGCCTCAAAGGCTATGCGTGCCGCGCTCGATTACAAGCTGCTGGAAGAGAATTCCATAAAAGGTGCCAAAGCGGCCCTGATCAACGTGACTGGTGGACCGAATATGGTTCTGGGGGAAGTCGAAGATGCGATAGGAATGATCGAATCCGAGGCTGACGACAACGCTGACATTATATGGGGCAGCGTAATTAAAGAGGACATGGGCGACGAGATCCGCATCACTGTTATTGCGACAGGGTTTGACAGCCAGGTTGCCGCGCAGCTTCCCAGGCCCAAGGTCCAGGAGGCTCATGCCGTGGCATCTCATAGCATCGCGTTTTCGCCGGGCGATGTACCTCCGGTCGAAAATCTTGACGTGCCCACCTTTATGCGGCGGCAGGCTGACTAATTTTGCCGGGCGATTGTTGCATGATCCTCTCCGTCGTGTAATCTTGTGGTAAGAATGACGGTCAATAGATCCAGTCGCCCGGTGATAGGCGTTACGATGGGTGACGCCGCCGGGATCGGCCCGGAAGTTGTACTTCGTGCCTTAGAATCCAAATCATTAAGAAATGCATATCGCTCCGTGATCATTGGGGATGCGGCCCATTTGAGCAGGCTCGCAACCTCCCTGGGTGCGGGGCCGGAGCTCGTTCCATATGAGTCGGATGCCGATACGCTCTCTGATTCAGTTGAGGTGTTCGATCTTGCGAACCTCCCTCCGAAGATTGAAACCGGAGTCGACTCGCCACCGACCGGCAAAGCATCTGGAGAATATTTGGTTACCGCAGTTCAGCTTTGGAAACAGGGCGTGATCGACGCCATCGCGACCGCACCGATCAGCAAAAAAGCGATCGCAATGGGCGGCTTCGATTACCCGGGCCATACGGAATTTTTGGCGGATCTGAGCGGTACCCGTCAATTTGCGATGAGCTTTTTCGCTCAGAAGTTACGTGTGGTTTTGATGTCGACCCACCTGCCGCTCGTTGAGGCCATAAAATTTATTACCGAAGAAAGATTGGTCGAACTTATTAAATTCACGCACCGTGAGATAGGACGCCTCCTACGCAGAAATGTGTCGATCGCCGTCGCCGGGTTAAATCCCCATGCATCCGAAGGCGGGATGTTTGGCCGGGAAGAGCTTGACGTTATCGGGCCAGCGGCTAAGAGATGTCAGATCGATGGGATAATGGTAAGCGGCCCATATTCACCGGACAGCATTTTCTTACGGGCGTATCAAGGCGAATTCGATGCGTGCATCGCTCTTTATCACGATCAGGCCACAATCGCGGTGAAGGCTCTCTCATTCGGCTCGGGCGTGAATGTAACCCTGGGATTGCCCTTCATTCGGACCTCAGTCGATCACGGTACTGCTTACGACATCGTGAATACCGGAACCGCCGATGCATCAAGCATGCTGGCCGCGATCCAGCTTGCTGGCGATCTCGTCAATCAATCGCGTAGTACACCTTGATCTTTGATAAAATAGGTCTGGTACGACACCAAGGTGAAATAATGATCGAATTAGAATTAAACGAAGAGATCAAGAATAACGTGATCCGACCAAAACTCCTTCTAGCCGACGATTCGGCGACAATACGTAAAGTAGTTGAACTTACATTCGCCGATGAAGGCATTGAGGTCACCTCGGCTATTGATGGCAGCTCGGCTATGGAGAAATTCGTGCAGACCCAGCCGGACATCGTGATGGTCGATGTGAGTTTGCCGGGTACTTCGGGCTATCAGATCTGTGAAATGATCAAGCTGGATGAAGGGACGAGGCATATTCCGGTCTTGCTACTTGTGGGTTCATTTGAGCCGTTTGACCACGATGAGGCCGAACGCGTAGCAGCAGATGGATTCTTGATAAAGCCCTTCAAGTCGATCCGCGAACTGGTCACTAGGGTGACCGAGTTATTGGAGCCGCCTGTTGCGACAGGAGATCTGGCTGCG
>JBGTBC010000156.1:0-19222 GCA_041749555.1 Pyrinomonadaceae bacterium | reverse complement strand
GAGGCCGCCAAGCGGGGATCACCCGCTCCCGCCGGAGCCAGAGCCAGACCCCGCGCCGTCGGAGATCGTATTCATACCCACGGGACGGGCACGACCAGCACTGTCGTCAGCATGGCTTAGCGAGCAGTGGTTTTGGCCAGGTGACGACAACACGCGATCCGAGGACAATGCAGTTTGGTGCCAAAATATACTTTTAACTGAGAGATCAGGTTAAGTTCTTATTCCGTGTCGTTTTGGAAACAAAACGACACGGTTTTTTTGTTTAGGTTTCACGTATAATTTGGGAATGGATGTATTTTCATTTAGCGAATCGAGGCTGCCGTACTCGAATTCAGTCTCGCTGATCGGATCTTTGGCGGTCGAAGACGGACGTCTGACGAACATCGAAGAAAACGAGGGTCGGGAGGCGACTGGTTCGGGTCACCATTTCGAGGGAGTGACATTAATTCCCGGCTTTATTGATATCCACAATCATGGTGGGCTCGGCATCGATGTTAACGACGCGGACGTTGACGGGCTGTTAAGTATCGCGGAGTTTCTAGCTAGTCGAGGTGTGACCGCCTGGCTGCCGACCCTGGTGCCGGATTCGGATGAGATTTATCGCCGTGCTGCCAGTGCAATCGACGAAGTGATGCTCCGACAGGAGGGCTTGCCTGTTGCTCAAGCCGTCGGGGTTCATTACGAGGGAGTATTTGCCAATGAAACGATGTGCGGGGCTTTGCGGCCTGAGTATTTCAAGCGATATACAGGGACGGAGATCAATTCTCTGCCCCGGCTGAAGACTGGTGTGCATATGATCACGCTGGCACCGGAGGTCGATGGCGGGATCGAACTGATCGCGGAGTTAGTTAGGCAAGGCTGGGTTGTTTCCATCGGGCACACTAATGCGGGCCCGGGTGTGTTGGACAAGGCGTTAGAAGCGGGAGCACGTCATATGACGCACTTTTTCAATGCTATGTCCGGGCTTCATCATCGCAGCGTCGGAGCGGTGGGTTGGGGACTTTCTAACCCTGACGTAACCTTCGACATCATCGCTGACGGAGTGCATCTTGATCCGAGGATCGCGGCGATGGCTTGTAGAGCAAAGTCGGTCGATAAGGTGACGATAATCAGCGATTCGATTGCTCCAACCGGATTGGGTGACGGAGTCTATGAATTATGGGGCGGAAGTGTTTCTGTGATCGAAGGACGCACTCGGAATGACAAAGGCTCGATCGCCGGATCTGTAAGCACAATGCTTCAAGGGGCAAAGTTAATGCACGAACTTGGATTTGGCTACGACGAGATCGCGAAGATGACATCCCGCAATCCTGCCCGGCTTCTGGGACTTGAGGAAAGTCGCGGATCGATCGAGGTTGGCAAGCGGGCCGACATTGTCGGTCTCGACCGGGAAGGCAACGTTGCGTTTACGATGATCGGCGGACAGATCGTGCAGACATAAAAAGGGCCCCGCTATTTCGCGAAGCCCTTAGTCCATATAGATCAAGATAGATCAAGTGATCTACTCTTCTTTATTTTCGTGCCCATGCCCTCGTCGTTTTCCACGTCTTTCGGCCTTCGCTTTGTGAACTTCAGCCGCTTTGACTTTCTGTTCGTCCGTCAAAAGCGAAAAGATCGCTGCCCGGGTCTTTTGTTTTTCAACTATCAAGCCGGCCATGGATTTTCCTTGTTCTGAAGCAAGAGCTTCAACCTGCGCCTGATCGAATGAGCCCGATTGCGAAAGTTCCGCAAGTTTTGCACGCCCGTCACGCATCTGCTGCTTTAGCGGATCAACTGAAGATCTGCTCTGGTCGACGATCTCTCTGACCTTGGCTTTTTGTTCCTCAGTCAGATCGAGACCGCGCAATGGCATTCCCATCTCATGGCCCTTGCCCTTTCCAAAACCCATGCCCCCTCGATCTTTGGGGGCCGACCTTTGTGCGATAACAAAGATCGATCCAGCGACGAGTAACGTCAGGGCGATGATCCCAATTACTACTTTTTTCATTATTGACTCCTTCAACTTAAATCAGCCGGCGGACCATTCCGCTTTCAAGAAGTCAAACGAATCCACTGTGATCGCGAATGTATACATACTGTTAGTTTGTGTAAAGAATTGTAAAACCGCCCATTTCGTCGATTTTATGACGTAGAATGCAGATGGATGGATAAGATTCTGATCATCGATGACGACGAGGAGCTATGTGAGCTGGTTTCAGAATACCTGACGGTAGAAGGGTTTGAGATCTCGTGCGTCAATGACGGTGAATCGGGATTGGAAGCAGCTTTGTCGGGTGAATATGACATGGCGATACTCGACGTTATGCTGCCGAAGATGAATGGCTTCGATGTCCTTCGAAGTCTCCGAGAGCAATCGAAATTACCAGTGATAATGTTGACCGCACGCGGCGATGATATGGAGCGGATCGTTGGCCTCGAGATCGGAGCGGACGATTATTTGCCCAAACCGTTCAACCCGCGGGAGTTAGCGGCCCGGCTCAGGGCGATTCTGAGGCGAACTGTTGTTACGGGCGACGAACTTGATGGAAATGAGGTGATCGAGGTAGATGGCGTAAAGATCTCGCCATCGTCACGAGTGGTTACGATCGATGGTACGGAGATCAACCTGACGTCTGTTGAGTTTGGATTGCTGCATGATCTGCTGCGTGAAGCGGGAAAAGTCGTTAAGAAGGAAGATCTCAGCGAGAGCGTGCTTGAGAGAAAATTATCGCCCTTTGACCGAAGCCTTGATATGCACATAAGCAATTTGCGTAAGAAGCTTGGCGTTCGTGCGGATGGAAGTGAGCGAATCAAGACAATCCGCTCTGTTGGTTATATATACACCGTAGTATGAAGTTGTTTTTTAAGATATTCCTCTGGTTTCTCGCAGCGATCGCATTGATGGTCGGTGTGATCATATTTGTTACACGAACTTTTCAGACGGAGCCAATGGTCAACCGGTTCGAACGATCGACCCGTAACCAGTTGACGGTCTACAGCGGCACGGCAACTCAGATCGTCAACGTAGAAGGCGAAGCAGGGCTCCGAACCTTTCTTAATCGTCTCAGGGACCTTGATACACGCAGGCCGGTGAGTCTGTTAGGGGCGGATGGTTCAATTTGGTTCGGAGAGCCTATCGATTCGCCGCGGGCTCCGGAATTGATCGAACGCACAATGGCGAGTGGTGATATAGAGACCCACTTTTCTGCCGAAGAGCGCTCGCTCGGTGCTGCGCCGGTCGATTTTCCGAACGGAAGACGCTATATACTGATGTTCTCATGGGAACGTCAGCCGCCACAGGCACTTTTTTGGGGTTCGACACCGGGCTATGTACGTCTGGCGGGATTGCTCGCGACGGCTGTGCTGCTCTGTTACCTGCTGGCCCTATACCTTACTTCGCCTATACGAAAGCTTCGCGAGGCGACGAATAAGCTTGCTGCCGGCGACCTTTCGACGCGCGTTGCAGGCCGTGTAGGGAATCGGCGGGATGAGTTATCCGACCTTGCCCGCGATTTCGATGAGATGGCCGAACGTATCGAATCGCTTGTCACCTCGCAGCAACGATTGACCCGCGATATATCCCACGAACTTCGCTCGCCGCTGGCAAGGATGAATGTCGCGCTTGAGATCGCGAGGCAGAAATCGGGTGCCGAAAGCGGTCCTATATTGGATCGTATCGAAGCGGAATCGACCCGTCTGAACGATATGATCTCGCGGCTGCTGACGCTCTCAAAACTTGAAAGCGGAGCCGAAGAAGTAGAACGGGTACGCCTGGACCTGGCTGAGATCGTCCGTGATGTTGCAGCAGATGCCGATTTTGAAGCTCAGGCGAAAGGTAAGTTCGTAGAGGTTTCGACGGCTGACAGTTGTGCGGTAATGGGCAGCGAAAATTTACTTCGAAGTGCGGTCGAAAACGTGCTTAGAAATGCCGTCAAGTACACGGCCGACAGGACCGTGGTCGACGTGGCACTTACCGCTCAGAATGGCAGGGCCGTCCTGAGGGTTTCCGACCATGGCGGCGGCGTACCGGAAGAGGAATTAGTGAACTTATTCAAGCCGTTCTACCGTGTGGGCGAAGCCCGCGAACGCAGAACGGGTGGCATCGGCCTCGGCCTTGCCATCGCTGAGCGCGCCGTCAAGGCGCACAAAGGCTCGATCACCGCAAGTAACACGAGGGACGGCCTTGCAGTCGAGATAGTTCTTGACCGTATCCAGAAATAAGTTTTGTTAGGTCTTCAATCGCTCGCTTCGAGCCCGGGCGAATGACGAAACCCCGGCCAATACGAAGATCAAACAGACGATCGCCATCGCGATCTGTGATATCACGGCCGCAGACATAGTCATTGAACTGAATTGCATCGCCAAACGGCTGACGATCATAATAAATCCCAAAAGGGCGACAGCTACGGCAACATGCATTGCATGCTTGCGAAGTCCCTCTTTCATACCACCAATTACTCCGCATAAAAGCAGGACCAGGCCGAAGGCCGCGGGAATCAGTGCCGTTGGACTGCCCGAGCCCTGGCTGCTCCCGTAAAGATAGCCGATCAGGCCTATCAGGATCAGTATTACACCGCAAAAGATAGAGGTAGTGGTCATAGTGAAACGGTTCCTTATATGAAATTGTAACTATTTTCGCATTTCAGCGATCATATCAGCGATAGTTTGCTTTAGATGGGCCGTAACCGCTTCGTAGCGGCCTTCGTCTGTCAATTCGGCCCCTGTCGTCTTTTCCTCGAGAATATCGCGGGCGTAAAAAGGCTCACCGATGCGGATCTTAACCTTGGCCGGGCGGATCTTCCACGAACGCCGTGCCCACACCTTATGGAGACCGTCGAGAGCAACGGGGACGATAGGCAGGTCAAGCTCGGTCGCCAGGATCGCAGCGCCTTTCTTAAATTCATGCAGTTCGCCATCAAAGGCCCTTTCGCCTTCCGGATAGATATTTAGCACCTTGCCGTGTCTAAGTCCGATGGCCCCGGCCTTCATGGCACGCATGAGTTCGGTATCGGGATTTACGGGTACAACATTCATCATTCGTGCGATCGCCCGGGTAAATGAATTATTAAAAAACTCGCTGGCTCCTACGTGAAAAATGTTTCGGAAAAGTGAATAAGGGTAATTCGAACAAAGAACGAACGGATCGAGAAAACTCTGATGATTAGGACAGATCAAGTACGGCCGTTTCAGATCGCGAAGCTTATCGGCGCCCGCAACTTCCAGCCGCATAAAAACGCGAAAGAACAGATTGAATCCTTGATAGACAATAAACGCAAAAGCCGAAAACACCGGACGATCACGCAGTACGGCGCGAACCTCGGGAAATTCATCATCGGCTTCACGAACGATCTTTCCCCAGTTGAGTTCGAGCGACATTGCTTCCACATCTTCGCCGCCGTGTTTATTTAATAGTTCAATAACGTTCGCTACTGTCAGAGCCTGTGCCGCCTCGTCTGTTTCGAATTCAGTTCCAAACGCCTGTTCAAGTGAGGCAAAAGTTTCCGCACGGGCCAGACTGTCGAGGCCGAGGTCGATCTCGAGATTCATTTTTGGATGGATCGTTTCGACGCCCTGGGCGTTTTGCCTGATAGCCTGGAGCACCGATTTGCCTGTATTCGATTCGATCAAAGCTTTGTCCTCGACCGAGAACTCCCAGGCTTTGACCTCTTTTGCGTCCCTGGCGATCTCGCCCGATTCCACCTCTTTCTTGAGCTGAAAGCGCTTGACCTTGTTGGTTGCCGTCCGCGGCAGCGGCTCGACGCGGATGATATAGTCGCGAACTCGCTGATATTCAGGCAGTTCGCGGCCGATATTATCAAGTGCGTGGCGGATGGCTTCCTTCGAATTAGCGATGCCGGCCTGTTTGAGATATGCAAAATCCGGCACAACAACGGCAGCCAGCCTCTCGGTCCCGGCCCTTCCTTCGCTTTCATCCTCGACCCCAATAATGGCCATCTCCTCGACAAGAGGGCACTTCAGGTAGTGTACTTCGAGGTCCTCGGGATGGACATTCTTGCCTGATGGGAGCACGATCACGTCCTTGCCTCGGCCTACAATGTAAAGGAAGCCATCCTTGTCGATCTTGCCCAGATCGCCGGAGCGGAACCATCCATCCTCAGTAAATGCCTCAGCCGTAGCCGTGGGATTCTGGTAGTAGCCATCGAAAACCATCGTTCCCCGTATCAACACCTCTCCGACGCCATCTTTATCGGGATCGAGGAGCTTGATCTCGGCACCTTTCATCGGCTTGCCGACCGAACCGACGCGGTTATCATCCTCAGGCGTCGCGGTTGCCGCGCCGCTTGTTTCCGTCAGCCCGTAACCCTGAATAATTGTGAATCCGAGCCGGTGAAAATCCTGGGCGACTGATTCATCAAAACGCGAACCCGCCGAGATCGCGATCCTGAGGTTACCGCCAAAAGATTCATGCACCTGCCCGAAGAGTTTAGAGCCGAGATTAACGTTAAACGTATTTCTCATCAGGCCGTTAGTAGCGAGCATTGCCCGAAAGAGCATCTGAACAGGCTTGGGTTTCGCAGCGGCGGCGTCGAAGATCTTCTTATGAAATATGTACCAGAGCCTCGGCACCGTCGTGAGGATCGTCGGCTTAAAGACCTTCATCGACTCGCTCAATTCTGCGGGCGTCAGCTCTTTCAGATATCCGACCTGAGGGCCAAATGTGGTGGCGACCCAGAGATTTACGATCTGCAGATACGCGTGAAAGAGCGGCAGCAGGCTGAGGATACGTTCTTTGTCGGAAAGCTTGAGAATGTCATTGACCCCCGAAAGCTCACCAACTATATTGCCGTGGGTCAGCGGAACACCCTTTGGCGTGCCCGTTGTTCCGCTTGTGTAGATCAGTAGAGCAGTGTCCTTTCCGGCAGCCTTTGGCACCTCTTTCGAAAAGCTCTCAGGGAAATCGGTCGACGACCAATCATTGAAATTCTGAAATCCATTCGTCGAACGTTCCAGATTCCACACCACTGCGGGGATATGTCGGCCCAGTTTTTCCTCGATCTGTCCAAACCGCTCTGTCTGATCCGGTGATAAAAAGGCGATCTTCGATTCAGAATTCTCAAGGAAATTCGTAATAGTCTCGATCTCGCCGTGAGGGTCGAGTGGAACACAGACGGCACCATGATAAAGCGTCCCGAGGTAAGCTATGGCCCATGATGGGTGATTTTCGCCAATTAAAGCGACGCGGTCGCCGAACCCCACTTTCTCCTGGCCGAGCCGATACGCAACGGCCCTGATCTGCCTCAGCATCTCAGCAAACGTATAGACCTCGTCGTCGCTTCCAACGATTCGCATCGCGACTTTATCTGGCCGGGAATCGAAAGATTCAATGAGTAGCTGGCAGAAAGATTTAGACATAAAGAATCAAGAGCGGTGCCGTAATGGTATTACTCAATCGCATTTTGAGCAAGGCCACGGTACCTTTCCATAAGCGGCCGGAAATGTTCGGCAGTAATTGGAGGTGGGTATGTAGCGGCGTTCGCTCCCGCGTCGATGATCGATCAAAGACTAAACTTCCACGCGGTACCAATGACATTCACATCGCCGGGAATTGAAAAACGGTCGTTTTGCCGTAGGAAATAGACATCCAGCGAGAAGTGCCGATTAAAAGTCTTCTTGAGCCCTAAACTCAGGCGGTTACGAGCGAAATTTCCCGTTGCAGAGGAATAGAAAGGTTCTTCGGTCACAAAAAATGAGGTTTTTGAAAGCCAGGACTGGGGAAGTGCTTTTTCGAAAGTGATAGAGGGCCGATATCTCCAAACCTTGATCGGTCCGAGATCCCGGTATTCGTATTGACTGCGGTGCGAGAGCCCAAACTTTTTGAAAGGAAACTTATAAGTTCCAGCGAGGTGATACCGATTCTCCCGGCGAAATCTACCCGTCAGAGTTCTGGATTTGATGAAAGTATATCCGGCTGTGGCCGTGAACGATTTGTGTAATTTCACCCCAATTCCCGCTCCCACCCGGCCTTCGTTGAACCGGGTGAGGTCCTCACCAAACCTATATGTGGTTGAAAGGGAAAGATCGACTTTCTTACTTACCGGGACCGTTAGTTGTATATCATTCCACGACTGAACATCGTCATCATCGGGCGGCAGTATTTGAGCAGTCGAGGACAAAGAGAATCCGGCCAAGAACAAAATGACGGTGAAAAACTTGGTGAAAAAGCTCATTCGAGATAAAGGCGAATGGGCTAAGTTTAAGTAATCCGAGAAGCCTAAATCAAATCAGTTTGTAACAATTATGTAACCCGTATTGTAACAGCGGGATTCAGGGCTTTCCTGGAACTCGGACACGGAGGGCGTTTGGTATTACTTCGTAAATGGCGGGAAGTTTGCCGGGCAACTCACCATCGGTTTCAAGCAATATATTACCGAATTGGTCTGCGGATGAGATCTCGATCTTTTTCGCCAATGTGCTTTTCACCTCGGCGAGGCTCTGGTGTGTCCCCCGATAGATCGAATAAGCGTTAATGAGGATCTTCGCGGTGCCGATATCACCGATATTGACGACATCCAGCAGACCGTCATTGATCTTGGCGTCTGGTGCGATCATCATACCACCGCCGAAAAAGCGGGAATTGGCGATGCAGAAGGCGATCGTCTGAAGAGTGCGTTCATCGCCGTCATCGAATCGTACTCGAACAAGGAATGGATCGAGGTCGATGACCTCCTGCAAAGCCGAAACCGCAAAATTAGCACGGCCGCGAAAGGATTCGACGGGCAGCCAGTCGAACGCTTTCGCTGATTTCACCCGTTTGATCACATCGGCAGCCAGGCCGACCGAAGAAACATTCAGGAAGTACCGCGATACGGTCTTACCCTGGTGATCGGAAAAGGTCACCTTCCCCACATCGATGGATCTTGTCTTACCGGTACGCAGACAAGCGGCAGCCTCACGATTCGAACGCGGGATGCCGATCGTTCGGCGAAAATCGCCGCCGGTACCCGAGGGAAGTATCCCGAGTTCCACGTCAATGCCCGAGTTCAAGATGCCGTTGGCGACCTCGTTGACCGTTCCGTCGCCTCCACAGGCGATTATGAAGGAGCGACCACTTTTGGCTCCACGTTCTGCCAGCTCGATCGCGTGCCCCGGTGCCCTCGTAAACGCGACCGTGAAAGGCCCAAAATGTGCCCGAAGCTCACTCGCGGTCATCGACCATTTTTCCCGGGTCGCTCCCGACGCCGAGCGCGGGTTGACTATCACCAGCGGCAGTGATTTATCACTAATTGAGGTCTTCATGGTCGCTTTTGCCAAAATTCCGTTATCTCTGTGTATCGTTTTCCGCCGAGTTAGTCAATGAATACGAAGAAGGCGGCCGGTGGGCCGCCTCCTCTCTTGCTGTCGGAAACTAATTTAACTTGTGGAGTGAGAATGCTTGTGTCCCGATCTTAAAGTTCGGCCACTAACTGGCCTGGTTAGATCTATTAGGCCTCTCGGCCATGAATTGCTGACTCCCGCTGAGTGATCGAGAAATACAGTGACCGGGCCGGGCCCGAACCTCGGCCGCATGGCGATCTCTTTCGGAGCCTTTGCCATAAAGGCTTCGATATCGGCTATTGTGCGGGGCAGGTCCTTACTCATCCATTCGACTCCGGTAGCCGTAACAAGCATATCGTCTTCGATACGGACACCGATATTTTTATATTTTTCGAACGAAGGACGGATCTTTGCTATAAAAGCCTTGTTTTCAGGCGTGTCGGGCAAATTATCGAGCGCGTCTTCACGAATGTAGATCCCGGGTTCGTTGGTGAAAACCATGCCCGGCTGCAGCGGAGCGCCGTACCTGCCCACGTCATGGACGTTCATACCCAGCCAGTGGCCGAGCCCGTGCATGTACCAAATTCGGACCTGGCTTGGTTCGGTTATCAGGCCGAGTTTTAGCAAGCCGTCTCGGATGACATCGTTGGCGGCGGCTGAAACTTGCTGAAAAGTCGCTCCCGGCTTTGTTGCTTTAGCGGCGGCCTCTTGTGCGTCATATACGATCTGATAGATCTCAGCCTGCTCCTTGGAGAATTTTCCGTTAACCGGAAAAGTGCGCGTTATATCGGCCGTGTAATGGTCGTATTCCGCTCCTACGTCCATCAGTAACAAACTGCCTTTTTTAAGCTCTCCCTGAGATTCGACATAATGGAGGGTGGTTGCGTTTGGCCCACAACCGACGATCGAAGGGTAACCCCAGAAATCGGCATTTCGGCGTCGAAATGTATATTCGACCTCAGCCTGAACCTCATACTCCATCGAAAGATTTCCAATTGTCGCCATCGCCCGCATATGGGCCTCATTCGAAATATCGATCGCATGCTGAAGAAGCTTCAGTTCATATGGCGATTTGATGTGTCGCAGATCGGCAAATATCGGTTGGGCGTTCTCAACCGCTGCACCGGTCAGGCCTTTTGAAAATTCATTCTCGACGCGAAACTCTCGGTGGCCGTTGGTGTCCCGCTCGGTCATTGGCAGCAGCAGATAGATTTTGGCAGCGGTTGCGTCGATCATGACAGCACCATCCTTGGAGGAAAAAGCCTTCCTTTCCTTTACAGCCTGTAGAAAAGTATCGCGTTCGGACGAGTCAATAATGAGCTTCAGGCCCGAAAGTCTGGTTGCGTCCTCTCGTGAATACATACGGCCCTCCCAGGTTTCACGGATGGGAACGCGTTTGGGAAGGAAAAGGGTTTCTGTCACGGTGCCACCGTCCTTAGCTATCACGAGTGTTGCCCCGATCTGCTTGAGGGCGGTGAGGTAATAGAGGTTATTCTCCTGCCTGTAAACGTAATCGACGTCATTCGTATAGAGCTTTGACTCGGCGCTGAAAAGTATCAGCATGCTTTTATCAGACATCTTTGCCGCGACGGCCGCGCGCCGTTTTGCGAGTTCCGCGTGGCGTTCGGCATCCGTAAATTTCGGAGCTGGCGGCGTAATGCGAATGGAATTCGGGCCGACAGAGGCGGCGGGAACGGCCCCGGCCGACAATGCTGCCAAAAACAGAAGTACAAGCAAATTTTTCATTTATTTACCTCAAAAGTAATGTCCTTAGTGGATGTGTTCCCAAAATAGTCTGCTGCGTAGACGCGTAAATTATAGATGCCGTTATCAAGCAAATCGGTGTCGATAAAACCTTCGGAGGCATTGTCCCCGGCGACCTTGTTTGTAACGATAAAATTGAATACCGTAACACCTGTCGCCCCTGAATGACTGCCCACTGCGTAAACCATCGGAACAAACTCAGGTGTAGGCAGCCGATCGAACGAAATTGTCCATTCTGTCTGCTCAGCGGGCTGTGAGCCCGGCTGGAACACTTGATAACCCAATTTATAGAGGCCTAAACGCCGGCGATCGGCGTTTCCGTCCACCTGATCGTAGGCTCGAACGGTTACGCGTATCTTTCCCGAGAGGTTTATACGCGATTTTTCGCCGTCGGTTTCGATTTCCCGCCAATTCTCGTCGAAAAATGCGACCGTTTCGATAGTTGGCGGCCGGTTATCGGAAATACCGGGCAGGATAAGAGCGTCGAGGGCATTCATCTCATGACCGCTGCGGCCGGCGATCAGATGCACGTGATTCATAGCATTAAGCGTGCCGATGGGCTCGCCAGCGTTGAATTTTGATCCCCGCGGTACTCGGACGTTCGTCAATTTTCCCGACGGATCTTGTTCGAATAAAAATCTGAAATCGTCGTATGGCAGGGACGTTTGATCGCGTCCGAGCCGAATATGAACATACCCGAGCGAAGGCATCCGCAGCAGCTCACGCAAGGTGCCGAAATTTTCAGCGGCCTGCGGCCTAAGGACCTTTTCGTCCCTCATGAACCGAGCAGTTTCGCCGTAGCCTCCCGCTATATCCAGGCCGTTATGAAACCAAACCTGATCGTTCTCCTCACTGATCTCGCCGCGTATCTCACCCAGGGTCCCGGCGATATCACGAACGGATTGAGGTGGGTCATAGGGCCATCTGGGCGGCGCGGCATTGCGAAACTCGGTCGGATCGCCACGAAGCCTGGCGATCTGGTCGGTATTGATCTGCTTGCCGAGATCTTCAGCGGTGAATCGGCGAACGAGTCCATTCTCGCTGTCTGCGACCAGCACGCTGCCGTCATCCAGGACAGCGAGCCCGGAAGGCCTGTTAAACTGTGACCGGCTGGCGACATCGTCCGAAATTCCACGCCGCAGCGAGGACAAGGTTTGAACCAGAGGGAACGGCGCCGCAAAAATGCTTCTGACCGCATTTCCGTCAGTGAAATAGATCGTGCCCGTCTCATCAACTGCGATCGCCGAGGGCTGATGAAGTCCGGCCTGCGACAGGAGGCCATCCCTAATGCTGCCCGGTCCGACGCCGGCGAGCGTCCAAACGCGTCCGTCGGGCTCAACCACACGTATCCGGCCGTTTCCGGTATCGGCCACGAGCAGCCTGTCCTGCCACATAGCGAGTCCTGTCGGCGTGTCGAACTTCACGCTATCCCCGCTGCCGTCAGCAAAGCCCCGCGTACTGCCCGCCAGCGTCGATACGGTGCCGTTCTCGATCACTCTGATCCGATCATTGTAGGTATCTGCGACGTATATGCGGCCGTTTTTATCGGTAACCACGCCGATCGGGGCGTTGAATCTTGCAGCATCAATATTGCCGTCCGTCGACCCCGGCTGCCTGGCAATGCCGGCGATAACATTTATCACACCCGCATTATTTACCGAGCGTATCGTGTGTGAACCGGTATCGGCGACGATCAAATTACCGCCGTTGTCAAAGGCGATCGCTGACGGCGTATTTAGTCCGGCAGCGAATACGGCCGGGCCCGCCGCATCGAGCCGCCAAACGCGGTCGGTCCCTCCGTCCGATACATAGGTCGCTCCATTTCGTACCGCAATACCGAATGGCTCACCAAATTCACCGTTTATTCCTGCCTCCGTACCTACATGTCCGAGTTTTGTTCGTTGGCCGCCACCCTGCCAGAGAAAACAAGATGACGCCAGGACAACGCACAAAACAATACCCGCTGCTGCTGCGGATATCGTAGGAATTCTTGTGGATCGGCCTCTGGTGCGGCGGAGAGTCATGCGTGGTAAAATATCGTAATTCATTTACTATATCGGCGAGTGAACCAATTCAGAAATCAGGAGGGCGAAATTATGTTTTCAATACAAGACCTGCTCGGACCCGAAAAGGGAACCCAGGCGGTCAACGAAATTAGTCAAAATGTCGGGGCCGACAACTCAATGGTAAATGCAGCCATACAAGCGGCTCTGCCGATGCTCATAAACGGGTTGGCGAATAACGCGGCGACACCGCAGGGAGCTGAGAGCCTGAACAACGCCCTTGAGCAGGACAATCACGCCGGTGTCCTTGATAACCTCGCCGGGCTTGCGGGAATGATATTCGGCGGCGGCCAACAGGCAGCGCCTCCGCGACAGGCTGACGCGGGTGGAATTCTCGGCCACATCCTCGGCGGGAGCCAGGGCCAGGTTGCCCAACAAGTCAGCGAAAAGTCGGGCCTGGACACGGGCCAGGTCGCCCAGATCCTTATGTTCCTTGCACCTATCGTAATGGGCTATCTCGGACGTCAGAAGCAGGAACAGAACGTCGGGGCTGGCGGGCTCGGCGGGGTGCTCGGCGGAATGCTGGGCGGAGTTCAGTCGCAGGCCCAGCCGGAGCAGGGGGGATCGATGCTCGACCTTGCCTCGAGCATGCTTGACCAGAACCGCGACGGCAGCTCACTCGACGATATTGCATCGATGGCTTATAAATACATGACCCAGAAGTGAGTCATATCTAATGACGGATTCCACGCCGCGGGCCATCCGCGGCTTTTTTTGCCTTCCAATTGAGTCATCGAAGTGTTTTATCTTAAAAAAAGAGGCGGGCATCGGCCCGCCTCGAGTGAGTGTTCATGGTTTCCGCTACACAACTTAGCGGGATCACAATAATGCACACGCCCCAGAAAAAAATAAGTTCCAAATTCTTGGATATTCCTCGGTCTCGCTTATAACCCCTATCACCGTTTCTGATTATTCCAAAAATCCGGACTTCGCGGCCGAAACGGATGCTTTTTTGCATATTCGATCTGACCTGCACGTTCCCGCAGCTCGATCTCCTTTTGCCGCCGTCGCTCTTCTCCGGTTAGAGGCGGAGCGCCCCGCTCGCCCCAATAGTACCGATAAGCAAAAATTCCGAGAGCCAAACTCCCGATAATGGTCAAAAGCCCAACAATTATTGTGATACCAATAATTCCATTCATAGATCGGCCGCGCCGTTAGACGAGAAGTGTATGTGTTCCGGCATACAGTCGTGCACCTCTTTATTTTATAGGATTATGGTCAAGGAGAACATTAACTATGAATAATCTGGTACGCGGCGGATTGGCTGGAGTTGCAGCCTGGAAACTTGGCGGAGGAGTGATCTCGACGATCCTCATATTTTTGCTCGTATTTTTTCTGCTTGGCTATTGCTAAGGGTTGTTGACCCATTGCAGGTAGTCAACTCGAAGCTAGCACGATCATACAAAAGCGATATTTTCAGAACGCGTCAATTCCAACTAGGTTAGGATTGACGCGTTTATTCTTTTGTCCGATCTCCATTCGCTGCCGCATCCGTGGTTTCACTCGGAGGGGCCCAAAAAGTTGCCGCTGTTGACTACATTGAGTTACTATTTGTAAACTTGATGATTCGACGTGGTGAGTTATTGCGACTTGCGGCCACGTAAAACAAACGCTAAACAGCAGAGAGTAGACTCGAGAAGTGTAACGAAACTCTGTGCTATTAGTGCAGGGTTTTTTGATTTGGTAATGTTCATCACACCAATAAAGCTCGAAGGTGTTCATGTAACACGTCGCGACCTGCTAAGGGTGATGTGGAACCAGCAGGCAAACGGGATATTTTGGCTGGCGTATGGACATTTCTGATTGTCCTCCTTTTCGTCTCAATTGGTTCTCGTTTTATGGCCGACAATCAGTCAGGAAGCTCAAGAGTATTTGCAGTTGTGCTCTTGGTCGGGGCGCCATTACTGGTAATGCTCTTGTTCCTTCTTGACCTATTCCTAACGGCCAGAGCTACGGCGAATATGGCCCGGAGTTCAGACTTCGTTTTTACCGAAGCCGGTGTCGAGTCTGTGGGTGAGTTCGGCCGAAGTTTCCTCTCCTGGAAGGGATATTTGAAGGTCAGGGAATCGAAGAAAGATTTCATGTTGTTCAGCGACCAGAGTATTTTCACGCCTATTCCAAAGCGCTATTTTAGAAATGATGACGAAATCGCCACATTCAGAGAGCTAGTCTCGCGTCATCATGAGTTGACGTAGTTTATGAACTTCTTAGACATCCTAAAGCGAAAAATCATCGTCTTCGACGGTGCGATGGGGACGTTTTTGCAGTCGTTGAATCTTTCGATCGATGACTGGGGCGGGCCGAATTTTGAGAATTGCTCTGAGAACCTGCTTTATACGCGGCCTGACGCGATCGAGACGGTGCATAAGAACTTCCTCGATGTCGGCTGCGATGTCATCGAAACCAACAGCTTTGGCGGCAGCGAGGTCGTGTTGGTTGAGTTTGGGATCGCGGATAAAACGTATGACGTGAATAAACGTGCGGCCGAATTGGCTAAGCGGATCGCATCGGATTATTCCACACCCGAATGGCCGAGATTTGTAGCGGGTTCGATCGGGCCCGGGACCAAGCTGCCTACGCTCGGACATATCACCTATCCGGCACTGAAAGATGCGTACCGCGAGCAGGTTAGAGGCCTGATAGACGGCGGCAGCGATGTTCTGATCGTCGAGACGTGCCAGGACCTGCTGCAGACAAAGGCCGCACTCGCGGCGATCTTCGAGCATTTCGAAAAGCACCGAATGAGAATTCCGGTCATTGCACAAGTAACTATCGAGATCTTCGGCACGATGTTGAACGGCACCGAGATCGGAGCGGCACTGACGGCGCTTGAGCCTTTCCCGATCGATGTTATTGGAATGAACTGCGGCACCGGACCGAAGCATATGACCGACAGTTTTCGGTATTTATGCGAGAATTCACCGCTGCCAGTTTCCGTGCTCCCAAATGCTGGTTTGCCTGAGGTCAAAGACGGCAAGCAGCATTATGACGAAACTCCCGACAGTTTCGCGGCACAGGTCGAGCATTTTGCAAAGGATTTTGGGGCGAATATCGTCGGCGGATGCTGCGGCACGACGCCCGAGCATCTTCAGAAAGTTATCGAGAAAGTCGGGCAATTATCGCCAAAGCAGCGAAACGCGACGCTCGTGCCTTCGGCCTCGTCGATATATTTCCAGCAGCCATACACGCAGGATGCTTCATTCCTGATCGTCGGCGAACGGGTCAATGCTTCGGGCTCCAAGAAGATGCGTGACTTGCTCGATGCAGAGGACTGGGACGGGCTTGTGAGCCTCGCCAAATCACAGGAACGCGAGGGTGCTCACATTCTCGATATCAATGTCGATTTTGTCGGCCGCGACGGTGTGTCGGACATGCACGAGCTGGCATCTCGATTGGCGACGGCGGTCAAGATCCCGCTGATGTTCGATTCGACCGAGTGGGAAAAGATGGAAGCCGGCCTTGAGCACGCCGGCGGCAAATCGCTGCTCAACTCGACGAATTATGAGGACGGCGAAGAGCGTTTTCTAAAAGTGCTCGACCTCGCCAAACGCTTCGGTGCGGGTGTAGTTATCGGCCTGATCGACGAAGAGGGCATGGCACGGACGCGGGAGGACAAGATCAGGATTGCCCGCCGTGCTTACGCACAGGCGACTGAGAACGGCATACCGGGGCACGATATTTTCTTTGACCCGCTCGCGTTGCCGATATCGACCGGTATCGAGGAAGATCGGAAAAATGCTGTCGAGACGATCGAGGCGATCAGGCAGATCCGCGAAGAATTGCCCGAGGCGAATATTATCCTCGGAGTTTCTAACATCTCCTTTGGCCTCAATCCGGCGGCACGCGTGGTCCTAAATTCCGTTTTTCTCCACGACTGCGTCGAGGCCGGAATGAATTCGGCCATTGTCAATGCCTCGAAAATACTTCCGCTAATGCGTTTTTCCGAGCTTGAGATCGACACGGCCCGCGACCTGATCTATGACCGGCGAAAGTTTGAGGGCGATATTTGCACGTATGACCCGCTCGGCGATTTTTCGAATATGTTTCAGGGTAAATCGGCCCAGTCGATCAAGCCCGACATCTCGAATCTGCCGATCGAGGAGAAGCTGAAACACCACATCATCGACGGAGAAAGGATCGGCCTGGAGGATTCACTAAAGGTTGCACTGGAGAAATATCCGCCGCTTGAGATCATCAACGATATTTTGCTTGACGGAATGAAAACGGTTGGCGATCTTTTCGGATCCGGCCAGATGCAGCTTCCGTTCGTGCTGCAATCGGCTGAGTCGATGAAGGCCGCGGTTAAGTTTCTCGAACCGTTTATGGAGAAGGTCGAGGGCTCAAATAAGGGCGTTCTGGTGCTCGCGACCGTCAAGGGTGACGTGCACGACATTGGCAAGAATCTTGTCGATATCATTCTGACGAATAACGGCTACAAGGTAGTAAATCTCGGCATCAAACAGCCGATCGATGACATCTTGCGTTCGTGGGAAGAGACTGGGGCGGATGCGATTGGCATGAGCGGCCTGCTCGTGAAATCGACGCTCATAATGCGTGATAATCTCGAGCTGATGAACGAACGCGGCATCAATGTGCCCGTCATCCTGGGCGGGGCCGCACTCAATCGCAGATACGTGGATAATGATCTTATACCGCTCTATAACGGAAAGCTCTTTTATGCACGCGACGCTTTTGACGGGCTTCACGCGATGGATCAGCTGACTTCAGGAGATACTGTAAACGCAGAGATCGCAGAGGACGCAGAGAAGGTTAGAGCGGTTGCGACAAACGGTTCTGAAAGCTCCCCTCCTTACGAAGGAGGGGTGGCACCCGCTGCGGGTGACGGGGTGGTTCTCTCGGACGGCGGCATTGAGACAGTTGCAGACGCCGAGGACCTTGTCGGTGAGGACGCAAAGCTTGGCAAGGCAGCCGCTCGGGTCTCGACAAGTGCGACAGGCGATACCACGCACACGACCAGATCTGAAGTGTCCTCGATCGAGCAAGTGCCAAAGGCTCCATTTTACGGGTCAAAAGTTGTTGAGATCCGCGATCTCACTAAAGTCTTTGATTTCATCAACGAAACCGCTCTTTTTAAGGGCCAGTGGCAGTATAAGCAGGGAAGGAAGTCGCCTGAAGAATATACTCAAGTGCTTGAAGAGACGGTTTATCCAAAATTTGCCGAGATCAAGGCACAGGCCATACGCGAAAAACTGCTTGAGGCAAAGCTTGTTTACGGATATTTTCCATGCCAATCGAGTGGTAATGACCTGATCATTTATCGGGATGACGAAAAGACCGAGCGGATGCGATTCACATTCCCGCGGCAGCCGGTCGAGCAGCGGGGCGGTAATAATTTGTGTTTGGCTGATTATTTTTCGGCAAAGAACCCAGTCGCTACCGCTCCCGGTTCTGACACGGAGGGCAGGATCGATGTCGTGGCATTCCAACTTGTGACGATGGGCAAGAAGGCGAGCGAACATTCGGCGAAGTTGTTTAAGTCGGACAATTATACGGATTACCTGCTTTTCCACGGATTGTCAGTAGAATCGGCTGAGGCTCTCGCGGAGATGTGGCACAAACGAATTCGTGAAGAGCTCGGTATTGCGGACGCTGACGCACCTCAGCTTGCAAAGCTATTTCACCAGGGCTATCAAGGTTCGCGATACAGCTTTGGCTACCCGGCTTGTCCCAATATCGAGGACCAGACGAAGCTCTTCGAGCTGCTCGAACCAGAGCGGATCGGCGTCGAACTGACCGATGAATTCATGCTCGATCCGGAGCAATCCACATCCGCTATTATCGTCCACCATCCTGAGGCGAAGTATTTTAATATTGGTTAGATTCGTCTATGAAAATGCTGCGGCCGCGTTGCGGATGCTAGAATACCGTTTCGCGCACCATGGCCCAAAAACTCCAAAAAACTAAGAACTCGAGCCTGATCAAGCCGCTTTTGCCCGGCCCGGCTGAGATCGAAGTACTCGGTACAACAGAAAAGCTTGGCTTTCGCCTCACGCACCGGATGAATCTCGGAGCGTGGAAGCGGCTGATGACCGTCTGCCAGCGGCATATCGGGTCGCTGTGGATCTATCTTGCCACCTACAATCTGATGAATGTTTTCGGCATCGAAAATGTCGAGAATG
>JBGTBC010000155.1:0-1757 GCA_041749555.1 Pyrinomonadaceae bacterium | reverse complement strand
GCGAGGAAGTGACGCAAAGAAGTGACATCTATTCGCTGGGGTTGCTGCTCTACGAGATCTTCACGGGCAAGCAGGCGTTCGAGGGTGAGTCGGTACGAGAACTTCAGATCAAACAGGCGACGACGAGCCCGAAAAACCCTTCTGAGATCGTAAGCGGTATCGATCCGCTGGTCGAGAATGTCATCAAACGCTGTCTGGAAAAAGATCCGAGGCAAAGGCCGGAGACGGCATTGAACGTCGCGATGTCACTTCCTGGCGGCAATCCGCTGCAGATCGCGCTCGACGCCGGGCAAACGCCGTCGCCCGAGATGGTTGCGGCCGCTCCAAAGAAGGGCTCGCTTCGCCCGGCTGTTGCCTTTGCTTTGCTCGCCACCGTCGTTTTAGCCCTTGTCTTTGCCACGTTGACCACGAAGTACACGCAGTTGTACCGGATGGTGCCGCTCGACAAGTCGGGAGATGTCTTGCGGGAACGCGGCCGCGAACTTGTCGAAAAATATGGCTATCCGCAGGTCGATTCTTATTCCAGTTTTACGTCTGACTATGGTTATATCAATCACCTCAAGAAGAACGATCAGACGCCAGAGCGATGGCAGCGACTTGCGACCGGGCAGCCGGCGGTCGTGCAATTTTTGTATCGCACAAGCCCAAAGCCTCTTGCCCCTCGGGGCGGATGGGAGGTCTGGGAACAGGACCCGCCTCAGATCGTGCCGGGTATGACACGGCTCAGTCTCGATACAAAAGGGCGGCTGATATTTTTCAACGGTGTGCCGCCGCGGGTCGATGAGCCGGCGGTATCCACAGCCGGTGAATTTGACTGGGCCGGGGTTTTTAAGGACGCGGGGTTTGACCTTGCTGCATTCGAGCCTGTAGATCCGCAATGGATGCCGCCGAGTGCATTTGACGACCGGCGGGCGTTTTCGGGCAAATACCCTGAGGCTCCCGATATTGCGATCCGCATTGAGGCTGCGGCTCTTCGCGGCAAGCTGGTCAGCTTTGAGATCGTCGAACCGTGGACGATCCCGCCGGGACAAACTGACACCCGCTTCGAGGGGGCGTCGTTTACACTTCAAACAGTCCTTATCTTCTCGCTCTATTTCGGAGTTCTTTTTGTCAGCGGATGGCTGGCGGTGAAAAATATACGTGGCGGACGCAGTGATAATAGGGGAGCGACCCGCATCGTCCTGTTTGTCTTCGCGGTGCGTATGATCTACTGGGCCGTTACCGCACACCACATCGGCGGATCGCAGGAGACCGCAATCCTGATAACCGGGTTGCAAAGCGCTCTCTACTGGGCCGCCATCACCGGCCTAATGTACCTTTCCTTTGAGCCTTATATGCGAAAAAGCGCGCCGGAACGGGTCATCTCGTGGAACCGCCTGCTCGCCGGTGATTGGCGCGATCCGCTTGTCGGGCGTGACGTGCTTATCGGAGCTACCGCCGCTTCGATCTTGAGCATTTCGGGTAGTCTTTTGAGGTTTTTTATTCCTGTATGGATCGGTAAACCAGCCGAAATACCCTACATGAACGATAGCCTCCTGTCCGGTATCAGCGGTTTCCCCGGGTTATTTCTGGGTGATCTTAGCACAGCTCTATTCGCTGCCTTTATGATCTCGTTTCTCATTTTGTTCTTCGGCCTGCTTCTCAGACGAAAATGGCTCGGAACTGCGGCGGTTTTGCTGATATTCGTTGCGTTTGAGATCTTGAGCGTTGTCGGGAATGAGACTACGCCGTTGCAAATTGCCGGGGGCCTACTTTGG
>JBGTBC010000154.1:0-4395 GCA_041749555.1 Pyrinomonadaceae bacterium | reverse complement strand
GTATTTGTCCGCGGCGATGGTGGTAATCCTGAGACGTGGGCAGATCCAAATTCTCATTCCGGCGATCAATGGTTAGTGGCCTTGTCATTGCCCGGATTAGTAACGACGGCGGCACCTGTGACTATTTCCGGGCGGGTTCTGGCGGAATCGGGACGCGGAATTTCCGGTGCGAAGATCACTTTGGTGGATTCTTCCGGAAATGTTCGCGTCGCGTCGACAAATCGCCTTGGATATTACAGCTTCAGCGATCTCGATGCGGGTGAAACAGTTATTTTGCAAATTTCAGATAGGCGCTACCGGTTCGCTCAACCCACGCAAGTCCATACACCGGTGGACAACCTATCCGAAATTAACTTCGTAGGTTTTTCGTGAATCGTAATGAAGATCCGTGGATAAATAAGAAAAAGGCCGTCTGAAAATTGGCGATTCTGGGGCCCGTCATGTGAGTGGGAATGTAAGACTGGAGCGCACGGCCCGTTGACGGGGTGATTGTATTGAACGTAGACTGGCGACCGAAGCCATTAACGCAGACGCCCCCGACGAAAAGGGCGACGGCGGCGGCATGGGCGGAATGGGCGGCGGCGGCATGGGCGGCATGGGAATGGGAATGTAGTCCAGCTACCTCGCCGCAGGTGAGGCAGATAATAGCCCAGGGTACCGGTTGCGTTGTGTGCAACACTGGCCTGTTTTCTTGGCCAGAAACCCTGGGTTAGCATTCCTCAAAATCTTAAAGCCCACTTTAGTGGGCGGCAGATTCAAAAGGCCCGGGCAACTTGCCGGGCCGTTTGTTTTGAAAGCCGTCCTGTTTATGCTATCTTTCCATAACGTTTTTGGACGCAAGCTTTCCACCTTGCGGCAGTTGCAGTTTAATTGCTTAAACTTGAGAGGCTTCGTCTGGCAACGGGCGAAGCTTTTTCGTACTCGTCACAGGAGAATTAATGATTATCAATAGCGGGAACGATCCAAATGACGTATTCGAGAAACACTTCTCGCTCCGATGCCCGCACTGTGGCCAAAATTCAAACATGTCGGCTGTGTCTTTGCCGAGATACGAATTTCTTACGCGCTTCAAACCTGAGCGGGTAGGAATAGCCTATAGATGTGATGCGTGCAATGAACCGGTCTTTTTGAAGTTTGTGGTTCAGACTTTTGATACTAATAACAGCAAAATTCATATTTACAACGATTTCGAAGAAATTGAAAGACCCAGTGTTGGCTTCGACTTCGAGTATTTGCCCGAAGCAGTCGAAAAAGACTTCCGGGAAGCTTGCATCTGTTTCTCAAATTCTTGCTGGAATGCATTCGGAGCGATGTGCCGAAGATGCATTCAAAGTAGCGCGGATCGTCTGGGAGCGAAAGGCAAAGACAAAGTAGAGCGGCAAATTAAAGACCTCAAAGAGATGGCCTCAATCGACGACGAAACGTTTGACGCTTTGAGACAAATCATGCTGGGAGGGCACGACGCATCCCATCCGAGTCTGCCCGAACTAACTCCGGAGCGGGCGACGGTTCTTCTTGAGTTAATGAAAGATGTTCTTTATCAATTGTTCGTCCGTTCGGCAAAAATTGAGGAAGCCGCAAAACTTCGGTCAGCCGGGGTGGCTGAGTTAAAACCCGCTAATAATTGATCGATGCGTAGGACGAAAGGGCCAGGCTCGGACGCTTATCAGACTCATTAAAAAGAATTTAAAATTGCAATTTATTTGAAGGCGGGTCTGTGGATTCTGGGTTCTTGAGATTGTAAGAAGTTGAATTTATATGAAAGCTAGTGAAATGCCTCTGAATAGGTTTCTCGCTCAAACTGACACGCAGTTTATGGTGCCGGTGTATCAGCGAAATTACGACTGGAGTCTAGGACATTGCAGACAATTGCTCAACGACATAATTCGCGTCGGAACGAATGAAGAAGAAACGTCGCATTTCGTCGGGAGTATCGTCTATATACACGATGATGTTTACTCGGCTTCTGGTATTCGCGAACTTTCAATAATCGACGGTCAGCAGCGACTGACCACCATTACACTCATTTATATAACGCTGCTCCTCTTAGCCAAGAAGATAAAAGACGCGGCGCTCGAAAGCAGAATTCAAGAAACATACTTGATCAACAAACACGCCCAGCAAGAAGAAAAGCTCAAGCTCCGACCGATTGAGCAGAACGACAAGGCCCTAAAGTTCCTACTGCGCAATGATCCTGATAATGTGTTTGACGGATACTCGAAGTTAATAGACAACTTTAATTACTTCAAAGGACAAATCTCAGAAGACAATAAGGAGCGTGTTCTCAAGGGACTAAACAAATTGGTCTTCGTCGAGATTTCCCTGGAAAGAGGCAAAGATGACCCGCAGAAGATTTTCGAAAGCCTGAATTCTACAGGGCTAGAACTTAGCCAATCTGATTTGATTCGGAACTACATCTTAATGGGACTGAAACACGATGACCAATCAAGGATGTATGAAAACTATTGGCGACATATTGAGGCAAATGCCTCGCAAGACGAGCCAAAGACAAATAGAGTCTCCGACTTCATCCGAGATTTTCTCACGCTGAAGAATCGAGTTATCCCTAATAAGGGAAAAGTGTACTCGGAATTCAAAGAGAAGTATCAGAATGGAACGGTCCACGACCTTGAAGTTCTCTTAGCAGAGATAAAAAAGTACTCCGTCCTTTACAGTAAGCTGATCAATCCCGATAAGGAAGTGGACAGAGATATTCGCCGACAATTGAGATATATCGGCCGACTCGAAATAACAGTTGCATATCCTTTTCTCTTGTAAGTACTGAATGATTATGCAAACGGCGTTATTGAGAAGGCCGCGTTGATCGAAATCCTCGAGACGATCCAGTCCTTTGCTTGGCGGCGATTTATCCTGGGTTTACCGACTCACGGACTCAACAAGATCTTTATGCGGCTCTATGATGACATCCGTCATGATGACTATCTGCCCTCCCTCCAACGATCCCTGTTGAGAAAGACGTCGACTCAGCGATTTCCTCGCGATCAGGAATTGATTGAGGCCCTTAGAAGTAGGGACGTATACGGGATTCAAACAAAGAATAGAGCCTATCTACTTGACCGGCTAGAAAATTTTGAAAACAAGGAGCCGGTTCAGGTGGATAATCCGGAGATCACTGTCGAGCACATCTTCCCGCAGAATCCCGATCCAAAATGGAAGGTTGTTTTGGGAGAGGATCAATACTCTTCAATGAAAGAAAAGTATCTGAATACTATTGCGAATCTCACGCTATCAGGGAATAACGGGAGGCTTGGGAACAAGTATTTCACCGCTAAGCGAGACATGAACGAGGAGGGTAAAGAGCAGGGCTACAAGTTCAGTCGACTCTGGTTGAACAAACATCTTTCAGGTCTAGATAAATGGGACGTTGAGGAAATTGAAAGACGATTCAATTTGATATCTGAGCGGTTCTTGAAAATCTGGAAAGTGCCGGATGTAGAAATCGGAGAAGAACTGTCTGAATATGAGGAAACCAACATTTTTGACGCTGAAGAACCGACGTTTAAAAAGTTAGAATACGCGATCTTCTTTGACCAGAAACTCGAAACGACTCAAGTGACGGATCTCTTCGGTCAAGTTCTGAGGTCACTGTTTGACCTAAATCCGGAAGCATTCTTCTCGCACGACATTCCCAAAAAGCTTGGTCTAACGATGAATCCTGATGAATGTAGCTCTGCTCTTCCACTGAACGACACATACTACGTGGAGAAACAATTGGACTCGAAAACGAAATTCGAGCGCTTACGATTTGTGCTTACAGCTTTAGATTTGACTGATGAGCTGTTTATTAAATATGCAGATGATAGGCAATAATAGCGGAAACCTTGCACTGGTAGTTTTGGTTATGTTTGTGCTGGCGTGTGGGTGTCCGAGCTCAAACGAATCCAGGAAGTCCGGTACTGATTCTACGAACAAAGCTAAAGCGGAAATTTCCACTGAAAATCCAGTGTTATTGCCTGGGGGTAATGAGAAGATTTCGATCTATGCTACTCCCGGGCCTTGGACGCCAACCCCACCGCCAACTCCATATTCAACGCCAGAACCTGCCAAACCTCCTACCGCTGTCGAGACAGAACGGTCTCGAAAACAAGGTGAACGCGAAGGGCGAAAAGATGCTCGACAGATGCGAGGGCCCATTGACATCCGCCATATGATAGGGCTTGCAGAGGCCGCGGCCAACGAACTTAAACCTAAAGACAGAGGTGCGTTTAAAGCGGGGTATGTTTACGGCCTCAAGGACGAGTGGTATAAGCCTTGACGGGGTTAATCTTTTCGAAACAACGTCAACTTAGCTATCGCTTCAATGAGCCCTATCCTTTTGAACCTACTGCTATTACCTGATCCACAAGCAAGGCAATGGTTCTTTCAGACGGATTT
>JBGTBC010000153.1:0-4202 GCA_041749555.1 Pyrinomonadaceae bacterium | reverse complement strand
CGGCGCGCTTTATTGCTGTTTGCTTTGCGTCCGCGGGCAAAGGCGATCGCCAGGTAGCGATCAGCAGGCCTTCCACAACCTCTCGAAAGTGCGGATTGGCTTTATTTCTGGCATTGTAAGCGATCGTTCGGGCTGCACGGTTTGGCTCAAGCAGAGCAGTGATCGTGAGGTCTGCGGCGATCTCGGCGGCACCGATCTCGTCGAACATCGGGCTCGTTCTCCTGGAAAAACGCTCGGATCTGCCTGAATTGTAGCCGTAAGCGACGGGGGGAAGCATTCGGAGGATATTGTCCGCAATGACCAGCTCCTCGGGCCGAAGAGTGTCGAGGACAACTCGCAACGCTTCACGCTGGCGTGCCGCCGGAACGATCTCTGCGACCGTCGACGGGCTCCATGAGTTCCCTTCCCGTACGGCAAACGTATAATTGGCCCCGCCAATATGCTTGACGGCGGCGATGAGCTGATATCGATGGTGAAGGTACAGGGGCAAAAATCTGTTTTCGAGTTCTGAAAGAGGCGTGCCGTTTGGTATGTTCTGCAAACCAAACTGGTCGAGGCCGATACGGCGCACCTTCATTTCATGAACGAGCATCGCGATCGGGTCGGCACCGTTGTCCCAGAGGTTGGCTAACGGATGGGCCGCACCGGCCGGCCGCGCGTCCTGGTCCGACAAGAAGAGCATGCCGTTCCCGATGCCTTCCTTTACGATCTTTTCCAATTCCCGGTTCTCGTCTGCCGCGTTAAATTGGGCATAGGCGTATCGCGTCGCGAATTTGTCAAACGATCCGATACCGACCGCGTAAGCATTCGAGAAATCGAGCTTTCCGTCCTTGATCCCAACCATCGGAGCGGGGTAGTCCATAACGGAGCCGCGGCCGTACGTGCTTGCGGCGAAGTTATGCGTGAAGCCGAGGGTATGGCCGACCTCGTGTGCCGAGAGTTGGCGGATCCGGGCATACGACATCGCCGTGAGATCGGAAGCGGACTGCGAGTTGAACAGGTAACCGGCGTCGGGCAGCATGCCGAATTCGCATGCATCCGTCGAAGCCTGATACGGCGGTATCATTCCCTCACCGAGCAGAAAATCCTGGCGTGCCCGCTGAGAATCGAGCGTGACATCGCCCTTGATGATCTCGCCCGTTCGAGGGTCGACGACGCTGGAGCCAATTGACCAGCCTCGGGTCGAACGGTGAACCCAGTTGATAACGTTGTAACGGACATCCATCGGGTCGGCGTCCGGCGGCAGGACGCGGACCTGAAACGCATCCTTAAAGCCGGCGGCCTCAAAAGCCTGATTCCACCATGCGGCCCCGTCGATCAGGGCCTGCTGTATCGAGGGCGGGGCGCCATTATCAACGTAGAACACGATCGGTTTGACGGCCTCGCTGACCGCGGCACCAGGGTCCTTTTTCTCGAGCCGGTGCCGGCGGATCCAGCGTTTTTCGAGGTCTTCGTTGATGTCAGTGCCATAATCGTAAAAGGTGATCGGAATTGCGCCGACGCGCGGATCAAATCTACGCGGCCGGTAATTATTGTCGGGCAATTCGACCAGGGATTGCCGCTGGCGAACGGTCACGTTTCTTGCTGTCGGTGCGGTCTGATTGATCAAATTTCCTGTCTCGGCATTGGACGTGACTGTGATCGTCGCCTCGACCTCGGTATTTTTGGGAAAGCCCTTCGTATTAGGCAGATAGAGCGCCGAGCGGCTCTCATCAAAACTGTATGTGCCCTGCCGGGCGCGGTTTAGCCGGTCGGCGACTCCGTGAGCATCACGGATAAAAAAGCTGGTCGCATCGACCAAAAGGCGGTCGCCTTCCGCCGCCTCTATCTTAAAACCCCAGATGACAGATCTCGCAAAGGATTCCTCGACCGACTTTTTTTCGGCGGCGTTATTGCTCAGGGCCCTGTAGTCGTAATTGGGCTGGACGAGCAGCACTTTGGTACCGGAACGTTCGAATTTCACGATCCTGGTCGGCCCGAGCTGCGCCCGGTCGAGCCCGATCGGATTGGACCCGACGCCGGTCGGCAAGGACACGAGATGCAGGAATTCGCGGTCAAGGTTATTGATCTCAAGGTAGATCTTGCCGTCCTCCGCATTCAGATAGATCGGCATAAAACCGTCGATCTTTTGCATCTTCTCCACGACCGAAGAGATTGACTTGCGAGCTGGCGTCTGAGCCAAGCCGGATACCGAGAGACACGTCAGGATAAAAACGAGTAATAAGAAACGTCTCATAGATTTAATTGGGGATGTTTTGAGAACTTAGCATTTATTCGGCACGATTTGCAAAATGCTTTTGGGGGGAGCTTTACGACGCGGCTTACGATGGAGATCGGACACGGTTTACCCATTATCAATCAAGGCGGTGACCGCTACGCCGCCACGTTTGGGGCGCGTTTTATCTCTTTTAGGATCTTAAATTCGCTATTTTCGGCCGATTGAAGGTCGCAGCGCATTTGTAGATTCAGCCAAAACCCCGGCGAATTTCCAAAGTATCGAGCCAACCGTAGGGCCGTGCTCGGCGTAACTCCCCGCTTGCCGGAAACGATCTCGTTGACTCGCTGAAACGGCACACGGATAGCTTTAGCCAACTGCGTCTGCGTCAATCCCATTGGCAGCAGAAAATCCTCAAGCAGGATCTCACCCGGATGCGTTGCCATTCGATTTGTCGGTATTCTGATCATAATTCCCTCCTGGCTCAATGATAATCCACGATCTCGACTTGTTCCGCTCCGTTCTGAGTCCATTCAAAACAGATGCGATACTGATCATTAATGCGAATACTGTGCTGGCCGTTCCGGTCTGCCTTCAGGGCTTCGAGCCGGTTGCCCGTGGGTATCCGCAGATCATCAAGCGTCGTGGCCGAATCGATTTGATCGAGCTTACGAAACGCCACGTTCCAGAGATCTCTCGGCAACAGACGCCTGGCCGCGGTCGAGTTGACGCCGTTAAAAATATCCTCAGTGGACTTGTCGGCGAACGACTTGATCATCTTAGGCATAATAGCACGGATGTCGTGCTATTACAACTAATTTTCCACCGGCTGCAAGAGAAGCGATCCCATGATATGTAAGGAAGTATTAATCGCAAAGACGACGGAACTTATTTTCTGGATGATGACAAAGCTGAATTGCTACGGTATCCTATTTATCTAATACGATGTCAACTGCCGAGGAAACCTTAAAGCAACAACCGGTAACCAAACGGAGATCAACACCCATCATGACCAGGAGCCTCGATTTCCTGAGCTCTGTAAAGTTTGGCGTGTTTCAGCTCTGCGTGCTCGTTGTGCTGTCGATCATTGGGATGCTGATCGTTCAGCAGAACGTCCAGGGATTTGACAGTTATTATATTTCGCTAACGCCCGCGGAAAAGACTGTCTTTGGTTATCTTGGTTTTTTTGATATTTACCACAGTTGGTATTTCAACGTACTGCTCTTATCGCTCTCGCTAAATATCGTACTCGCGTCGATCGACCGGTTTCCGACGGCGTGGAAGTATTTATCTGAACCTAAGTTGACGGCAACGAGGGAATGGCTTTCTAATCAAAAGTCCGCAACTAATTTTGCGATCGATGCGGCCGACGAGGCCGATGCAGCGGAGCGGATAAAGAAAGTTTTAGAGGCTAACGGAATGAAACCCGTCATCACGCAGGCCCAAACAATGGAATATGGCGTGGACGACCAGGGCAGAAAGGATTTTTCCGTTGTGAAAAATCGTACTTCGACTGTTGTTTTCGGCGAGATGGGCAAATATAACCGGCTGGGTGCGTATATTGTTCACGTGTTTCTGCTGACGCTGTTCTTGGGTCATTTCGTTGCACTCCAGACGGGATTTGATGCCGATGTGAGAATGATCCCGGGCGCCTCGACGGAAGAGATACAGATGATCCAGTTTGAGCTGGACAAGAAAGAGAAGTTTAACGTCAAACTTCCCTTTTCGATGGAGTGCACGGATATACAGCAGCGACTTATAGATCCAACGGGCGGGATCGACGTGAGCAACACTCTGGATTGGCGAACGGAATTAAAGATCGACGATCCTGATTACGGGCAGCAGGTCGTCGATGTAAGTATGAATAAGCCGTTCAGCTACAGGGGATATCGATTCTTCCAGGCCCAGACGATCCCGGTCGGACATGGCCGCATTATCAGTTTTGAGGCTATACCTCAAAATGGAGGCGAGCCCGTAATTGCCACCG
>JBGTBC010000152.1:0-3095 GCA_041749555.1 Pyrinomonadaceae bacterium | reverse complement strand
CCCCGCCCTACCGGGCACCCCTCGTTCTGGCCAACAAAACTGGCCAGTGCTTCGCCGAGCCAAGGAGGGGAGTTTGATGGGGACACTCTAAAAGCGAAAGATGTCCCGACCGGCCCCCGGCAATAAGACAAGTAGAGACACGAGTCTCACATCTGGATCTTTGAAATAACCACAGCAGCGATGGATCTCATGGATTGGAGGATGTCTGAGAAAGCATAAAGCCACGGGTGCGAACCCGTGGTACAGATCACAACGGCCGTCAAAGCTGTAGTAGACAGCGACAGAGCATTCACCCATGCCATCTATCGCCCGTATCCACGGGCTTTCCTCTCCTTTCACGGCCCTTCCACGTGCTTGCATGACGGGGCTTTATGCTGTCATCCGCTACGCGGATCTATGCCTCTTTTCGATTACACAAGCGGTCTTGGCCAATGCGCTGCATTCTCAATTCTGAGACCGGAATCGGCCTTCTCGGATTGGGGCGTTGGCGTAAGTGGAGCGCTAAAGCCCGTGGACTAATTACCGGAAAGATGAGGAAATTTATGAATGTGCGATATCGTACGGACGGAATTGTCTGAACACCTACAATGAATGTTGGCTCCCCTCTTCGTAATATGATAGATCCGGGAATCGACGAACGCCTACAAGAAGCTCAACGGCTAGTCCGCGAATCGGAATCGCTTGTCAACCATCTGACGAGCAGCAGCGAGATATACCAGCTTTCTCTCGATCAATTGCGCATCAATCTCGAAAACCTACAAAAAATAAAGGCCGAAATTATAGCATCAACCCTGGATTCTTGAATATCATTATCCTGTGGTAACTTGGCCGCCAGCACAGCAGTTAACAGGCTTAGCATTTGGCGCGGTATGTGCAAGAAGAAACTGAACACAGAGGCACGGAGGGTTCTTGAATTAGGAACCGGGCCTGGATTCCCCTTAATGCGCTTAAAGGAGGCAGTTATTCACCAGGATCATGCTTATCGTCGATATGTTTTCTGGCGATCTCAAGTGCAGCGAAGATATCACGGGCAAAATTCTTTTTGCCGACTTTGTCGATCAGGCCGGTTTGCCGCATTACGCGGTAAACTGATCGCGAAACGGCCGAAAAGACCAGAATGTAACCGCCGTCTTTTGCTTCATTCGCGAGTTCCTCGAGAACCCTGATACCGCTCGCGTCGATCGACGGGACCTCCCTCATTCTTATGATGAGAACTTTCGGTTTTGTAGCCACGATGCGGATCGATTCCTTGAACTGGCGGACGGCCCCGAAGAAGAGCGACCCGTATAGTTCAAAGACCTCTACACCGGGAGGAATCTCGATACCGGTCATATCGCGGGCGAGAAATTCTTCGTCGTCTTTAAGGTTTTCCGTGATCAGGTCTACATGCGTTTCGGTCGACATCTTTTGCAGGAATAAAAACGCGGCAAGAAGTATACCGACCTGGATGGCGGTCGTCAGATCAATGAAAACGGTCAGCAAAAATGTAGCAAGCAGTACGGCCACATCGCCCCGAGGGCTTTTGAGCAAATGCGCGAATTCACGCCATTCGCTCATGTTGTAAGCTACGACCACGAGCACGGCCGCCAGCGTTGCCATCGGTATCAGTGCGGCCCACTTTCCGACAAAAAGCAGAACAAAAAGCAGAAAGATGCAATGAATGATCGCCGAGATCGGCGTTCTTCCGCCGCTCTTAATATTCGTAGCGGTGCGGGCGATAGCTCCTGTCGCGGGTATCCCGCCAAAAATGACAGAAACAATATTTCCGGCTCCCTGTGCTACGAGTTCCATATTCGATCGGTGCCTGGTGCCCGTCATTCCGTCGGCGACGACGGCCGAGAGCAGCGATTCGAGGCCCGCAAGCAGTGCTATCGTAATTGCCGGGGCAAACATTTGCTGTACCAATTCCAGCGATACGACGGGAAAGCTCGGCACTGGCAGGGAACTCGGAACGCCGCCGAAACGCGACTCGATGGTATCGACGGGGATTCCGAAATAGCTTACGGCGGCGGTTACGAGCAGGATCGCGACCAATTGGCCGGGAACTCGACGGGTTATATAGGGCCAAATAAGTATAACGGCGAGAGATGCTGCGCCCACTCCAACCGTGTATGGATCAATGGTCGTAATGTGCCCCGCATACGATATCCATTTGGCGACAAGATCGGCAGGCACCTGTTCGATCTTCAGGCCGACCAGATCGCTGACCTGGGACGAAAAGATTATCAGAGCGATGCCAGACGTGAATCCGACTACTACCGGATAGGGAACAAACTTCAGGAACGCCCCCATTCGTGCGAGGCCCATCGCGATGAGCAAGATACCAGCTATCAGCGTGGCTACCACGAGTCCGTCATAGCCATACTTCTGGACGATGCCGTACACGATCACGATGAAGGCCCCGGTCGGCCCGCTTATTTGGGTCCGCGACCCGCCCAGGACCGCGATGACAAAACCGGCAAATATCGCTGTGTATAATCCCTGTTCCGGCTTTACTCCGGATGCTATGGCCAGAGCGATCGCGAGCGGCAAGGCGACTACTCCGACCGTTAAACCGCCGAGCAGGTCGCCGGCGAAAAGCTTTCGTGTATAGCCCTCGCGGAGTACGGTAAGGAGCTTAGGTTCTAGTTTTCTGTACATTTAGTCTCGGCGGCCCAAAACGGTAGGATCGATCATCGAAGCGACCGTGCGCCTGAATTTTACACTAACGGATCGCAGTGCAGAAATGTCACCCAGGGTCGGTTTGACCTTGGCAGCGGCCTTGTGCCACTCTTTTCGTACAAACACAAACCGGCCTTATGTACCTTAATATCTTAATTGTCGGGCTGGGCGGTATGGTTGGAACGATCGCCCGGTTTCTCACGGTCCTTATGGTCGCCCGGGCAGTCCCCTCAACATTTCCTTTGGGTACGTTTGTGGTCAACGTTTCCGGATGTTTTGTTATGGGAATTGTCTTCGGGCTGGCCCACCGATTCGAGTGGCTGACTCCGGAATGGCGATTCTTTCTCGCTACCGGATTTTGCGGTGGATTTACTACCTTTTCTGCATTTGCCTACGAGAATTTGATGCTTATAGAGAATCGTGACTATATTACT
>JBGTBC010000151.1:0-2284 GCA_041749555.1 Pyrinomonadaceae bacterium | reverse complement strand
CGCTCCGCTCGCGCCGGGGATCTTTGCCGGATTCAACCTGATGACGGTGCTGACGCGTGAATGGAACGACGAGCCTCACCGGGCGTCGCGGCCGTTCGACGCGGCGCGGTCCGGGATCGTCGTCGCAGAAGGCTCGTATATTTTCGTGCTCGAGGAAATGGAAACCGCCCTTCGGCGAGGTGCTCGAATATATGCCGAGGTCAGCGGGTATGGAGCGACCTGCGACGCTTACCACCGCGTGCGTTTGGACGACAGCGGTATCGAGCCTGCGAGAGCCATGTCGATCGCCATCGAAGACGCTGGTATCCCGGCGGATCAGATCGACTACGTTAACCTTCACGGCACTTCGACGGTTCTCAACGACAAGATCGAAACCGCGGCCGTCAAGATGACGCTGGGGCCCCATGCCTACGATGTTCCGATGTCTGCAACGAAGTCTCAGGTCGGGCATCCCCAGGGAGCGAGCGGTGCGGCGGGGCTCGCCGCCGCTATCTGCGCAATTGAGACAGGCAGGATACCCCCGACGATAAATCTCGACGATCCCGATCCTGAATGTGATCTCGATTACGTCCCAAACGCGGCCCGCGAGGCCGAGGTCAATACCGCGCTTTGCAACTGCATCGGATTCGGCTCGAAGAACAGCGCACTTGTCATCCAGCGATTTGCCGAATAAATGTTCGAGCAATTTAAAAAACGAAGCCACGAGCTTGAACGTCTCGACACCGGCGACTACACGGAGGCGGAATACCGCCGCTGGCAAACGGAGATGCGGTTCATTCACCGGCTGTTGGGTGAGAGACGGGCACTTCGGAATACACTTTTTCGTGACCTGGGCGACGGTGCGACGCGTGTCTCTATTCTCGACGTGGGGGCCGGCTCGGGCGAACTTCTCGCTCAGATCGGAAAATGGTTCGACGGACGGGCGTCGCTGTTCGGCATCGAGATAAATGAGACGGCCGCGATCTCGATCAAAAACAACGGGATCATCGCGGTCAGAGCTGACGCGCTGGCCCTGCCATTTGAGACAGACAGCTTCGACACCACTTTCTGCACGCTCTTTCTCCATCACCTCAGCGACGACGACGCTGTCCGGCTGCTGCGCGAAACGGCCCGCGTGAGCCGCGGGAGGATCTATGCCGTCGACCTGAACCGGGATGCCAGGGCCTATTATCTTTATAAAACGTTCGGACGGCTTTTTCTTCAGCGTCTCACATTGGAGGACGGGGCGTTGTCCATCCTGCGGAGCTTTACCGCTGACGAGCTGCGGACGCTCGCTGAAAGGGCGCGTCTCAGAAATGTTAAGGTCGAAACGTCGCGGGTGAACCGCCTGATCCTCTCGGCAACTAAATAAAAAATGAGACAAATGGCGCGAGAATCCTATGACGTCGTGATCGCCGGAGGCGGACCCGCGGGCTCGTCGCTGGCGATAAGACTTGCGTCTGCGGGCCTGAGCGTGCTCGTCGCTGAACAGAAACGCTTTCCACGTGAGAAGCTCTGTGGTGAATTTATCTCGCCGGAATGCTTGTCTCACTTTGACGAACTGGGCGTGCTGCCCGGCATCATGTCTCAAAGCTCGAGAATTGGAAAAACCGTCTTCTATGCCCGCAGCGGCCGATCGGTCTCGGTCGACAGCGAATGGTTTGGTTCCGGGGGGTCGGTCGCAGTCGGGCTGAGCCGGGCCGAGATGGACGATCTGCTGTTGAAACGCGCCAGCGACATCGGCGTTGATGTCTGCGAAGATACCACGGCCGTAGGCGTTCTCGCTGAAGGTGAGACAATCACCGGTATTAAGCTTAGGGTTCGTAAAGGCGAGGAGCTCGATGTGGCCGCCAAACTCGTTGTCGACGCGACCGGCCGCAGCCGGTCGGTAGCACGCGAGGTAGATCCATCGGAAAAGGCTGCGACGCGCGCCCGCCACGTCGCCTTCAAGACCCACCTTGCCGGAGCCTCGGTTCCGCCCAGCGTTTGCGAGATCTATTCCTACAGCGGGGGATACGGGGGATGCAACGCTGTCGAAAACGGTCTCTTCAATGTTTGCTTTATCGTCGCGGCGGCCGACGCAAAACGGTTGGGCAGTGATCCCGACCGTGTTTTGCGAGAGATCGTCTTTACCAATCCTCGGGCCCGCCAGGCAATGACTGAGGCCGTCGCTATCGATCCCTGGCTCGCAGTCCCGATTCAGAGATTCGGTCGCTGCTCTGTTTCGCCCCGGCCTGGCCTCGTAACGGTCGGCGATTCCGCAACTTTCATCGACCCTTTCACAGGAAGCGGCATTTTGCTTGCG
>JBGTBC010000150.1:0-2762 GCA_041749555.1 Pyrinomonadaceae bacterium | reverse complement strand
TTATTTGTCTGAAACCATTCGCGATTGTTATTTTTGCTAAGTTTTTTGAGAAAATTGACCGTTTCTTGCGTCAGCATGATCCCGTATATTAGCACGCAAATGTTAGTAATTCATTAAATGAAGTTTATTGCTAGTTCTATTTTGTTTCGTGTTTCTTGTTTCATTGTGATGACGGCCGCTGCCATAGTGTCGACCGCCGCACAGACCCGGGATGTCGAATACCGCTCGTACCTCGCACACATCGCCGCCGCATCGAATGCTCTCCGTGTAAATGAGACCGGCGAAGCCAAACGCTGGATCGATGCGGCACCGGTCAAATACCGCGGTTGGGAATGGGCCTACTTAAACGCCGGGGTAAATCAATACGCTTCGTCGCGCACCGTTCATACGCTTCCCGTCGCCTCGATCGCCGTTAGCCCCGATGGACAACTCATCGGAAGCTCCTCCACGGACCGAACCGTCAAAGTCACTGATGCAGGTTCGGGTGCGGAGTTGTTTAGCTTCACCGACGCAAAACTTTCTCCGCAGTCGGTCGCCTTCAGCCCGGACGGAAAGCGACTTGCAGCGGCTTTCTCGCGCCATACGGTGATCGTATGGGATCTGACTACAAAGGCTGAAATCCGCCGATTGCAGGGACAGGGAAAAGGAATCACCGCCGTTGCTTTCAGCCCGGATGGATCGCTTATTGCGAGTTGCTCCTGGAACGTCTCGCAGACTCGCGGTGTCTGGGGAATAGTAGAAATATGGAACGCATCGACCGGCGAGCCGGTCAAACGGCTCGAATACGGGGTCAAACCTCTCGTCGGCATCGCATTTAGTCCGGACGGCAAACATCTCGCGGTCGCCTCGTGGGAGAACGATAAGGTTGCCGCAGTTTGGAACACGTCTTCATGGGGAGACCCTCGCGTAATGGAAACCGAGGGCGACAATGTGTACAAAGCGGGCCAGGGCGTCGCGTTCAGTCCGGATAGCAAATGGCTCGCGGTTGGCGGCAAGGACAATGCGACTCGGATCTGGGATGTTACAACCGGTAAAATGGTGAGAAAATTGGGCGGGCCAGGCATCGGCCACGCAAAATGGGTGAACAACATAGCTTTTACCCCCGACGGCCGACATCTCGTATCCGGATCGACAGATCAGAGCATAAAGGTTTGGGAAGCGTCGACCGGTGTCGAAATATCAACACTTCGCGGCCATACAAAGAGCGTGAATTCGGTCGCCATAGATCCTTCAGGTAATAAATTCTACAGCGCTTCAGGTGACGGAACGATCAAGACCTGGAATTTTAACGAGACTGAGGCCCGCCGAAGCGTGTGGAAACATGACGGCAGCGCTTACGGCTTCGCTGTAAGTCCGGATGGAAAGACAGGGGCGACAGCGGCATGGTTGGGTAAACTTCGGCTCTGGGATTTGGAAACCGGCCGCGAGATAGCGGTCTGGCAAGGCCACGGCCAATCGGCAAATGCCGTCGCATTTAGCCCCGACGGTAAGAGGCTTGCAAGCGTAGGTAATGACAACAAGGTCAAGCTGTGGGACGTATCGGCACGAACCGAGCTACGTACCTTCGAAGAGGCGAAAGGAAATCAGTTGATCTCAGTCGCATTCAGCCCTGACGGTAAACATGTTTTCGCGACCTCTTCAGCGGATAGCGCCAAGATATGGAATGCCGATACCGGAAATCTGGTCCGCGAACTCAAGCACAAGAATGGAGCCACCTATATTGCAACGTCGATTGACGGAAAAACTATCGCAACGGGCGGGACGGATGGATCGGTGATGCTGTGGAATTCTGCATCCGGACGTTCGATCGGAACGACGACAGCCGGAACCGGCCGCGTTCTCTCGATAGCATTCAGCAGGGATGGAAGATCTTTCGCGGCTGCATCAGGGCGCACGGTAAAGCTGTTCGAGACCCGGTCAAGAAAGGAAATATTCTCGCTGACACACGACGAAGGCGTTTACGGTTTGTCGTTCAGCCCTGACGGAAAACGGATCGCAACGGCATCTTCGGACCAGACTGTTAAGCTCTGGGACGCAAAAACCGGCGAGTGCGTCATTACATTGCCGTTCGATGCCCAAATATACGGTGTTCACTTTAGCCCTAATGGATCGAGGCTCTTTGTGCTTCCGATCGGCAGTGAGGTCATCGTATTTGATTCACGAAGCTCAAGCCGCTAGATCTATTCTGCAAAATTCCCGATTCATCACGGATCAGAAATGGCCTCGCTAGTTAAATAGGACAGCTATCCGCCGTGTGCTGACTTCGCACGCTCGTTGAGTTCCTCCGGCGTCAAGTCCTCTTTGTGCGTCGCAAATCCCCATAAGTGTCCGAATGGGTCCTTGAAATGCCCCGAGCGGTCGCCGTAAAATTGGTCGGCAACCGGCTTTAGCACCTCGAGCCCCTCGGCGATAGCCTTCTCGGTGAATGCATCGACGTCCTCAACATAAATGTACAAGCTGACAGGTGAACCTCCGATGGTTTCAGGCCCGACGGCCAACGGCGGAAATTCATCAGCCAGCATAAAGATCGCATTTCCGATCTTCATTTCCGCATGACCGACCATGCCCGGTTGGCCGATCCTGAAAAGCTCTTCGGCACCGAAGGCTCGTTTATAGAACTCCATTGCTTTTTCACAATTTCGGCAGATCAGGTATGGTGTTATTCCTTCGTATCCGGCGGGGATCGCGCTAACAGATTCAGACATATTGGTTTGCTCCTCAAATATAAAATATAGAACAATTTACTCCTATCTGCTTTGGCC
>JBGTBC010000149.1:0-25586 GCA_041749555.1 Pyrinomonadaceae bacterium | reverse complement strand
ACGATCTTCACCACGTTTCTTACTGCGGTAACTATCGCAACAACCACCAGGCTACTGGTATACGCGACCACTTGTCTCGCACTACCGGTTTTTCGTCAAAGATCCGATGTCCCGCCCGCACAATTTTCTGCCCCGGCTGGGATTTTGGCTGCCACCCTTTCGCTCGGATTGATCGCATGGCTGCTAATGAATGTAGATTTCGCCAAAGAGGGGCTCGCGATTCTCGTCGCCGCCATCGTGGGGATGATAATTTTTATGGCTTATCGAATATTCGGCGGTGTCAGTAACGAAACAGTTTCGGCCTCGGAGGACCTATAAATAGCGGCAAATCACTTTACTTTGGTCTAGGATCGCGGAACATCACGGAGGTAATAGCTAAACAAAAACACCTTCTCCAAGAATGTTCTCCCGCAGGTAAACTATTGTATCCTGAAGCGTTTCCTGAGGATCTCGTGGAGTAAATCCAAGTTCCTCCTCAGCCTTGGCCGAATCGAAGTACCAGAAATACTCTGCCTTCTCTACCTCATTCGGAACTATAGGTGAGGCTTTTCCCCAATTCTTATACAACGAGTTGATAATGCCAGATCCTGCAACAGCAAGTTTCTTTGGAACTTTCATTATGGGGGCGGAAATTCCTGAGAGTCTCGCGAGGCGGCCGAAAAACTGTTCAAAGGTCATATTCGCGGCCCCTAGCAAATACTTCTCCTGATGCCTGCCTTTATCCAGAGCTGTGATAAAAGCGACGGCAGCATCGCGAACGTCGACAAAATTGAGGCCGCCGCCGGGTGAATAAGGGATCTTCCTTGCAAGAAAATCGAGCACCGGCTTGGTCGAGCTCATGCGTTCATCGTCGGGGCCCAGCAGGAGAGAGGGATTCATAATTACCAGACGCTGGCCTTTTCCGCTGAAATTCTCGATCGCAGCCCGTTCCTGATAGTACTTGGACGCGTAATATGCCCACTGCGAGATGATGTCAACCGGCTGGGGAAATGTCTCGTCGACGACTTGATCGTCTTCGCTAACTGCAATGGTCCCACTAGACGAAGCCAGAATCATCGTCGGCACTCGTGCCTCGCTCGCGGCATCACATAGCAGACGCGTACCCTCAAGATGGATCTTATTCATCGCCGCGGCGTCGTCATTATCACGGGAGACCTTGCCGGCAAGATGAAAGATCGCCGAGACGTTTTTACAAGCCTTTGCAACATCATCAGGGCTCGTCACCGATCCTTCAACGGCTTTAACACCCGCGTCTTTCATCCACTCAGGCACACTCGACGCCATCACCTTAAGGTTCTTCTCGCCGGCGGCGAGAAACTGATGCACGATATGCGTACCCAGAAAACCGGTTCCGCCCGTAATAAGGATCTTCTTTTCGTTCTTTTCGGTTTTTGCTAACGCCTTTGATTTGGCCATAACTCCCATCGCTTATTTCCAGGTCTTCTTTATAGGATGAGCCTCGGTATTGAAGACGACCTTTTTCAGATCGATCGTTTTTTCAGGAGCGAACAGCAAATAAAAATACTTAAAGGTCTCTGCCAGCAAAAAGCTGTGCATATAGTCGGCTTTCTCTTTATTTACAACGCTTTTAAGACCTGCGTAAGCGACATCTGTGCGGCAATGTTTCACGAAATCCTCAAACATTTGCTTGCCCATCACCAGGTATTTGGGGTCTTTTGTGTAATGGTAGAGGAAATACGTAGATTCAACTATCTCGGGCCGCAGGGGGTACCCCGCGTTAACGACCTTCATCGTCTTGTAATCAAACACTTCCGGCTCGATCCCGTGAACCTGCCACAATCTGAACATCGAATCCTGCAACGCCCGGGCCCTGTTCAGATCACCTCCGAGTGCGAGGACTCCTGGGAAAAATGCGTCAAGAGCTCCGGTTGTTGTTTTGGTCCTCTTGCCGGTTTCCATATCCGAATGGCCGTACCAAAGGCCGTCGTTAACCTCGTCTGCGAGGTGCATATGAACGGCCTTGATACTTTCTTCCCACATATCGCCGCATTCTTTATCAGCGAATAGGATCGAGCATTTGAGCAGGTATTCGTAATAAGAATCTATCTCGGCGCTAACGTGGCTGTCGGTGTTGGTCCACTTACCGGTCTCGACGTTAATATTCGTTCCGACCAGGCCGATCGAGGAACGACGCTTGTAAGTTTCTACCAAGGCACGCTTCGCCTTTTCGTAATAAACCGGCTTTCCAGTTAGCTTCGCCAAAGTTCCGAATTCGATAAGCAGTGTCCCCGTCTCGGCCGGATTCGAAACCTCACCACTTGTTTTGCCGGTCTTGAGATTTACATTCTTGTAGGGCAAACCTGTCGGCGATTCGAACACCGGCAAGAGCCTGCTGCCCAGATCGTCTGCAAGGCTCAGCAGTCGCTTATCGCCCGTCATTTGATAGCTCGAAAGCAAGCCGCCGAGAATACGGATAGTGATCTCAAAATTCTGGACGGAAATATCCTTGTCAAACGACAAGTTTTTGACGATATATTCCCGTGTCTGGTCCGCCTCTTTCTTAAAACCAAGCAAATACAGCGAATCTAGCGAATCAACCGGCGTCATCAACAGCGTCTGCCCATACCAATCGCGGCAGGTCTTGGTTACAGGCTTAAGATCGTCTTTTCCCCAGCAGTGCTGCTTATACCCATTCCAAGCATGTAGAAATTCGGCCTTGACTCTTGAGGCCATCTGCTTCTTGTCAACATTCTGAGCGGCTGCCGAAAATGTCCAGAAAGCAATACACGTCAAAGCAATTAAAAGGCGAAATTTCGTCATATTTAACCTTTTCCTACTTTTGGATCAGTATGGGCTCCCCAAATCCCAGCTCCTTTAATCTCGGTAGCTGCGTCTTGGCATCACCGACGATCAGCCAGATCATCTTGTCTGCGTTCAGGTATTTTTGCGATAAGGCCTTGATCTGCTCCAACGTCATGCCGTTCACGATCTTTTCCCTTTCTTTCACATAATCGTGTTTCCAGCCGTATTTGCTGATGTTATCGAGCATTTTCAGCTTCGCCCCAGCCGTTTCGAAAGCACGGGCATTACTCTTGATCAGAAAACTCTTGGTAGTAGCAAGGTCAGCGGCCGAGAAATTCTTTCCATAATTATCGACAATATTTTTGACCAACTGTAGCGATTCGAGGGTAACATTCGCCCGCACACCGCTCGAGATTGAAAACGTTCCCGGAATAGTCGTTCCCGAAAAGCCCGATCCGATCCCGTACGTGTAGCCTTTGCCTTCGCGGAGCTGCTGGGTCAATTGCGATGCAAACCCGCCGCCGCCGAGGATATAGTTCATCACTACGGCCGGGTAAAAATCTTTGTCGGTCTGAGCAAGGGCCGGGTAACCGATCCGTAGAACCGACTGGACCGCCCCCGGAACGTCATAAAAATACACTTGGCCTTTTCCCGGTGCCGCGGGGGTTTTGAAAATAGGTATATCGACCTTCTTCGCCACCCACCGCTTGTTGATGTTCTCCAGTGACTTAGTGACCCTCGTCTTTTCGATCGCTCCGACCAGATGCATCCGAGACACTGATGGCGAAAGATTCCGGGTATAAAAGCTCTTTAGGTCTTCCATCGTAATGGCATTTACCGAGTCTATAGTGCCAAGTATATTTCGCGATAACATGCTGTCCTTTCCATAGATCAGCCGACTGAAATTATTTTGAGCGATGGCGCTGGGATTCGCTTCTGACTGTCGGATCTGGCTGATCGTGCCTTGTTTGATCAGTTCAAACTCCTTGGCGTCCCATCGCGGCTCGAACAAGATCTCCTCGACGAGGGCGAGAGTGGCGTCGTAGTTTCGAGCAAGAGTATTTGCTGAAATCCGGACACTTTCAGTACTCGCTGAAACGTTAATTGACGCTCCGAGCTGCTGGATGGCCTCCTCTAATTCCTGCGGCGTTTTCTTCGCGGTTCCCTGCGTCATCAGCCTGGCCATGAGGTTCGAAACACCAACTTTGTTGATATCTTCGAGAAGCTGCCCCCCGTCGATCACGATCTCAAACTGGACTAGCGGGACCTCTCTCTGATCAATACCGAAGATTCGTAGGCCATTTGAAAGTTTGCTTTCCCAGACGGCCGGGATCTTGACTTCAGGCGACGGGCCATATGGAGGCTCCACGCTGCGATCGAAAGACGAGGGTGTTCTTTCATATTTGGCCTCGGCAGTCGGATCGACCTTGTCCTCGGCCCCCTGCACGATCTTTTCCTCGACGACTTCAGCTATTTTCGAGCCCTCAAGCGCCAGAGCAACCTTTCCTTTTGGCACAAAAGAAGTCGCAACGTAATTTTTCCCTTTGATGTACTTTTGATAGACACGCATTACATCAGCCGGTGTAACAGCGAGAATATTCTGAATGTCTTTCTCGACAAATCCGGGGTCGCCGGCGAAAGTGTTGCCTTGTGCCAGAACTACGCCCTTCCCCAAAACGCTCGATAGCGAGTTGTAAAACTGGGTCTCCTGGCCGGCCTTGATGCGGTTAAGATCTCTTTCCGAGATGCCTTCTTTCTCAAACTTTCCAAATGCCTCCGCGATCGCCGACGCCACCTCATCCAGATCCTTGTCATTAAATGCACGCACGGATAAATGGACTTGCCCCGCTAATTCAGAGTCGCGATTGAACATATTAACGTTCGGTGCCAGCTTTTTATCTTCCACGATCACCTGATAAAACGGGGCCTTCTTTCCACGCGTTAAATACTGCGACAGAACGTTAAGCGGATAAGAATCGGGATGATACTGCTCGACCGCCGGCCAGGCCATGGTCAATTCCGGCAGCCGCGCGAAATTATCTTCGTGATAGAGCTTGATCGTTTCTTTTACGACGCCCGAGCGTTTAGGCAATGGAGTAATATCTGGGCCGCGCTTTATCTCGCTGAAATATTTCTCGACCCATTTCTTTGCCTGGGCGGGATCAAAATCGCCGGAAACTACGAGAGTGACGTTATTCGGCACATACCAGCTTCGGAAAAACTCTTTCACATCCTCAAGTGTTGCGTTTTGGAGGTCTTCGAGTGATCCGATAACTTGCCAATTATAGGGGTGTCCTTCAGGATAAAGTGCTTTATCTATTACATAAGAAGTATGACCATAGGGGTTATTGTCTACGCCCTGTCGTTTTTCGTTTTTAACGACCTGTTTCTCCTTTTCGACAACGGCTTCCGTCACAGTGTTGATGAACCAACCCAATTTGTCAGCCTCAGCCCAAAGCATTTTCTCAAGAGCATCATTGGGCACGGTCTGCAGGTAATTGGTCCGATCTCTGCTTGTTGAGCCGTTAGCTCCCGAACCTCCGATCCTCGCAGTAAGCTTATCAAGCCCGCCTTTACCGAGATTTTCGGATTCGAGGAACAAAAGGTGCTCGAACATATGAGCAAATCCGGTACGACCTGGCTTTTCGCGAGCAGAACCGACGTGAGCCGTCAAAGAGACCGCAACCACCGGATCGGACCGGTCGATATGAAAAACCACATCCAGTCCATTTGGAAGAGTAAATTTTTCATAATCAACCTTAAAGGACGCCTGTCCAAGGGCATTTTGAGTCGAGACTGAAAAAGAAGATGCTAAAAGACAAAGCAGAATTAAAGAGTTAATTGCGATTTTCATTGTGATTATACGTCCTATCTTGTGGCTTGGTTTTGTGCGCCAGCCCTGCTTAATTATCAATGACTGGTTCTTGTTTACGTGATTTCCGCCTTTCGGATTTCCAAAGTTTTCTTAATGCAGCAACGTCAAATTTGTTGCGAGTGCCGTCGCGCATGTTTTCGACCTCGTGCTGAACCCGTGCCGCGACCAACCGGTACGCTTCAGTATTTGGCACGCCTTCGGTCATGGCCCGCAGTTCATCGTATTCAAGGAAGCGGCCAACTTTAGCTCCGACTTTCGCCCGTATACTTTTCCCCTTCGGGATGATCGTACCCTTGGGAAACGCGTCGAATGTTCCCCAAATATATATCGGCAGAATACCGATCTTTTGGTTCAATGCGAGATATCCGATAATCGGCTTAAACTCCGCGATCTGGCCGCTTTCCTGTCGGCCGCCTTCGGGGAAAATAAGGGCGTTATATCCCTCATTAAGTATCTGTGTGACATGCCGCAACGACTGGCGCAGGCTGCCGGTCCGTTCGATGGGTACGAGCGTCGTGAAGTTGTTCATATACGCGCGCTTGTACTTAGTATCGAACCAGTAATCCGCGGCTGCGACGGCAACCGTCTGCTCGGCCATGTCTTTTCCCAAAGCTTTCTTCACTAAGCCTGTATCGATATGCGAAGTATGATTTGGCGCAACGATAAAATTCATGTGTTGCGGTACGTTCGATCCGCCCTCGATGTAGGTATCAAGCACACCTTCATAAAGAGTGTTCTGAGCAAGATCCACCACCGCGTTACCGATCCGCCGGACAAACCCGGGAATGTGAATATCGTCATCCTCTTTCTTTTCTTCGGTCCTGGGCTCGTCGGCAAGTTTCTTCGATTTATCGACCCGCTGAACCGCGGTGAGCAGCTCGCGAACCGACTGTATCTCATTGAGCGTATCAGGTGAGAGCAATCGTCCGCCGGCGTCTTCGACTGCGGCCTGAAGTTCGACAAACATCAGAGAATCAAAGCCCAGATCAGCTAACTTGTCATCAACGGCCACATCGGCAAGCGGCCGGCTTGAGACACTTGCAACGACCTTTCGGATCCAAAGGAGATTATCGTCGCCCTTCGATTCCACTACCGCCTCTGTCTTGGTCTTTGAGCGTTCCTCGAGAGTTTGCAGCATCTCAACAACCTCGGGCCGTTTCACCTTGCGCGTAGCTGTCCTCGGCAATTCAAACGGCGTTATGTGCAGGACCTTAACTCGTTTAGCGAAGGTCAGCCCCGCCGAGATCTCGCGAAAATGCAGCTCGATCTGCTTATTTGTCTCTGAACGAGAAAGTGATATCTCGTATTCGTAATCCGGCACCACCAACGCGGCAACTTTCTCACCGCCGTCCTGATCAGGAAGGCCGACCACGCTCATTTCTTTTATATAAGGCGACTTTCCGTAATGGTCCTCGATCTCGTCCGGATAGATATTCTTGCCATTCGAATCGATGATGACATCTTTTGACCTGCCGACGATATATAAATTCCCGTCTTCGTCGAGCCTTCCAAGGTCGCCGGTTTTCAGCCAACGGTCGCTGAGCACAGCGTCGGTCGCGGCTTCGTTGTTGTAATAACCGAGCATGACATTTTGTCCACGGGCGAGGACTTCACCGATACCCTTTTCGTCAGGCTCGGCGATCTTTACCTCGACCCCCGGCAACGGCTTGCCGACACTGCCCCTCAATAATTTGTTGCCGGGCCGCGCGACAGTAAGAACGGGCGACGATTCTGTCAGGCCGTATCCTTCCAGCACAGTAAATCCCAATCCGTGCAGGTCTTTTTGTACTTTCTCGCTGAGTGCCGAGCCGCCTGAGATAAGATATCGCATCTTGCCGCCCATACCCTGATGGATCGGGAAAAACACGATCGGGCCGAGATTGAAGGGCGTATTATCGCGTATCCACGCATTGAATTCGATCACATTGTCGGCCAGATCGGCGATCCAATCACCGCGTTCGCGAAGCCGCGTTTTGATGCGGCGATGCAGCATTTCCCACAACGCCGGAACGCCGACAAGCCCGGTAACATGGCTGTTTTCGATCGTGCGGGCAAGTTCTTCGGCAGTCAATTCATTCAAATACGTGATCTGCGTCCCGTTAGAAAATGGCGTCAAAAATCCGGCCGAGAATTCAAATGTATGATGCATCGGCAGAACCGACAGCACGCCGTCTGTGATGTCCATATCGAGCACAGATGAAAGCATCGATATCATGTTTACGAAGTTCTTGTGCGACAACATGACCGCCTTCGGCGTTCCCGTGGTGCCCGATGTAAAGATCAGCGAAGCCACAGAGGTCGAATGTATCTTCCCTGGCAGTAGAGCGTTCCGTTTCGCCTCTTCGTTCTCCGATTGAATCTCGAAAACGTCGTCGAATGTCCACACGATCGGGCTCCCCTCCTTACGAAGGAGGGGTGGCGGCGTTTCGCCGATGGTGTGGTTCTCCCCTGCGGCAAAGGCTTCGTCGAGTGATATTTGCAAATGCGGATTCTCGCCCGCCAGTTTCGGCGAAACAACAATAGCCGATGCCTCGCCCGCTTTCGCGAACGCCACGATCTCATCAACCGTGGAAGCAGGATCGATCGGGATCGCGGTCGCACCGGTTTTAAGGATGCCGAAATAGGTCATTCCCCATTCGGGCATGTTGTTTGAGAACAAGATAACGCGACCGCCGTTGGCGATGCCATTTTTGGCAAAAAATCCGGCGGCGCGTAGCGTCAGTTCGTTGACGTCTTCGTAGGTGTACTGCTCTTTGCGACCGTCGCGTTCAATGCGCATTGCGACGCGGGTAGGAAACCGTTTGACCGACGTGTCAAACAGATCGAGCAGATCTTTGTAGGTGTACGAACGCTTTTCGACCGCTTTCAGCTCTTCCTCAAGCGTCGGCAGCACCCATTTTCGCATTCCCGGAAAATGGACATTGAGCCAATAATCGTACCAATCGAGTTTCTCTGGATACCACGGCAAAAGAGCCTTTTCCTTTTCACGAATGAGGGAATGAAGTGCCCGGACATTGTCCGAACGATACAGATATTCGTTGTCGATCATAAACGGTTTGAACATGGCAAACGCGTCCATCGTCTCCTTAGTCGTCTGCTCGAACGATTCGACAGATTTTTTGAGATCCGAAACAATATTCCCGATCCGCCCGCCGCCCCAACGCGGATTTGCCCGGTCGAGCAAACGGTCTGCCCTGCGCGCCAGCTTATTTAGCATCGGAGCCGATGCAAGTTGATACGTGCGGTTGGTCACGGTCTGCGTCTCGACCATTCCGGCGAGTTTGTTGGCGATCTTGTTGCCCGTCTCTTTTTCCTCGAAATGTCTGCGTTTGTACAAACCGACGAGCCCGACAATGCGTTTCATATCGTTCGGGTTTGAGTCGCCCGACGAAGCCTGAAAAACAAGCGGCGGTTTCGGATCAACTAGCGCGTTCATCGTAGCCGCGAGTATTGCTCCCGAGACCATATCGACCGGAATGACATCGAGTATCAGCTTTTCGTTGACCGGAATGATCGGCTGACCTCGCAATGCGATCAGGATAAGAGGCGCAGTAGTTGTGAAGCCCTCGTTCCATCCCGGAAACGGATATGCCTGCGAAGATTCGACGATCGACGGCCTCACCAAAACCTTCACAATATCGTCCTGCGAAGCGATGATCTGCTCGGCGAGCGATTTCGAATACGTGTAGATATTCGTCCAGCCCCAGTATTCGGCACGTTCAGCACCGAGTTCCGTCGTTCGCTCGCGGATCCACATTTTCCGTTCGCGGAAAATGGCGGATTTGAGATCGGCTTCGTCGTCCGGATCGCGGCCTTCTTCAATAAATCTGTGGCGAGCGAGTTCACGAAACTTGGCGTGCTGAACGGCGTCGTCCGCTTCCTGACGTGCCTGCTCTGACAAACGCGCACAATCCTCAACCTCTCGATTTACATCAAAGACGGTCCCGACCAACTCATTCTTCCTCGGAAAATACCCGACAACAGGCTCATTCTCCCAGATCGGCCCCGAGCGTTTTCCCGCCACAAAACACGTGGAAACATGCACCAGCCGCGGCTTTTTCATCATCCGCGCCATCTTCAGGATGTTGTTCGAACCGACGACGTTCGTCCGCAACGCCGTCTCGAGCGGTGGATTAAATGTCACGTTTCCGGCACCATTAATAATGATGTCGGTGTCACGCATTATCTTCTTCGCGGCCTTTTCGTCGAGCCCCAGATACTCGTTGCCGACATCGCCATTCACCGGCACGACCTTGGACTTAATAAAATCCTCAAACCCGTCGCCATACTTCTCACGCAGGGGATCAAACGTCGGCGACGTCACGATCGAGGTCCAAAACCGTATCTTCGACTCCGCCGCATCCCGCGCTCGAACGGTCGCATAAACCTTCCCGATATCCGGAAAATTATGCAGCAGCATCGACAAAGTGACCTTTCCCACAAAGCCCGTTCCGCCGATAAAGAAGATCTTTTTACCCGTAAATATTTCTGTCGGTGAAAGCTTCATTCTTTAACTTCTGATCGCCCTTACTTCCAAATACTCGGATTCACCCAGTGTCGTACCGTCATTGGCGATATTTAGGTCCGTCCAAAACTCCTCAAGATCTTTCCGCAATGCTTCCTTGCCGGGAGCGTCCAACGCATCGAATGCCTTTTTCGTCGGGCCGAAAAATTGCCTAAAGTGTTCGACGACTTCGGCCGGCGTCATCGGGAACGTAAACATGATCTTTCTGCGGTGAAATTGCAGGTCGGCGATCCTGTCGTCCTTGAACCTCTCGCGTACTGCTTCCTCCGTTCCCCACATTAATGGTGACGGCATGCCCGCCGGTGGAGGTACGTGATCAGCTCCGATACGAAACATTGCTCCGGTAGGCCCCTCCGGGGTCCAGTTGGCCATAGCGATCAGTCCGCCGGGTCTGGTCACGCGAACAAGTTCCGCGGCTGTGACCTCAGGCCGAGGAGCAAACATCGCACCGAACATCGTCATCACTACATCAAAGCTTTCGTCTTGATACGGCAAGTCTTCCGCGTCGCCTACGTCAAAGCGGCACGGCAGGCCCTCATGTCCTGCGCGGTCGATCGCACTTTCGATCAGATTCGGCGCGATATCGACGCCGGTTACGTCGGCCCCAAGCTTTGCAGCGGGAATTGCCAGGTTTCCAGTGCCGCACGCGACATCGAGGACCCGGTCTCCGCGTTTCACGCCAAGCCTCTCGACAAATTCCTCGGCACCTTCCTCGATCCCTTTAGCGATCTGCCCAAAATCGCCGGCGATCCAGGTATCGCGAAGCTTGCCTTTCAAAGTTTCCATTTCGGGAGTCATAGGTGTGCTTGTCATTTTATTTCCTCCTGCTCTTTTTTTCTTCTTGTTAAAGTCGCAATTCGTGACTTCAAGCTTCCATGTCCTACCTAATCCGTTACCGCGCACAATCCGATTATCGGCTGATGCAGCATTGTGATCTCTGCCGAGCGGCCCATGTATGAGCGGGCCATCGCGACGGCTTCGGTTAGGTTGTCGGCGCGTTCCCAGCCGAGCATTTCGGGGACGTGGGCGTTTTCGGCACCGGCGACGATGACGTGGCCGATGTGCTGGCGGCCGTTTTCGCCCCAGTACCACATGAAAAACGGATGAGCCCCGTGATAAGCGTTACCGCGGCGGTACATCTCTATGTATGCCGGGTTGGTAGCGAATTCGCGCTCGTATTTTTCCCGTAAATAAAAAGCATCCCGCGATTCCGGCAGCAACCGGTGAAAAAACTCGATATACGCCGGGTGAAAATTATGATCAAATTCATCAAAACACGGATGCGTAATGATCATCACGCCGCCTTTCCTGAGCAAAGGCTTGTTCCGGTACATATTAAAGTGATATCCGAGCGCCATCACCTGAACCAACAGCGGGTTAAGCGCAGAATAGACGTTGTACGGCGAAATGTCGGGAATACCCGAGATCAGAATGTCGCACTGGCCCTTGACCGGGATCTCATACTGGCGGTAGTTCATCTCGAGGATCTTATCGTGGACCGGCTCAGTCGATCCCGCATAACAGGCAATAAGTTCGTACTGCGCCGGGATGGCGTGCAGCATCTTTCTTCGTGCAGCTCGCGGCAGCGGCGAGAATGTCCGCGCCATCGCTTCCCATTTCATCCTGTCCATGAAGGAAAACTCGTCTTCGTTCCGCGTCAGAATGTCGTAGCCCTCGGGGAACATCTTGTTGTTGAGCGCCGTTTCGATGTGAAATACCTTGCATTGCTCATCCACTAATTTGCCGAGCCGGATGACCTTGTGATTCAGTTCCGACGCGGGCGGGTCCATATAAGAATGCGAATCGCGTATCGTCTGCGGCTCGTGGTGGGCACGCAGGGATTCGTAATCGCACAGCCCGACCGCGACCGATTTGTGGCCGCCGTCCATCGGGACGAGATTGATGTTTAGATAGATAAGCAGGTCGCTCTCGATCGCACGTTTGTTGACCCGCAGCGGCTCATTATGCCGAGTGACGCCGAGCGTGACGAGATTATCGTCGTCCTCGGCGTCGTGGTTGTAATAGCGGTCGGGATAGTATTCGTTGTAGATGTCGGTTCCGACCATCCGCTTCATTTCCCAAGCGGTCATCTTGCGGTGGAGCGAATTCGCGATGATCAGATGCACGTCATCGACGCCATTCGCCCCGCACATATCCAGCACGACCTCAAGCATCGTCTGCCGCAGATCAGGCGTCTGCATTGGCGGCAGCGGCAGCGAAATGTCGTCCATCGCGATGGTCACTCGCATGCCCGGCTCAAGCAGAGCATAAAGCGGCTCCATCTCGATCGGATGATTGACCGCATAACGGATCGCCGCTTCGCGATTCGGCAACCCCTTTATCGGCGGATTCGGATAAATAACCCGGGTGCCAATAGGGATGTCATTCAAAATAAAGTCCTCGCCAAACGGCATGATCCGCGGCGCGGAGTCTTTGTCGATGTAAACGATGGATTCGTGTGTTTTTCGTCTTAGTGCTAAAGCCATAACTTTTCTAATATCTAATCTCGATAAATCGATCATTTATCGGAATTATGATTTCATTCGGATACTGATTAATTACGAAATTCTGCTTTTCCCTTTCTTCGAGTCGCCATTTCATCACATCGACATAATCTTCACTGGAGTAACTTGATAATCTAATTTCGCCATTCCCCCTCAAAATCCAACCGAAGTGTTCGAGAAATTCCTTTTTTTCGGTCTTGGTTAAATATTCGACAAGAAATGTTTTCTCATTCGGATACTTTCCAATATCCGATGTAATTCGCGGAGAAGTTGACCGAAAGAAATCCCACGATGTAGGATTACCAAACTTGAAATGAGAATCCTTGATCCTTTCAATTTGCATATTTTGCCAGGTCATATCCCGATCATTTTCTGCAATTTCTTTCTGTATCTCTTCAAATTTTCCGGTTTCGACCCGTTCCCTAAACTTTGACATGGCACTTTCCATCAGGCTAGATTCCCTTTCATTCGGTCGGTAATAATTATGCGGAGAAACGCTGACGTAGAAAAAGCCGAATTGATAGAGCAGTATTATTGCCAAGATTAAAGCAACAAACGAATACAAGATTGCTCTTTTCATAGCATTTCACTCTCTAGAACTTCGTGACTACTTCAAATCCAAAACAGCCCAATCGTGCTGCCGCGAGGTCTGCTTAAGTCGAATATCCGGATTCACCGCGACCGGATGTCCGACGATCGAAAGCATCGGCAGATCGGAGATCGAATCTGAATACGCGTAGCTTTCCGATAAATTGATATTCTCCCGTTCGGCGTATTCGCGGATCCATTTCGCCTTTGTGGCAGAGGCCATTACCGGCGGCAGGACGCGGCCGGTGGCGTAGCCGTTGACGAATTCGAGCCGGTTGGCAACATAATCGTCGATACAGAGATGGTCCATCATCTTTTCTATTGTGAAATCCAAAGCTCCGGTCAGGACGACCTGCCGCTGTCCGATCTTTTTACCTTGGGCGATCAATTCCGGTGTCCCCGGAAATATCGCGGGTTTCAGGACTTCCTCAAAGAGTTCCTCGGAAAAATACCTCAGCCTGTCTTGCGAAAAACCTTCATAGCTGCGAAAAAAGACCTCGTTAAATACATTTCGAGAATACAGATCGGTGATGCCGAAAAACGGTAATTTCGCGAGTGTCCCCACGCTCTTCTTGGCGGTCTGCCACAGTCCCTGTTGGCGTTTGGCGTAAAAGGCGAGCGTGTGGACCAGATTGGTGCTGACCAAAGTTCCTTCAAGATCGTAAAATGCTGCGGCCTGGCCCTTTTTATTCATTCCGGCTTTGTGATACTTTATTCAAACTTATCTGGATCAGAATTGTTTAAGAATCTTATCACGTGCGTGGGGATTTTGCCTTATGAATACGTCAAAGTCAGCGATCTTTTTTACAATTGTAATTACTTCGTGCCTACACATAGCCTGCACGACTACCGACGCTATCGAAACGATAGGGCCGCTCGTCAGTCCTGAAGTAATTTCATCCTCACTCACCGAATCCGACGCTCTTTTCAAACAGCGTGAAGATGTGGACAAACTCCGCGAGGCTGTCAACGTCTTGCGAAAAGCCCGAGACTACAAACAGCGAAACTTTGAAGTCGAGTGGAAGTTTGCCAGGCTTAATTATTTTCTCGGAAAACAATCACAAGATGAGAAAGAATCAGAATCCGCCTTCGAAGAAGGCCAGGACGCGGCAAAGATCGCGTCGAACATCGAGCCTCAGAAACCTGAAGGTTATTTTTGGTACGGAGCCAACCTCGGCGAGATGGCACGCAATAATATGCTCACCGTCGGGATAAAGGCTCTTCCTGAGGTCCGCGAGGCGATGGAGAAGGTGATAGACCTCCAACCCAGCTATCAGAATTCCAGCGCCTACGACGTTCTCGGCCAGATCGAACTCGAAACACGACTTTACGGCGGCAAGGCTGAAAAGGCCGTCGAACTGCTTGAGAAAGCACTCGAAACCGAGAGAGACAATATGAACATCCACCTCCACCTCGGCGAGGCTTACCTTGCCGTCAAGAAAGAAAGCGAGGCCCGCATGCAGTTGGAAAAAGTTCTCGTCATGACGCACAATCCTGACTTTCTCATCGAATGTAGGGAAGCAGTCGAGAAGGCCAAAAAACTGCTCGCAACTAGGTTTTAATAGATACGCTTAAACCATTACTAAGCTACAATTCACATATAAATGCGACGTGCGATCTTCCCGGGCTCATTCGACCCGCTAACAAACGGCCATCTTGATATAATCAGGCGGAGTTCGCCGCTTTTTGATGAGATCGTGGTTGCCGTTCTCAATAATGCCGACAAACACCCGATGTTCTCTGTCGAAGAACGATGTCAGATGCTTCGCGAGATATTGCCAACAGTGGAAACAGATGGTTGCAAGATGCTGGTCGAGAGTTTCTCAGGGCTCACCGCTGATTTCGCCAGGAGATCCGGTGCATCCGCGATCGTGCGAGGCATCAGGGCAGTCAGCGATTACGAATATGAACTTCGAATGGCCCTTATGAACCGCCGCCTCGAACCGACGATCGAAACAGTATTCCTTATGGCAGGCGAGGAGTACTCGTACGTTTCGTCGACGCTTATGAAGCAGGTATTCGAACTCGGGGGCCGGGTCGAAGGCCTCATTCCGACCCTAGTCGAGGACAGAATGCGGGAAAAGCTCGTCAGGTCTGGTCGCAACACATGAATGACGGAACAGGCGATTGACGACAAGCGTGAATTACTGACCCATTACCTGGCCGCGCTTGCTTATCGAACGCAGAAGGCTATCCGCGGGGCTCCAGAGGGTTTTTCCGGCTTTCAGGCGGGCAACGAAACCCGAACACCAATGGAGCTTGTCCGCCATATGACGAGTGTTATGGGCTATGCATGTACATTTTTCACCGGCGGCACTTATTGGCCCGAACCGCTTGCGAGTCTCGACGATGAGGTCTCGCGGTTTCACGTAACAGTTGAAACACTCGCGCGGCACTTACAAAACGGCGAGCCGTTTCTCGGCCCAATGACTGCTGAGCGAATGCTGCAGGGACCGCTCGCCGATGCAATGACCCATGCAGGCCAACTCGGGTTGCTTCGTCGTCTCTACGGCGATCCTGTTCCGCCTGAGAATTTCATCTTTGCCGCGATTACTCGTGAAAATCTTGGCCCCGATCAGGCTAATCCGGTCATGCCGGATGCCGACTGGCCCGAGGCTCCGAAAGTTGCAAGACAACGCCCCTGCTGATATTGCATCAGCTTAATTACTGTTGCAGCTGCGTTTTGGAATGTAACAACTTACCGTTAACATCGTTCATATGAGCCCCTTCTCCATTTCCGAGCATGTCGCCGCAATGAAAGGCTCTTCGACCCTTATTGCTGCCCAATTGGCGGGAGAGATGCGGGCAAGCGGCATCGACGTCATAGACCTCTCGGTCGGCGAGCCCGATTTTGATACCCCGCAATTCATCAAAGACTACGCGTGGGAAGGCCTCCAAAAGGGGCTGACCAAATATACGTCGACTGCCGGAACTGCAGAATTCCGGTCGTCTATCGCTGCTTTTTATGAACACCGTTTCGGCGCCCACGTAGTGCCGGATCAGGTAGCGGCCTCCTGCGGCGGAAAGCAGGCTCTTTTTAACGCTGCCTGCACTCTGCTGAACCCGGGCGACGATGTATTGATCCCGATGCCCTATTGGGTCACATTTCCGGCGATCGCGTCATTTTGCCGGGCCAATAGCATCTTTATCGATACGTCGTCCACGGAATTCGTGCTTACCGCGGCGGAGGTGGCAAAGTCCGCGACCCCGGGCACCCGGCTCCTCATTATAAACTCGCCAAATAACCCCACTGGCCGAGTTATTCCGCCCGAGGAGATCCGCCGTATCGTTGAATTCTGCGCCGAAAGAGAGATCTACGTCATCACTGACGAATGCTATCTGTTTTTCGCGTATCCACCTGCCGAACCTTTTACATCTGCGGCACTACCCGATGACCTGCGTCAGTTTGTATGCGTCGCCGGCAGTTTTTCTAAGACGTATGCGATGACCGGCTGGCGCATCGGCTACACGATCGCAAACCCTGAATGGACACGTGCGATCGTTAAACTTCAAAGCCACTCGGCCACCCACCCGACTTCTTTCGTCCAATATGCCTGCGCCAAGGCCCTGGCTGACGTTGACCACACCATCACCGCTGTAAATTCAATGACTGCCGAATACGAGCGGCGAAGAGATTGGCTGGTACCTGCACTTAATTCCATTAAAGGTTTCAAATGCGATATGCCCGAGGGGGCTTTTTACGCTTTTGTCGATGTTCAAGAATTGATCGGAGAGAAGTTTGCCTCTTCAGCCGATGTAGCTGATATTCTACTTCGGGAGGCAAATATAGTGGTAACCGACGGCGCAGGCTTCGGAGCAGACGGCTTTTTGCGTATCTCTTACGCAACTTCGTTAGAAAACCTCGAACGGGCCATCGATTCGATGAGGACGATCCTTGGGTCGCGATCTTCTTGAATTCGACTGGACGGTCCCGTGTGCTCATTTATCCGCCCGTCATCATCAGCCCGATCTCTTCAACAGAGGTCACTTTTGGGTCGACCTCACCGACGATGCTACCTTCATTTATCACTAATAAACGGTCGGCAAGGGCGGTCACCTCTTCGAGTTCTGCTGATATCAGCAAGACGGCCGATCCGGCGTCACGCATTTCGATCAGCTTTCGGTGAATAAATTCAATTGCGCCGATATCCACGCCCCGCGTCGGCTGTGAAACAAGGAGCAGTTTGGGCTTAAGTTCAAATTCGCGCCCGATGATCAATTTTTGCTGATTACCGCCGGAAAGCGATTTGGCGGCAAGCTTCGGATCAGGCGGCCGCACATCGAAATTCTTGATGATCTCGGCCGTTCGTTTCTCGATAACGGCGGCATTCATCAATCCGGTCGACGCTGACACAGGAGCCCGATAATGGACGCCCAAAACGGCATTTTCCTCAAGATCGGAATTAAGAAGGAGGCCGCGTTTATGGCGATCCTCGGGAATATGGGCCACGCCGAGCTCTTTCAATTTACGGGCGCTTACATTGGTTATGTCCTTTCCATCAAATTCGACGGTGCCCTGCGATGATCTCGCAAGGCCGGAGAGGGTTTCGACCAGTTCAGTCTGTCCGTTTCCTTCGATCCCCGCAATACCGACGATCTCGCCGGCCCGCACTGAGAATGAAACATCTTTTACGGCCGGCCCATGATTGCCGGAGACAGAGAGATTCTTGACTTCGAGCACTGTATCACCAGATTTCGCATCGGTTTTCTCCACACGCAGGAGCACTTCGCGGCCGACGATCATTTTCGCCAAGTCCCGTGTCGTGGTCTCGCTGGTTTTCACATTGCCCACTGTCTTTCCGTCCCGCATCACGGTGACCTCATCCGAAACGGCCAGGACCTCTTCGAGCTTGTGAGTGATGATGATAATGGTCTTGCCCTGTGCCTTCATCCGGCGAAGAATGCCGAAAAATTCCTCGACTTCTTGCGGAGATAACACAGCCGTTGGCTCATCGAGTATCAGCAGTTCAGCGTTTCTGTATAGCGCCTTAAGCAATTCGACCCGCTGCTGCTGGCCGACGGAAAGGTCTTCGACATAAGCCTTGGGATTTACCCCCAACCGCAGCTCGTTGGAAAGAGCGAGGATATCGTCATTTGCCTTGTCGAGATCCAGATTCGCCGGCGTTCCGGTTTCCGCTCCGAGGATAATATTCTCCGCGACGGTCATAGTGTCGACCAGCATAAAATGCTGGTGGACCATGCCGATACCGAGGGCAATGGCGTCATGCGGATTACGGATATCAGCCTTTTTGCCGTCAACGAAGATCTCTCCGCTGTCGGCATTATAGAATCCATAGGCGATCCGCATGACCGTCGACTTTCCTGCGCCATTCTCGCCTACGATCGCATGAATAGTGCCTTTATGGACCGTAATCGAAACGTCATCGTTTGCAACAACGGATCCAAAGGTCTTAACTATGTTTCGTAACTCAATCATGATTAACGGCCCTGGTGCTTCGCCCGAAGATCTGCTTCGAGAGCGTGTGAAATGAAAAAGCCTGCTGTTTTGATCTGTGACAGCACATCGAGGAAATCCACCCGGCCTTCCTCCGACGCAATTTCTAATAAACCCAAAGTACCCAACACACTTAACCCCCGATGTATCGCGACCCGTCGCCCCGCTAAGTCATCGATCAAAATCCCGTCGGCGGCAAGCGCCTCTGCAAGAAGTATTGCCTCTCGCTCGCCTGGGTCGATCGTTGAGAGTTCCTCGTCGATTATCCCTGTATCAGGTTTGATCTCCAACCATGTTGGATTGGTATCGAAATACTGAATGACCTTCAGAGGTGTCTTTTCCGTTGTGAGCTCGTGGTAAACGGTTTCAGGAATCACGATACTGCCAAGTAAGTCTGGGAGTAGATCGATCTGGTCGATCAGGATCAGATAGTGGAGAGGCGACGCATCCGATATAACGATCATCTGCCCAGAAGTTCCCTAAAGGTTTCTCTTTCGCGTTCCATATCCTCAACAGAATAATTTACCCACGGTACGCCATGCTTAGCCAGAAACTCATGCACTTCGAAGCGAGTCTCGAATCCCAGGATCCGCCGTACCTGATAGATCGTAAGTTGCCCTGATTTGAATCCTTCGAGAGCAACATTTTCCAATATCTCGCGGGGTACGTCCGCTTCAGGAGAGATAAATATTTGCTCTGGAATTTCTACTATGACGTTCATGATACGAGTTTACTATAAACTGCAGAAGCTGTTCTCTCAAAAAACTGAACAACGAACCACGTACTAATTTGCCATCGCATCCGTCACCTTTATTTCGCCGGCGATGATCTTTGCTTTTGCTTCCTCGGCCTTTGCGATCACATCCTCAGGGATCAGGGCTTTATTGAATTCATCCATCGCGTATGCGACGCCGTCCTTGTCCAGGCCGAAGACGTGAAATCCGCCCTCAAATCTTCCCGCCAGGATCTCTTTTACAACATCGTAAACGGCGTTATCGACGCGCTTTACCATCGATGTCAGTACAAATCCGGGTTTGACGCCGTTCTGGTTGGAATCCACTCCGATAACAAATTTATTGGCCTCGCCCTGGGCGTTTTTGCCGTATTGCTCGACGGCGTCAAAGGCCCCGAGGCCCGAGTTCCCGGCGGCGGTGAATATCACGTCGGCCCGCTTTTGTATCTGGGCGAGGGCGATCTCTTTCCCTTTGCCGGGATTGTTCCACGCGTGGTCAGTTACACCCACATAATTTGTCACGATCTGAATGTTCGGATTCACCGATTTGGCGCCCTCCTCGTAGCCCTTGTTAAACCGATGAATGAGCGGAATGTCCATTCCACCCAGGAATCCTAGAACGCCTGTCTTCGACTTAGAAGCAGCTATGATCCCGACCAGGTACGATCCCTCATGCTCGCGGAAAACGAGCGAGGCCACATTCTTGAGCGGCGTCTTGCCGTCTTTTTCAAAGATCACTCCATCGACTATAGCGAACTTGTTGTCGGGATAATCCCACGCGACCTTTTGCATGATCGGGCCCTGGGCAAAACCGACTCCGATGATAAGGTCAAAATTCTTCTCGGCAAATGCACGCATCGCCGGTTCGATCGAGGTCGGATTGCCGGGCTCAACGTCATAAAGGCAGATGGGCAGTTCCTTCTCGGCACGCTTTACGCCTTCCCAGGCGGCTGCATTGAACGAGCGGTCGTTCTTGCCGCCGATATCGAAGACGATGCCGACCTTTATCGCGCAGCCCTCGCGTCGGGCCTCGGTGCGTTCCGTGCAGCCTGTTGCGGCCAGACCGATGCAAAAAAGAATGCTCAGCCCAAATAATCGCTTTTTTCTCATATCTCGTTAGACCGTGGCCCTGATCAACTTCGTTGTCCTTGGAATTTCACGGGATATTTTATACGCGTTTCGCAATTTTTCACTAACCGCTTCGCCTTGTGATCTCTTACGACAGTAGATCACGCCTATCTCATCGCCCTTTTGAATGCGATCACCCAGTTTGACGGTCGAAGCATAACCAACCGCATGGTCGACGCCATCCTCGGCCCTAACGCGGCCGCCGCCCAGGTCACATATCGCCCGCCCAACCTGAAACGTGTCGATCTCGCCTATATATCCGACCCCGTCCGCGACAATAGGAAGCTTGATCAGGCCCTTTGCAAAAAGCGTTTCAGGCTTATCGCAGACCGTAGGATCGCCACCCTGAAGTTCGATATTCTGACGAAAGCGTTCAAGAGCTGCCCCTGAGTCAACTGACCGCCGGGCCGCAGATCTGGCTGAATCGAGCGAACCCGAAATTTTGCATTGAAGCAGCATGTGGGCCGTCAATTCGATAGAAAGCTCCAGCGTCGGCTCCATCCCATCTTCGATCTCACCGCGAAGGATCTTCAGACATTCATATACTTCGAGCGAGTTGCCGACATATTTTCCAAGCGGTTGGTTCATTTCCGTTATCAGTGCCTGTGTTTGGACGCCGAACGTTTTCCCGGTTTCGCAAAGGGCCTTTGCCAGTTTGACGGATTCCGCGTATTTCTGGATGAAAGCTCCCGAGCCTGTCTTTACGTCCAGGATCAGGCAATCAAGGCCTTCTGACAGCTTCTTCGACATGATCGAAGCGACTATTAGCGGAATGTACGGTACCGTTGCGGTGGCATCTCGAAGGGCGTAAAGCTTTTTGTCAGCAGGTGCGATCTGAAGCGTCTGGCCAGCCAGGGCCAGTCCGCATTTTTTTAGCACCTTCTTGAATTTCGAAAAGCTGATATTCACGTCAAATCCCGGTATGGATTCGAGCTTGTCCAGTGTACCGCCGGTATGACCGAGTCCACGGCCCGAGATCATCGGAACCGCGATACCGCACGCCGCCGCCATCGGTGCGATCAGCAGCGAGGTCTTGTCGCCGACACCGCCGGTCGAATGCTTATCGGCCTTAGGTGCGTCGATGTCCGAGATATCCATGATCTCTCCGGAATGCAGCATTGCACCGGTCAGAGAATACTGCTCTCGCCGGTTCAATCCCTGGATGAATATCGCCATCAGCAATGCCGCGATCTGGTAATCGGCCCAACTTCCATCGCACACACCGTCAATGAAAGCACTGATCTGCTCGTCTGTCAGCGCCTTGCCGTCACGCTTCGCTGCAATTATTTCCTGTGGGCGCATCTAGTTACCTTATACGTATGAAACATTAAAGTTTCGCACACTTATGGGATTTTGTGCGAGTTTGGGAGAATGGCAGAGCGATCTCTGTTTCAGTCGAACTACCTGCGGCATCATCACTCCGCAATCCGCAATCGACCTGTCTCGCACTGTCTCGGTCTTGTCTCGCTCGGGCGTAATACAGCTAAGTTATTGCAGCCGTGAGAGTTAACCCCGGTTCTAGTGCCTGTCTCGCATTTCACCGTGAAAAAACGATCTGTGTCGAAACCGGAAGCCCAATGGCTGCAACAGTTAAGATTTCTACAGGCCTTATCATCCGCGAGACAGTGCGAATTGAGCTGTAGTCGGTGAGGAAAGAACGGAGTACAGATACCACTTTCCATTCTCCATTCTTCATTCTCCATTCTCACTTTCCATTCCCCACTCTTCATTTTCCACTCTCCATTTTCGATTTTCCACTTTGAGCACCCCCTGTTTTTGTACCACGGCTGGTACAGCAATTATGACGTAACTCGTCCTATCACAGGAAGGTACCGACTTGTACCATGTACCAGCCATTTTCCCAGTATCTGTATTACGCGATCAATGCCAAGTGTCGCAGGTCAGTAGGCAGTGAACAGTCGACAATTAACAGTTACATGTGCACGAAGGCTGCAATAGGCAGTTTTCTAGTTGAATTATATCCGCCCCTATCCGCAGCGAGTAGCCAACACCTAAAATGTCAAAGATCAAAGCTCCAAGATCAAAGATCAAGAAACCCCGCACCGCAACAGGCTAACCTGAAATTCGTGTTTTAGGGTAGTCCATTTGGCGTGATTTGTATGATTTGGCGTATTTGGCGTGAATTTTTCGCGCATAGCTTTGAGGTCGATTATGAGATCTAAGCAATTTTCTTTCAGCATAGGCCCTTGCCGCATCTTCCGCCACATTGTCGTAAGAGTCACAGTGATCTGTGTCGCGTAGCGACAAGTTGAATTTAGCCGTGGTTTTCAAACCACGGTGAGTTGGCGATATTTATCTCCCGTCGCGTCGCGACGGATGAACACCGCCGCACATTTTTCAATTGTCGCTGACGTGACACCGATCTTTTTCCCGACATTCCGTGGGTTCAAACCCACGGCTAAAATCACTTTGCCACTACGCGGCCACAGATCCGGCGGGCTCGGGGCGTGACGGCGGTGGCGGGCAAGCCCGCCTCTAAACAATCGATTTCTTGCTTCTAATTGTTCTCCGATAGTCGATTGAAAGATTTCGATGGCAAGATAAACCGGGTTGGAGGCTGAAGGCGGGCTTTATCATTTGATCGTTCATGGTCGGCCACGGGAATCGCAAGTTGTAGATCTGACCCCGTTTTTGCGTGACCCCATGTTTCCTATATTTCTGCACTGAACAGCGGCAAGCAGCCAACCCACTTTTTGGAAAACCTCACCCGCGGCGTTACAATCTAATCATCAATACACCAATAAGGGGGATATTATGGCCAGCGAGTCAAAAGTCGTCGACATCAACAGCGAACAGGCGTTCACGCCCGATCCGTTGTACAAGATAATGGGCATCTTCGAGGACTCCGATTCGGGAGTTTCCGCAGCGGAAGACCTTGCGGCGAATAACTTCGCTCAGGAAGACATCGAGCTTTTCTGCGGCGTGCCGGGTGCGAAGACATACGATTTCTCCGGCAAGGACCATGGCGCTCTAACATCCGTCCTTCGTCAGTTTCGCGGTATCACGTTCGACCGCGTCATTATGGACCGCTACGAGCAGGCCCTGCAAAACGGCCACTGCGTCATGATGGTCCACATTCACGAGACGGCCCGACGAGAAGCGGCCGCCGAGATCATGCACCGTTACGGCGCCGTCCAGGTCGATCACTTCGGCCTGGCGATGACCAAAGCCTTTCCCGACAATCCCGCCTCAAGCGAGGACAAATACGAAACCGACCCGCTGTCAGAGGGGAGGCCGTAGATCCGACGATCAGCAGCATCGCCAACGCAAGGCCGGCTGTATCCGCGCATCGTGGCTTAAGAACCAGCTTTAGTCAACAGCACGACAGCCTGGGCCCGGACGGCGCGGAGTTCGCCCACTGCGTCGACCTTTTCGCCGGATTTGGCTTTTACGCTTACCTGGTCGATATTTATTTCAAGTGCGATTGCGATGTTCTGCCGCATTGCGTCGATGTACGGGCGGAGTTTTGGGCGTTCGAGGTCGATGACGCAGTCGAGGTTCGCGATCTCGCAGCCGCGTTCTTTGATCAGGCCGAACGCGTATTTTAGAAAGATCGTGCTTTCGGCGTTATGCCATCGCGGTTCATCGTTTGGGAAGTGAGAGCCCAGATCGCCGAGTGCAAGGGCCCCCAGCAATGCGTCCGTTATCGCGTGCAGTAGTACGTCGGCGTCAGAATGGCCATCGGCCCCGAGTTCGGAATCGATCGCCACGCCGCCAATAACGAGCGGTCGCCCGGCGACAAGTCGGTGAATATCGGTGCCAAAACCTATTCTGAACATTGCTCTGTTAGTGACGAGTGACGAGTGACGAGTGACAAGTGCAAGAAAAGTCTCTCATCGGTAGTTCCACTTATTTCCTCTCTTGTCACTTGTCACTTGTCACTTGTCTCTAATCACTCGCCAAAAACATCTCGGCCAGCTTCAGGTCTTCAGGCCGCGTGATCTTGATATTACGTGAATTTCCTTCAACACAGAAAATGCGGATTCCGAGATGCTCGACTAGAAAGCACTCGTCCGTTACGTCCTCGCCCAGATCGGATCCTTCAAACGCTTTTCGCAAGATAGCATATTGAAACGCCTGAGGTGTCAGGGCCCGGCGAAGGTTGGCACGGGGAACGGTTTTCGTAATGAAACCGTGATCGACCTCCTTGATCGTTTCGGTTACGTCGGCGACAAGGCAGGCCGCACCGTGCAGCGAGGCGTTCTCGACAGTCTGGCTGATCTCGTCGACGGTCACCAGAGGGCGGGCGCCGTCATGAACCGCAACGATCCACGCGGTTTTCTCGTCGATCTCGTTCAGGCCGTTACGTACCGATCCCGCACGCGTTGCACCGCCCGGCACAACGGACCTGACCTTGGCGAACGGATGCGCCGCGATCAAACCCCGAAATTCTTCGATTCGATCTTCCGCCACGACGAGCACGATCTCATCTATCGCAGGACACGAATCAAATCGTTCAATTGTATGTATTATTAAGGGTTTACCGAGAAGCTCGATGAGCTGTTTAGGCTGGGAACCGCCGAACCGCTTTCCGGTCCCGGCGGCGACGATGATAGCAGTATTTATCATCTAAAGCTGTGAGTCCCGCCCAGTTTTTAGTTCCGCCTTTAGGCGGCAACACAGCCGACCGGCGTGGCTCCAAAAAAAGAACGGCCTGCTAAAGCAGGGACTCTGAACGAAAGCACGGACCCTTAACTAGTCAATTTCCTCGAGAATGGTCGATTGGCGAAGGTCGCGTGTGGCTTTTCTGAAACCCAACGACCGCGAATCGTGTATGTTCAGTGAGCTGTCCTGCACGCCACTTGATTCGTCTCTTTCTTCCCACAGGCGGCCGAATATCATCTTACCGGCCGTGGTCTGCAGCACACTCGTCACTGCAATATCGGCCGTTTTGCCAATCAGGCGGCGAGCGTTATCGACGACCACCATTGTGCCGTCGTCGAGATACGCAACTCCTTGTTTGTATTCCTTGCCTTCCTTGAGAATGAAAACAC
>JBGTBC010000148.1:0-11152 GCA_041749555.1 Pyrinomonadaceae bacterium | reverse complement strand
GCGTTCAAGCTTGATCCGTTGTCGCTCCAGTTGCAATCGGTATTCATTCGATTTTAGCGCCGGATCAGCGAGATAGCGTTCTTGGTCGGAGTAACCGCAAAAGGCACATCTCCATGTCGGTGTATATGCAGCTGCCGAGATTAGCCAAATTGGCAACCACAATCCGCAAAGAAATACCGATGCCAACAAATGAAGGACATGGTTCATCGGGGTACTCTGAAACAACCTGGTCTGGTTACATTGTGGGCAAAAGAAGCTAGTTTGATGCATCGTTTTCCGAACCCATCGATTTATTAGGCGAAGATCAAGTAACTATAATGCGGGGTATTCTAGCACTTATTGTAAAAAATGAAACCTAAATAGGTTGGGAATGTCCGAAAGAACAGTGATGCGAATTTTCTTAAATCATATGCTTGCGCCAGTATTCCGGTTTTTTTTGTGCTTCGGATTCCTCTGTTCACCAAAGATTTGTCTTTGAGTTTATATTGAACGTCGCGAGTGTTTCGCCGGACCTTGCTGGATGATTCGGGCCGTCGCGGCCTTGTACAGCTTGTATAATTATTAGCTGCTTTTCGATCACCTTTTTGCAGTGACCGCAGTATTCCGTTTTTTGTGCTTCGGCAATTAGTGCCTCTTGTTCGGCTTCAGTCCTCTCCCAATCCGGTCCGATAACGCGGGTTAGAATTTCACGCCGACAAGCCTTTGCGTCTCCTAAGTGAAAGGTCGCTGGTTCGAATCCAGCCGGGATCACCATTTCAAGTCTATCTAAGGCATCTCGCAGGAGGTGCCTTTTTCTTCACCTAAGACCGCCCGTCATTTTCCAGAATCTGACAAAATATTGCTATTCGGGCAGTATTTTGGTAATTTGCAGTCATGATCGCTGAAGATAAGCTCATTGCTAAGATCAACAATTTACCGCCGGGTAAAATAAATGTAGTCATCGATTTGGTCGATTTTCTGTTACAGAAAAACAGGAAAGAAGAGAACGGTTTGAAAGAGTTGACTCCACAACAAAAGGCGGAATCTGTTGAACGCTGGGCAAAAGGCCATAATAATGACACTCCGGTGATCCTCGACGACCGCCGCGAGATCATCTACGAGAATTGACCGCGTAAATAAGTGGATTGTTTGACCGACACAAACGTTATCCTGCGGCTTGCCCAGCCATCCCATCCGATGCATGCGGTAGCGTTAACCGCCGTCAAAAAGCTCTTTACCGATGGACATAATCTATGTCTGATCCCCCAAAACCTGATCGAATTTTGGAATGTCGCAACGCGGTCTGCCAATAATAACGGTTTGGGCCGGACGTCCGCGCAAACCGACAAGGACGTTGAAGGATTAGAGTCAACTTTCACCATTCTGCCTGATCTTTCCGCGGTTTACCCGGAATGGCGACGACTGGTTGTCGCACATTCGGTCTTGGGCAAACAGGTTCATGACACGCGGGTTGTTGCGGCTATGAACGTAAATCAGATCCGCAACATACTGACATTTAACGTTGCCGATTTCAAACGATTTTCGAACATCGTGATTATCGATCCGGCGACCGTTTAAGGCTACCTTTGGCGTTTTGACATATCAAACACATGAATGCGCACGCTTGGTTCGCAAACCCCTCCGTTTTGATGCTGACGGTTTCGACGTGTGACAGCTGCATAACTTCGATGCGTTGTGACTTGCAGGGACCCACCGCGACGTCGGCAACCAAGGATCCGATTGCGACCGTATTTAGTTCCAGCCAGATAAAATTTTCAACTTAGTGAAAATAGTTGGAATGACGCGTCCAATAAGAGTTTGTATTTAGTGAACGGAAGAAAAGCGTGTAAAGCACAGTGGCAAACAAAATTTTCCACGGTGGGCATTCCAGAAGTCTGTTCATTTTCTCCGATAACTTTGAATTCGAGCCGCATTCCTCATCAGATTGCGGCCTTTTTTTGCGCTGTGCCTGGCGCCCGAAGGCTTTCTATTTCGGGCGGGGTGTGGCAAGTTAATTGGTGTATGAGAAAGGTGCTAACGGCAGCCGAGATGCGTGAAGTAGACCGGCTGACGACCGAGAAATACGGCATTCCATCGCTTTTGTTGATGGAGAATGCGGCCCATGCCGTCGCACGGGTTATTACCGAAAAACTGGGTGGTTCGGTGAAGGGGAAATCGATACTGATCCTGTGCGGGAAGGGAAACAATGGCGGTGACGGGGCGGCTTTGGCGAGAGTCTTATGGACGCGGGGAGCAAACTGTTTTGTTTATTTGCTTGGCAGGATCGAGGAAACACAGGGCGATGCTCGAATTAATTTCGAGATAATCGGTCGAATCTCAGAGTCGGACGAAGCGAATTGGCCAAATGACAATTGTTTGTACTTGACCGAGATGAGTTCCGAAAAGATCGATAATTTTATTGCTCACTGGAATGAGCGAGAACGCGATTGTATTGTAGACGCTCTTTTTGGCACTGGCATTGCACGACCACCGGAAGGTGCTTTCAGGAGAGCCATTGACAGCATTACTTCCTTGCGTCGACACCCAGGCACAAGATTGATTGTATCCATCGATATTCCATCGGGACTCGATTCGGATCTTCAGAATCCTATTGGTTCTGCTGTTTCTGCAGACGTGACAGTAACCTTTACAGCTCCCAAACTCGCGAATGTTTTACTGCCCGCTGCCAAAAATAGCGGCGAGTTGATCGTTGCTAACATTGGCTCGGTGCCTGGATTGATCGAGGAGCAACCTTCACTACTATTTCTTGCGGAAAAAAATGATTGCTCCAGATGGCTTAGGAATACTCAATTCACTGACGAATCCTACAAAAATAAACGCGGCCACGTCTTGATCGTTGCAGGTTCCGAAGATTATTCCGGAGCGGCTGTGATGTGTGGGAATTCGGCGATGCGATCGGGCGTGGGGTTGACGACTTTGCTGGTTCCGGCTTCTTGTAAGGTCGAGATTGCTTCGCGGGTCGTTCCGGAGGTGATCGTGAGGACGATCGGCGAGACGGACGGCGAGGTCAGTTTGGATGCGTTTGCGGTGAATGAGGACTCGATCGGGCAGGCGGATTCTATTCTTGTCGGGCCGGGGTTGAAGGCGACGGATAAGGGCGTTGAGAAATTTGTTCGAAAGATCGTTGAGAATCGAACGGTACCGGTGATAGTGGATGCAGGGGCGTTGTGGTTTTTTAATCCGCCCTACTGCCTATCGAGCGGGAATGGTATGCCGGGAGAGAACCACCCCGTCGGCGAAACGCCGCCACCCCTCCTTTGTAAGGAGGGGAGCCTGATTCTGACTCCCCACGAAGGCGAATTCATGCGGCTGCTTGGGACAGAGGATAAGAGCGCTATCAGTGACCGCGTTGCGGCCGTTCGTGAGTTTGCGGTTGCGAATAACGTGATCCTCGTCTTGAAAGGCGAGCGTGTTTTGATCGGCTCACCTGATGGACGGGTGGTTGTTAATCCGACTGGAAATTCCGGTCTTGGAAAAGCTGGAAATGGTGACACTTTGGCTGGCATTCTCGCGGGATTTACGGCTCAGGCGGTGAAATTTGAGATCGATATTTTCGAGACGGTCGTCGCGGCCGTATATGTCGCCGGAATGGCGGGTGATGTGGCTGAGAAGAAATACGGCAAGCGTGTAATGACTGCGTCGGACGTACGCGAATGTTTGGCCGACGTTTTTTCGTTGTTTGATGACGAGGAAGCTGAATGAGTATTACCATCGTCAGCAATTCCCCGGATGAGACATTTAAAGCCGGTGAAAACTTGGGTGTGAGGCTGGCGCCCGGCGACCTTGTGCTGCTCACCGGCGGGTTGGGAGCAGGGAAGACGCTCTTTACGAAGGGCGTGATGAATGCACTCGGCTTCGATATCGACGAGGTGACGAGCCCGAGCTTTACGCTTGTAAACCTCTATCGGACCGACCGCTTTGACGTTTACCACATCGACCTCTGGCGGCTCGACAATGCCTCGAATGCGGCTGAGGCCGTCGGACTCGACGAGATACTCGAAAACCCAAATGCCGTGACCATCATCGAATGGGCAGACCGTCTCGCCAAGTTTTCTGCTGTCAATAACACGATCCGAATAACGATCGAGGGAGATGGTGATGAGCCAAGACGGATCGAGATCGAAGGGTCGCTCCACGAGAATCCTGAAAAAAGTTAACATCGATGTTCTTTGCGTTAACGGCCCCGTTGAATATAATCGAGGCCGCTTATGACCAGTCTGGATATGAAAGAAGGTAAATCGACTTCGCAGCCCGACGTGGGCCGGAGCACGAGCGACGGTTATGACGGCCGGCCGTTTTTTAACCGTGAGCTTAGCTGGCTGGAATTTAACCGTCACGTGCTCGAAGAGGCAGCCGACCCGAGCCTGCCTGTCCTCGAACGCCTCAAGTTTCTCTCGATCTTCTCGACCAATCTCGATGAATTTTTTATGATCCGCGTTTCGGGCCTGAAAGAGCAGATCGTGGAAGGCATCGGCGAACCTTCGCCGGACGGTATGACCGCGGCGGAACAGGTGCGTGAGATCTATAAACGCCTCCGCCCGATGCTCAAGCGGCAGGTCGGTATTTTGAGGGATGAGCTGTTTCCCGCTCTCAAAAAGGCCGGTATTACGGTCGAGCCGTATGCGACATTGAAGCCAAATGAAAAAAGGCAGCTTGCGAAGTACTTTCACGATAATCTTTTTCCCATACTGACACCGCAGTCGGTCGATTCGAGCCACCCGTTTCCTTACATCTCAAATCTTAGTCTGAATCTTGGCCTTTACATCGAGCCGAACCGCACCTTTACCCAGACAAACCTGAAGCATCTCTTCAGGCAAAAGCGTTTTACGCGGATCAAGCTACCGCCCACGGTCCCCAGGCTCATTCCTATAGGCAGGAAACTTAGCCGCTTTGCCCTTCTCGAAGAAGTGGTCGCGGCGAATGTGCACGAGCTGTTTCCGAATATGAAGACGAGCGAAGCTTACCTTTTTCGGGTAACGCGCGACGCGGACATAGAGCTTCGCGAGGACGAGGCGGGCGATCTGCTAAGAACGCTTGAACGCGAGCTGCAGCGGCGCCGCGACCGTTTTGCCGTGCGGATCGAGGTCGCCGCTGACATGCCGGACAAAATGGTCAGGCTGCTTTCAAGGGGCACGGGACTGACGGCCGAGGATACGGAACGTGTCGACGGCTTTGTGAAGATCCCTGACCTAATGCAGCTTTATAGCCTGAACCGGCCCGATCTGAAAGAAAAGCCGATAATTTCGCACGTAACTCCCTCGCTGCAAAAGGACGTTAACATTTTCGAAGTGATCAAAAAGCAGGACATCCTGCTGCATCATCCGTATACGTCCTTCAGCACTGTCACGGATTTTATCACCGAGGCGGCCGATGATCCGGACGTGCAGGCGATCAAGATCTGCTTGTATAGAACCGGGAAAGACTCGCCGATCGTTGATTCGCTGATGCACGCCAGCCGTTTGGGCAAGCAGGTCACAGCCCTCGTTGAGCTAAAGGCGCGTTTTGATGAGGAGAATAATATAGAATGGGCCCGGCGACTCGAGAATGAGGGTGTCCACGTGGTCTACGGGATCCGCAGCCTGAAGACGCATTCAAAGGTCCTCCTCGTCGTTCGTCGTGAAAAGGAAAAGCTGGTGCGATACGTGCACCTTGCGACAGGCAATTATAATCCGGTGACCTCCCGGCTCTATACCGACCTTGGCATCCTTACCGCCAATGAGGAATTGGGCGAGGACGCGAGCAGCCTGTTCAACTTCCTCACGGGGTATTCGCAGCAGAATAAATACGGGCGAATGCTTGTGGCACCGCTAAACCTGCGCGAGCGTCTGATCGCGCTGATCCGGCGTGAGAAAAAGAACATGTCCGCCGGCAAATCCGCGCGGATCATTATCAAGGTCAATAGCCTCACGGATGGCGATCTGATAAATGAGCTTTATGCCGCGTCAAAAGCCGGCGTCAAGATCGACCTGATCATCCGCGGGATATGTGCCCTAAGGCCAGGCGTCAAAGAGATGTCGGAGAATATTCGCGTCCGGTCGATCATCGGCAGGTTTCTTGAACACAGCCGCGTTTTTTATTTTGCCAATGGCGGAGACGAGGATGTCTATATCGGAAGCTCGGACCTGATGAATCGCAGCTTTGATCGCCGCGTCGAGGTTGCGGTACCGATCCTCGACCCCGAGATCAAGCGATATTTGAAAGATGAATTTCTAGACATTTATCTTCGTGATGAAGTGAATGCGTGGGTGTTAAAGCCGGACGGGACCTACACCAAGAGCTTTTCCCGCGCCAAAGGCGGTTTTGATTCACAGCTTCATTTTGTCGGGCTTGCGATACCCGGTTAGGCCGCGGCCTTTGTGCGGAATCGCGATTCGACCACTCCTTTGATCGATTTTCCGTACTTGAGGCTTAATCTTGGGTAGCCGCGAGCTTCCGACTGCAGCTTATCGGCACCGAGGAGTTTTTCAACCTTGAGAATATCATCCTTATCACCCTCGATCTCCATATAATATCCAAAAGGAAGCTCGTCGAGCACGACCTCGGTATTGCCAAGCTGCCATGATTTGCGGTGCTTTTCGTAGATGACGGCGAGCTTATAAGCAAGTTTCTGAATAATATTTACGGTCGCCTCGACATCAGTAATGCCCGTCTCAAACTCGATCTGGTGCTTGAAATCGCCTTCGACAGCGACCCGCTCTTTATACGTAAGGATCGATTTCTCGCCGGTCAATCGCAGGCGAAGGACGGCGGGTCTGCCGTCGAGCACGCCGCCGCGGTAAAGATAATTCTCCTCAAAAACCTCGCCGGTAAACTTGGCCCCCAGCTCGGCCAATCGGGCCGTATATTCGACAACCATTTTTTTGTCGAGGACGTATTTCTTTTCGATCTCAAGTGCCATGGATAGGGGAAGGCCGCCTCTGCCGCGCGTTCAAACTAGCAATTCTAAGTGATTGAGGCGGCGGCGGCAACCTTGGCCGGAAAAGCGGGTTTGCTTGACTTGCAGGGTGAAGTCATCGATACTTTATAAAAAGGTCAGGATTATTCTGGCTTTTGGAAAATTAGTCGAAAGAGGAATATTTTATGCCTTATCCAGAAATGATGATCCACGGAATGCGCCAGGAGCTGGCACAGCTCGGGATCGAAGAAACCAAAACGTCGGAAGCGGTAGAGGACGCCATCAAGAACACGGATGGCACACTAATGGTGGTTGTAAACTCCGTTTGCGGATGTGCCGCGGGCGGTGTCAGGCCTGGTATCGCGATGGCTCTCCAGAATTCTGAGAACAAGCCGTCGAAGGCGATTACTGTATTTGCCGGTGCCGACATCGACGCGACCGAGACCGCTCGTGATCATTTTACAGGTTACCAGCCTTCGTCGCCGTCGATCGCCTTCTTGAAGAACGGCGAATTGGTCCAGCTATTCGAACGCCGTGACCTCGAGGGCCGACCGCCCGCGATGATCGCCCAAGCTCTGGTCGACGCATTCAACACCCACTGTGCGAAGACAGAAGCCGCCAATATATAGGCTTTAAGACCGTTGTATTTGATCGACCGCCTTCTCGGAGGCGGTTTTTCATTTGAAGTTTCTTATTGCGTGGCACAGGCAACAATCGTTAAGATAATAGCGGAGTCTAGCCGATCAGACGTATCCGCACACGATGTCCGAATTCCAAAGACAGCATTCAAGATTCTCGCTGGATATACCGGCGATCATCTATACAAAATTCGGTGAGAGGCAGCCGACCCGCCTGCAGCAGATCAGCATCGGCGGTTGTTTTACCGAAAGGGAAGAGAATATATACGTTGGCGACGAGTTTCGGATGGAGATCCAGCTGCCCAACAGAAATTATCTGCCGCTCCAATGCAGGGCTCTTTACCGGTTTGACCACACGGGAATAGGCGTGAAATTTATCGAGATCTGTGAATTTGAGCAGGAATTGATCTCAAGGATAATCGCCCACAAACTGGAAATGGAAGGCGTGCCGCTGCAGATCGACCCGTTTACCCTGCCGCCGAATTTTATCGGCGACGACCCGTCACCCAGAGTTACCGATATTCGCCAGAAGCGCGATGCCGTTTTGCAGAAGATCATGTCATTTGACGATTTAGTTTGAACCAAAGTAGTAACCTAGATTTGAAAATGTTGATCATTTGGCGATGACCAAGCATCAAGAATTACGAAGAATAATTGCTTATGAAGAACGGGAACACTCCAAAGTACGAGATCATTATCTATTGGGACAATGACGACAAGATATTTGTTGCTGAGGTGCCGGATCTTCCTGGTTGTATGGCTCACGGGACGACACGAATTGAAGCGGCGAAACACGTGAGCGAAGCGATCGACCTTTGGTTGGAAACCGCTCGAGAATTTGGTGATAAGATCCCCGAACCACGTCGGCATCAATTGGCCGCTTAGTTCTAATTCACTCTCGTCGTCAAAACAGTCCGGCGATCCAAGAGCAGAAGTTATAACATTTAAAAGAGTTCATCCATTGCCTCCTCCAGGCTCCTGACCCCGACAACCCGAATTCCCATCAGCTTTTCCAAGCCCTTTTTATTAGATTCGGGCAGGATCAGCTTCTTGAACCCGAGCGTCTGCGCTTCGCGTGCGCGGGTCTGAGCTTGGAGTACGCCGCGGATCTCACCTGTCAGGCCGACCTCGCCGAAAACGGCTGTTTCGGGCGGAACCTGGAGGTTTCTAAAGCTCGATGCGATCGCGGCGACGATGCCCAGGTCCGCGGCCGGTTCATCGATCTCGAGCCCGCCCGCGATATTTACGAAGATATCATCACCTACTAACTGAAATCCGAGCCGCTTTTCGAGCACGGCGATCAGCAGAGAAGCGCGGTTCTGGTCGAAACCCTGTGTCATCCGGCGGCCCGAGCCGTATTTGGTGCTGCTGACGAGCCCCTGCACCTCGACGAGCATCGGCCGCGTGCCTTCCATGCAGACCGTGACCACCGAGCCCGTGGCGTTCTGCGGGCGTTCCTGCAGGAATAGTTCCGAAGGGTTGGTAACGGGCTTCAAACCGCTATTGGTCATCTCAAAGACGCCGATCTCATTGGCAGCCCCAAAACGGTTCTTTGTCGCTCGGATGATCCTATGGTTATGGTGGCGGTCGCCCTCGAAATAAAGCACGGTATCGACAATGTGTTCAAGCGTTTTCGGCCCGGCGATCGAACCATCCTTTGTGACATGACCTGTAATAAATACCGGTGTCGCCGTCTGTTTCGCAAAGGTCATTAGTTCGGCGGCGACGTCGCGTACCTGCGAAACGCTGCCGGGGGCTGACGCGATCTGATCGGAGTAAATGGTCTGGATCGAGTCGACAATGACAAAATCGGGAGAGAGTTTTTCGATCTCAGCCATGATCGACTGCAGATTTGTCTCGGGAAGCAGGTAAAGGGTGTCGGACTCGACGCCAAGCCGCTCACCCCGCATCTTGATCTGACGCTCGGATTCCTCGCCGGAGATGTAGAGGACTTTTTTGCCATTCCGGCTTAGTTTGTGGGCCATCTGCAGAACGATGGTCGACTTGCCGATCCCGGGAGCTCCGCCGATCAACACGAGCGAGCCGGCAACGATGCCGCCTCCCAGGACGCGGTCAAGTTCGTCGATGCCTGATTCGGTTCGAAGGTCGTCCTGTGATTCGATATTGCCATACGGGATGGGCGAAGAAAGGCGATATCTTGCGGCGGACAAGTTGCCGGAAGCGGCTTGTGGCGAAGGCCGGAACCGTTCTTCAACGAGCGTGTTCCATTCGCCGCAGTCAGGACACTGCCCCAACCATTTACGGGCCTGAGAGCCGCAATTTTGACAGACGAATATTGTAGCGGGGGTTTTTGCCATTTGGATCGAGTGCTCAGGATACACCAGAAGGCGAAGGCAAGGAAGATTAAGGAGTGCAAAAGGCGATCGACTAGACCTGTCTGAACTTTTACTTGAAAACCGAACCGTAATAGGTATTTGTTTCAGGTAATACGGAGAGCCGTCATATTGCTTAGAAAAGCCGAGGCTTATTAAGCGTCTGAGGTGCGTTACCTGGGCGGCTCATTCCGTGTTAATATTTACGATAGATGAAGTTAGACGTCCTCATCATCAGAGTGGCATTTGTCGGAATGCTCATCCTCCTTGGCTATCTCCTAAATCCCTTTGAAAGGACACAAGGATTCGGCCTTGCCGGGGTCGATGGTGGTTATGCCCGACGTTTCATGTCCGGTGGTCTCGGAGGTGCGATCGGGCTCTTAATAATCGGTTTTGAAATGCGTGTCCACCGCGCATCGCTTAAGACGCTGATCGGCGCAGCCGTCGGTTCGATCCTCGGCATCAGCGGGGCGTTCCTGATCGGCGTACTGATCTCCATCCAAAAAGAAGCGGCTGTTTCGGCTGAGATGCAGACGTTTTTGACGATAACGCTGGCTTTCTTCATGGGATATGTCGGATTGATGGTCGGGGCTGCCAAAGGCGATTATCTCGATCTATCGGCGCTTGGCGGAATCTTCAGTGACAAAAACATTACTCGCGACTATAAGATCCTCGACACCTCGGTGATCATCGACGGACGCATTGCGGATGTCGCCGAGACCGGATTTGTCGGGGGGACGCTTATAATCCCGCATTTTATTCTCGCCGAGCTTCAGCAGGTCGCGGATTCTCCGGATTCGTCGAAACGTCAGCGAGGCCGCCGCGGGCTGGATATGCTCCAGCGGCTCAGGAATAACAGCAAGCTCGATATACAGATCGTTGAGACGGATTTTCCGGCCGTTAAAGAGGTCGACCTTAAATTGATAGAGCTCGGTATGCAGCTCGATGCGGTCATTGTGACCAATGATTTTAATCTCAACAAGGTTTCCCAGCTTAGGGGTGTCGAGGTGTTAAATATCAATGAGCTTGCAAATGCCCTCAAGCCGGTCGTTCTGCCGGGTGAGGCAATGCGTGTTTTCATTCTCAAGGAAGGCAAGGAATACAATCAGGGCGTCGCGTATCTCGACGACGGTACGATGGTGGTCGTCGATAACGCCCGCCGCCTGATCGGCAAAACGGCCGATATTGCCGTGACGAGTGTGCTGCAGACCACGGCCGGTAAGATGATATTCGGCCGCCTGTGGGAAGAAAGAGACGAATCAAGTGGCTTGCAGGACAGCTCACTG
>JBGTBC010000147.1:0-11901 GCA_041749555.1 Pyrinomonadaceae bacterium | reverse complement strand
TTTCGCGGCGTTTCGGAATCGGCTGGTAATATGGACCGAGCGGCGGCCGATTACATCGGAATGCTCGCGACCGTTATGAACGCGGTTGTCTTGCAGGACGCACTTGAACATCTGGGCGTCTATACGCGCGTGATGTCTGCGATCGATATACCTCAGCTCGCAGAGCCATTCATTCGTCGTCGAGCTGTAAGGCACCTTGAAAAACAGCGAGTCGTGATCTTTGCTGCCGGCACCGGCAACCCGTATTTCACGACCGACTCCGCGGCCGCCCTGCGAGCCCTTGAGATCAATGCTGAGGTTATAATGAAAGGCACTAAGGTTGACGGAATATATACAGCCGATCCGATGAAGGACCCGAATGCAGTGAAATTCGATCGGATCACCTTTCAGGAGGTCCTGGAAAAAAACCTTAAAGTGATGGATGCTTCGGCGATCTCGCTGTGCAAGGACAATGATCTTCCGATCATGGTTTTCAATATGCGAAAATCAGAAAATATAGTTAAGGCGGTGTGTGGCGATCTATCGATCGGCACCCTGGTAACGAATTAATTATGAACTCGCAAGAAATAGTAAAAGAAACGGGCCCCAAAATGGACCTGGTAATTGAAGATTTCAAACGAAAACTCGGAAACGTCAGGACCGGGCGTGCGACCGTTGGTTTGCTCGATACCGTGACTGTCGATTATTACGGAACCCCGACACCGCTTAGCCAAATGGCGTCGGTGTCGGTTCCCGAACCGCAGCTTATTACGGTGCAGCCCTGGGACATGACGCAGCTCGGCATGGTCGAAAGGGCCATCATCGCAGCCAATCTCGGCCTCAACCCGTCAAATGACGGCAAGGTCATAAGACTGCCCGTGCCCCCGCTTAACGAGGAACGCCGTAAACAGCTCGCAAAGCAGGTTGGTGAGATCGCCGAGGATCATCGCATAGCCGTCCGCAATGTCCGCCATAATTCGAACGACCTCCTAAAGAAATCGCTAAGAGAGAAACTGATCTCTGAGGACGAGGAACGAAGCGGCCTGGATGAGGTCCAGAAACTCACTAACACCTATATTGCCCGAATCGACGAGTTAGCCAAGAACAAGGAGCACGAGATAATGATCGTATGATTCGTCCCGTTCAGTTTTGACATCAAGAGCCTTTTGCCCGCTTCCCGGGTAAAAGGCTTTTTTCCTGCATGAAATTTGCGTTATTCCGTTCAACTTATGGAGTATATTTATTGCGGGTCTATAGACTGTTATGAATTCACTTTCTCGTTTTTCAATGGCATTGCTGCTGGTCGCAGCCTTTTTATCCAACGCCCTTCCATGCGGCCCGGGCTATATTACACCGCTTTTTGACACTAGGTCCGCACCCGATAATCCTTTCACGGATTACGCCGCCGGACGCCTGGGGATCATCAAACCAACCTTTCGTCGGTCAGTGCTTTTTGCCGCATATAGATATATCGCCGGCAGCGGCCTTAGTGCACCTGAACAAAAGGCCATCATCGAAGTCTGGAACGCCGAGATCCACAACAAAGACTATCTTGATAACACCATCGAAGCTGCAGTAAAAGCATGGGTTGCCAAGCGAAAGGAAGTCGTAGGTAATGAAGAAAAGACCCCTGCAATATATGTTGAGCGCCCATATGGCGGGTATGATTTTTTCCCTAACTGTACAAAGAACGCCTTCGAGACCGCGGCTGAAACTCTCTCGGAGCGGATAACCTCTCACGGCAAAGACAATATCAATGTCAAGAATTGGGTAACGGCGCAGGACCAGGTATTCGGCAATTGCTCGAGCGGAAAACAAACCCCGGAACCCGCCCCGATTGGAGCTCCCGAATGGCTCCAGAAAGACCGGGACTATCAGACCGCCGCTGCCGCGTTTTATTCCCTCGATTATGAGGACGCTAAACGGCGTTTTGCGGACATTGCACAGGACAGCGAATCTACATGGCAGGAAACTGCAGATTATCTTGTTGCTCGCACGCTGATCAGGCAGGCAAGCCTATCGCAATCGCCCGAGAAATCGGCTGCATTCTATGATGAGGCCGAAGATCGTTTACGACGATTTGTATCACGCAGCGGAAAGTTCACAGAGTCTGCGGAAGGCCTGACGGCACTAATCAAATATAGGCGGCATCCGAAAGAGAGGGTTTCCGAACTCGCCCAAAACCTCGCCTTTTTTGGCGGCAATGACCGGTTTCGGCAGGACATGATCGACTACAACTGGCTGCTCGATAAGTTCGAAGCCGAGGCTCTAAAGAGCGAAGAAAAACGAAAAACGGCCGAACGTGAAGAGACCGCGAAAGCAAACGCTTCTAACTCCTTAAACGCCGTCAATACTATGGCCCGCAATTCTCCTCCGGATAGCGTTTTCGCTGCATCCAACACACATTCAAACGCCCCGGGCCCTAAACGAAACGAAGGCGATATCACGATCAATCTCTGGAACAAAGATTACTCAAAGAGTTGGGTGGTCTACGTACCGGGCGACGCAACCGATACGGAAGCGTTAGCGGCGGCCGAAAAAGTAGTCGGCGAACCATTGACCGAAGAAATGAAGGTTCGCGTACGGGAAGCCAGGCGTATCGGCTACGCATCGCGATTTTCCGATGGTCAGCAAGCTGCATACGAAGGCGGCTACTACGGGGAAGAAAAACTCACCCCTTCATTGATGCCTGCTTTTCTTCGAAAGGACGATCTGACCAACTGGCTCTTTATTTACCAGATGTCCGGCAGCGAAGCCTATCTCTACTCATTGGATAGATTTCGGAATAGCGGATCTGAACTATGGCTGATGACGGCGCTCTCAAAAGCAGACGTTAGCTCAACTCAGCTACCCCGCCTGCTGGAGGCCGCTGATAATACTGGTCGAACATCGGCAGCCTACCCCACCATCGCGTATCACACCGCCCGGATACTTCTAGCTCAGGGAAAGTCCGCCGACGCCCGGAAACTTATTGACGAAATGCTCGCCAGGCGTGACCACCTCCCAATTTCCGCCCATAACTCCTTCCTCGGCCTCCGATTGACCCTTGCGGAAAATCTCGATGACTTTCTTCGGTCTTCACTCAAAACACCGTTCGCATTCGATTTCGATGGAATGATAGGTACGATTGACGAATTCATCGAGGAGCAAAAGTCGTGGTTCGATCCTGAATTCAATAAGGAAGGACGCGAAGCCTATGAGGCCGAGATAGAAGAGAGGTTCAGAAAAGACAAGCTCTGGCAGGGGCGAACGATGTTCGATTCGGAAACGATCGAGGTCTTTAACCAGCATTTTTCGACAGCGGCCCTGATCGACGTAATGAATTCTCCGGCACTTCCCGATCATATGCGAGAGCGGTTTGCGATCGCTGTGTGGACCAGGGCATACCTTCTGAATGATCGGGCCGCGATGGTAAAAGTCACGCCAAATGTAGCCGAGTATCGCCCGGAATTGGCCCCAATGCTGGCCGCGATCACAGCCGGAAGAAAGGCGGCCGCAAAGGACCATGCGGCTCTCTATTTTCTCATCAAAAACCCGCTGTTCAGCCCTTACGTGGAAGATGGACTTGGTAAATCAGACAATGAATTCAACGAATGGGATGCGAACGACTGGTGGTGTGAGCCCTACGACGCGGTGTACGATTACGAACTCGATTCTGATGTGCCCAAAACGCCGACGGCCCGACCAAAGTTTCTAACCGCCGCCCAGGCAAGCACGGCCCAAAATGAGCGAAAGCGTCTAAAAGAAGCCGGAGATGCTCCGAAATTCCTCGCCAATAAGGTCATCGAGTGGGCCCGGCGCAGCCCTTCGGATAAACGTGTACCAGAAGCGATCTACCAGATGGTCGGAGCAAACGGCTGGACCAAATACGGTTGCGGCAATAACGAAGAACTCAGAAATGAGCTTATCGCATTGCTGAAAAAACGCTATCCGAACAGCGAATGGACGGCGAAATTAAGGGCTGACGAAAGCGAGCGATAAGGCCGGTTGTTATTTATTCGCTTCCTGCTCAGCCTTGAACTTCAGAAGCTGAGTCTTGAATTCCCGGCAGGTTTTGGCAAGCTCCTCTTTGTCGTTCCTATTCTCCTCGACGCTCGCCCGGATCGAATCCCTTATTCTGTTCAGAAAGGTCGCTTTTACGGCCTTAGTTACAAAATTGTCGTCCGGATTGTTTGCCTCGGCCGCCAGCATATCTAACACCTCGTCACACTCAGGCACGCCGATCTTTGACTCGCCGACCGTCGTATCGACCGCTTTGTCTGTCAAAGTCTTATTGGAATTTTGAGCGTCCGAGCCTGTTGCTGACTTCTGGATGCGGTCAACGATACCGCAGCCGAGTCCGACCGTTAATAAAATGAAAAGAACGACTGATCCTGAAACTTGATTTATCATATTCTTTAGCCAAAGTGCAGAATTCTCTGACCAATAATAGATCAAAAACCGGGTACCGCCAAAACGAACCCGCTGCCTATAATGCCGGCGAACCGCTAAAGCTGTATGTGATGTATAGGTTCAACGCGCTTTCTTTCACCTCGGCCCGTACATCTTCGACCACGGCCTGCAGCTTTCCACCCGTCGAGGCGATTGGCATATCGACAACCAATTGACCGGGGTGGATGATCGGGATCGGATTTACGCGATTGTTTATCGTCGACTGCACGAGCGGTGTGATAAGGCCCCCAAATATGGGATTTACGCCGTCAAGGTTGACGGTCTCCACATTGACGCGTCCAAATACGGCCTGCTGTGCCTTGTCAAAACGAAGTTCTAGATTCGCCTGCGCCCATCCGGTGAACCGCAAACATCCGAACGCAGAATTATAGCTTCCGGTAAAAGCCAGCGGGGCGGAGATCCGCTCATTCTCAAGCCGAAGGCTCGAGCGGACCCCGCTGCCCTCGGCAAGTATCCTGATCGTGCTTTCACACGCTTGGGCTTCTTGAAAACTAGCTTGTTCGAATACGGGTTGGCTTGACCGTGAATCATTAATAGTGAGCGGGAAAGATGGTTCGCTGATCTGGCTAAAGATGGTGTTTAGTACCTGATTAAAAAGGTCCTGGTTCAAAACGATCTGGGCCGAACCAGTCGAGCTGCCCGGATCAGGAGGCAAGATCGGTGTTCCGGGTGTTTGAGACGACCTCGGAACACCTACGAAAGTAAAGAATGTGATAGCCCCGCCCAGGATCGATCCGAGGGCGAGGCCGATTAGTAATTTGGCCATCGGTTACCTCACGGGCGAAGTCGCCGGGTTCGGCGCAGGCTGTGATTGCCGCAACATCTGGGCCGCAAATGATGCCAGGGTATTAAAGATCATATCGACCTGGCCCCTTACCTGTGACGCCTCGATCTTTTGGAATTCCGTGGGTGCCTCAAATATCCCGGTCTCAGGTACTGACTTAATATCGGCGATCTCCGTTACGAGCCGAATACCGCTAAAACCCTGCACGTTAGCACCTGACTGTGCCTGTGCATGCGTTTCGGATCTTAACGGGAGCCCGGTTTCTTTATCCACGAGCAAGTACGATTCGGTTGCCACCTGTCCGGCCTGGGTCTGTGTGTTAGTGACGGCACCGTACTGATACTTAAGCACCGTCCGGCCGTTGTATTGCTCTTCGCCGACAAACTTCACGCCCGGCATCGCCTTCGCCTGCTCGACTATCTGTTCGGGCATGAGCATTCGCCTTACCTCGAATCCAAGGGCCTCCTGGTTCAGCTCTGCATATTGGCGTCTGTCCGGAAGGACCAGGTAATTGGTTCCTGCCTTGTCGAGAAAGACCACACGCCCGCCCGCGGGCATCATGAACTCCATACGTCGATCATTACCGCTCCGGGCGACATTTGCACTGAGCGTAGGCATCGCGGACGTTTGCTGGTCTCCCGTCGCCTCGGCCTTGATCGTTACAGTGGCCTGGTATTGTTCGGGTTCTCGTGCCGCAACTGATGCTAAAGCGCTCGAGTTGGTATTCGCTGTTGTATTGCTGTTTACCGTGGAATTAGCTGAGTTGCTATTTACGTTAGTGGCATTGGAAATGTTGATTGCGGGCTGAACGCCGCAACCTGCCAGAATGGACGCCCCAAGGATTCCAACGGCTCCTAGAAAAAAAGTTTGAGTTTTAAGAAACATTTCATCCCCCTTTTTAGTTTGATTTTAAAATAATATAGTTTTTCTCACATCTTTTCGAGATTGGCATATTTCTCGATTAGCTTCTTTTGTCCGAATCCCGGGAAACTTACGGTCAGCTTCACGTTGTCGCCTGAGCCTTCGCGCCGCAAGATAAGGCCGTTTCCATACTTTTGATGACGCACGTGGGAACCGGCAACGAGGGCGGCTGCCTCAGGCCTGTTTTCCGGCGGAGTCGCGATCGCCCGCAGCTTGTCCATGCCCGTCACGGGCTTCTGGGCCGCTCCGTGTTCGCGTGATTGAGGAAAGGACCCTTCCTTTTTCTTGAAAAATTCGGCGATAGCCTCGCTGCTGTTGTACGTTTTCCCCGTATATGTCACACCCGGCTTTGGCGGCAGCTTTTCACCGCGCAAAGCGCTCAGCGTCGCTTTTGCCGTCATCGACGAAGAGTTACGGGCATACGAAAGCCATGACGCACTCGTCGAAAGATCCTCGATAAGCTCAAGCGGCAATTCGTTTAAGAATTGCGATGGTTCGGCAGCTATCTCCTCCCCGTAAACCCGCCGCCTCATAGAATGTGTGACATACAGGATCTTTTCAGCCCTTGTGATAGCAACGTATGCCAACCGGCGCTCTTCCTCGAGTTCCTTTTGATCGTTCAGGGAGCGGGAATGCGGAAAAATTCCGTCCTCGAGCCCGACCAGAAACACTACCGGGAATTCCAGCCCCTTGGCCGAATGTGCAGTCATCAGGGTAACCGCGGCATTTCGGTCGTATTTATCAGTGTCCGATGTGAGCGCGGCGTGGTCAATAAAGTCGCGAAGGCCGCTCTCCTCCTGTTTGTCATAATCGACCGCCGCATTCACAAGTTCCTCAAGATTCTCGAGTCTCGCAGCGGATTCGTCAGTATTTTCTGCTCGCAGCGAATTTGCGTATCCGGTGTCCTCGATGGAGGAGATAACGACATCCGAGACCGGTTTGTCCGTTCCCGCGGCTTCCTGAACCTTTGATATAAGATCTTCGACCGAACGTTTAAACCCCTTTAGAGCTTCCTTCGCTCGTGGCGTCAGATTGACAGCCGACGCAAATCCCGGGTCTGTGATCGAGGTTATCGCCATCCAAACCGATGATCCCGCAGCCTTCGCCTGTCTCTGGAGCTCGTCCAGACTCGTTTTGCCGAGCCCACGTGCCGGCGTATTTATTACCCGCATCAATGCGACGTCATCAAAAGGATTCATCGCCAATTTGAGGTAGGCGATGATGTCTTTGACCTCGGCCCGCTCGTAGAACGAAAATCCGCCCACGATGTTGTATTCAATACGCATTCGCCGAAGTGCCTCTTCAAAAAGCCGCGACTGTGCGTTTGTTCTGTAAAGGACCGACATCCTGTCGCCCGGATTACGTCTTCGATGGTCCTCGATCTTCGAAGCAACAAAACGGGCCTCGCCGTCTGCATCATACGCCTGGTAGTAAAAGATCCGGTCGCCGCCCTGATTCGCCGTCCAAAGCTTCTTTTTCTTTTGATTGATGTTGTTCTCGATTATGGCGTGGGCCGCGTCGAGAATGGTCTGTGTTGAGCGATAGTTTTGCTCGAGCAGGATAACCTTTGCTGAAGGAAAATGCTCTTCGAACCCCAGAATGTTACGGATATCAGCCTGCCTGAAACCGTAAATGCTCTGCGCGTCGTCACCGACCACGCAAATATTCTGCTGCTTCTCGGTTAAAAAGCTGATAAGTGCGAATTGCAGGGCGTTTGTGTCCTGATATTCGTCGACCAGGATGTATTTATACCGGTCATTATATTTTTCGCGGGTTTCGAGCGATGTACGCAACAGCTTAACGGTCTTGATCAGAAGGTCGTCAAAATCGAGCGCGTTAGCTGTATTGAGCCGCTCGTCATAGAGCCTGAAGACGCGGGCGATGGCAGCTTTTTTGTCATCACCGTGCTCGACCTTCGACGCAAACATCAGGTTGTCCTCACCGCGGTTCTTGGCCGAACTGATCGCATTACGCACATATCGCGGGGCGATCTGCTTTTCGTCGATGCCAAGCTCCTTGATACACGCCTTTACCACCTTCTGCGTATCGTCGGTATCGTAGATCGTGAACGACTTGTTATAGCCCTCATCGAGCTTATCGATGTCCTGACGCAGTATCCTTACGCACAGGCTATGAAAGGTCGAGATCAATGGCGATGACTGAAGCCTTTCGCCTTTGAGCAGCTCATGAACGCGGGCCCGCATCTCGCCGGCCGCCTTGTTTGTGAATGTCACCGCCAGAATGTTGTGCGGCGGCACCTTTTTGTCTGAGATCAGGTGAGCGATCCTGACGGTAATAACGCGCGTCTTGCCGGACCCTGCACCGGCAAGTATAAGCAGCGGCCCCTCCGTCGTCTGGACGGCCTCGATCTGTTGTGGGTTTAGTGAAGAGAAAATATCCATTTATCGTATCAACGCCTGTATTTCTTTGAACTGTTCATGCGTCGAATCCCTCATTAGCTCAAAAAATGCCATTTCGACGGAGGACGGAATTGCCCCGCTCGCCCTCATTTTCGTAAGTCCCGCTTCCCTGTCGTGGCTGAAGCGGGAGGCAATACAATCGGTCAAAACGTGTACCTGAAATCCTCGGTCAAGTAGGTCGTGTGCGGTCTGATTTACACATACATGTGTCTCGAGCCCGCAAATGACTACCTGGCTCTTATCCAATTCTTTAAGTTTTTGAACAAACGGAGCAGCTCCGCATGAGCTGAACGCCGTCTTTTCAAAAACCTCTGTATCATCGCCGAAAACCAGCTGCAGTTCCTCGGCCGTACGGCCCAGGCCGGCCGGGTACTGCTCAGTGACAAACACGGGCACGCCCAACATCTGAAATCCGCGGAGCGCCGTCGAAGCTCTCGAAGCGATCAGGGCAAAATCCGGCACAGCACTCCGAAACGCTTCCTGAATATCGATCACCACCAGCGTTGCCTTGCCTATGTCGAGCATATTAGGGTGCGGCATCTTTATTTTCCTCCGCTGCAGCGGCCTTTGCCTTGATACGCAGTTCCTTTTCCAGCATTTCTTTTTTATAGGTCTTAAAAAAGACCACGACCGCGGTCACGCTCAGGATAATGATCAAAATCATCATCGCTGCGATGAAATAGACCTCTGCTCTTCCGGAACCGGGCATGGTTCAAGTTTAGAGTGCCCACCCCGGAGTTTCAAGCTTGAGATGGAGAAGGGTTAACTGGGAGCCTGATCGGCGGGAAATGCGAGTTCATCGGTGTCGAGAAACCGTTCGCGATATATTTCGGGAAGCGTCCGGACCTTTTTGTCTTTATCTGTCACAACATGAAGCGTTTCACCCTCGCAAAGGATCATATCGTCGCTCGCCCGGTAAACCTGGTAAATAAACCGCAGGCTGCGGCTCCGTATCTCGCCGACCTGTGTCCTGATCGTGAGCACATCGTCATAGTATGCCGGTGATTTGTACCTGCAATACACCTCGGCAACCACCATCAAGGCATTGCCCTCCTCTTCCATTTGTTTGTACGAGAAACCCTTAGCCCTGCAAAGGTCAGTCCGCCCCGCCTCAAACCAGATCGGATAGTTCGCATGGTGAACAATCCCCATCTGATCAGTCTCAGCATACCGCACCCGTATCTCAGTCTCATGCCACTCGTTCATAAACGGCAATAGTATAAACGAAACCGGTATTTATCTCACTTTTCATTTCAAAGGTGCGTTAACAGACAACCGGAACACTTTTAACCGGCGTGTTGGCCGCGGCCGAGCGTTTTCAGGCTTCGCCTGTCTATTTGCGGAAAAGCTATGCTTTTCCGGCAGATCGGTGAGGTAACTCTCGCGGCTATGCCGCCGTCCTCTATTAGATCTGCTCTGAAAATACACGCAAAGAGGCGTGAAACTGGGCCTAGACCGCCTCGGTTTTCATTATGGAAAATGACGCAAGGCTTCATGTTTGGCTGACCCCGATTCACATTTTGGGAGCGGTGGCCTGCGTTTGAGATGGAATACTCAGCACGAGTTTGCGGGCTGACCCGATTTCTTTACCCACCGTTTCTTTCCTGACCTATTTTTTTTAGAGTTCCTGCATCTATTAGTGTGGAGTTATTCAAGATCGTTCCTGAACAATGATGAAACCTCTCACAGTGGCTTTGGTGACTTTTATCTCGGTCGGACTGCTGTATGGACAAGAACCTAGATTTCAAATTACTCATAAGGGTAGCGTTCTCCATATCAAGTTTAGTCCTAGCGGATCGAAGTTAATATCGTATTCGTCCGGCAATCAGGATCTTGCTTTGTGGGACGTTTCCAGTGGATACCTTTTGTGGAAAAGGCCGATCTCTTTCATTCAGAAGGCCGACGAATATTACACGCTGCAAGCCTTCGCTTGGAGTCCCGATGAAAAGCTTATCTCTACGGGTAGCGCGAACGGTACTGTTCAATTATGGAACTCCAGCGACGGCAACTTTATCTGGAGATCAGATGTGTCAAAGAAGGGCGTGTCCGCAATCACTTTCAGTCCTGACGGCAAAACTATCGCTTCCACTGGATACGGTGATGACGGAGTTGCCGCGAGTCTTATAGACGTCGTTCGCGGTACACCTGTCAAGCAGCTTCTCGGAGACAGTTGCCCATCGATAGGGATAGCTTTTGACCAGTCGGGGAATGAGCTGAGCATCGGCAACTTGAATGGAAATGTCGTGCGGTGGAACCTAGCAACAGGTAAGTCCATTAACCCGGCCGACTGTAAGAGTAGTTATGCCTACGGCGGAGAGCGGTCTTTCAGCGAAGACCTCACCCTATCCGTGCGAAGGACAACTGCTGACCAAATCGTCATAGAAGATTCTGATGGCAAAGTCCTCAAACCTCTTAAGCTGAACGCTTCAAAAATGCGGTCCGTCATCAACGCCAAAGCTAATAAAGCGATTATTAGCGAGTATGGAGAATTTCATCTTTACGACCTTGTATCCGGTGCGGAAAAGACATTAAGTGACTGTGTTTCGGGAAATACCTTCGATCTGAGCCTGGATGGCAGATTTTTCGCACGGAGCTGTGACGGGTTTAAAACCGGTATTCGTGTAACGGACCTCGCTTCGGATAGATCCTGGCTGCTCGACGGTCACCCCAGCACGATCAATGCCGTGGCATATAGCCCAGACTTCTCACTATTAGCGGTGGCTGGTAACGATGGGAATGCATACCTCTTCGATCCGACGACTCGGTCACTGGAGAAGATGCTTACCGGCGCTGGTTCGCGCCTAACGACGCTCGCATTTACTTCTGACGGACAGCGATTGTTAACCGGCGACGAAAATAGTGTGCTTCATCGGTGGGATTTGGCCACGGGGACCAAAATAGACGAACTGAAAGTTAACGAGGATCGATCGGACGACATCGATGTGATCGAGGTGTCCGCTGACGGTAAGAATACTCTTGCATTGATCAACTCGGCTGTATTTCTCCTTGATCACGAGTTGATGGTTCGCGGTACCCTGCAGACGCCCCACGGATATAGTTCCACTTCGGGAAATATGACATCGACGTATTCTTCGGTGCCAATCAATTCGGCAGCGTTTAACTCTAGCGGATCACAAGTGATCACCGGACATCCTGATGGAACGCTACGCCTCTGGGATGTATCGAATATGGTCCAGACAAAAACTCTGAAGGTGGCCGATTCTGTAAAATTTGTCGCACCTGTTGATAGCTCTCATATTCTAATTATAGCTACAGTTGGGAAAAATATTCGGTTCCAGATTGTACATTCAGTATCCGGCAAGCGCATTAAACACTCCGCAGTGA
>JBGTBC010000146.1:0-5128 GCA_041749555.1 Pyrinomonadaceae bacterium | reverse complement strand
ATCGTTCGAGCCAACTATCAACTGAAGCGAAACCTCATAACTCGGCTCCACCGGCCGACTCTCAGCCTGACCGTATATGCCGACCGAGGCGGTGCCGACCAGCAAAAAAACAAAAAGGGTCTTAAATAAATACTTCCTATCTTTCATTCGTATTCTCCTTTGTCATATTGGGAGTGGCAACCCCTTGCACAACCGATAAAGCAGGAAGTTGCAAAATGATTGAACAGCTGACAGTGAAAGTGGAGAATTGAGAATGCTAGACGCTGACTGCCTAACGCGGGCTTTTCTAAAATCGGCGGATAGGGCTTTAGCTATACAGCCACCGTGAAATCTGGAAAAAAATAGATGCTCGTGGCATAATCTGTATAAAATTCTTCCTAACCTGTTGGATCTATTCAAAGGAGAACTTCATTATGACTTCATTCAAACGTCTGTTTTTTGTATCTATTGCAGTTTTTTCGTTTATAGTGGCATCCGTTGAGATCTCGAATGCTCAGCTCAAGCTGCCGCGTCCGAGCCCGAAGGCGAGCGTTATGCAAACTCTCGGTGTTACCGATATTACGATCACTTACTTCAGGCCCGGCGTTAAAGGCCGTAAGATATGGGGCGATCCGCCGGCTGGTACTACAGAGGGTGAAGCAACGCTCGATAATCAAAACCAACGCCCTGAGGGTGCTGCGATCGTGCCGTATGGCCGTCTCTGGCGGACCGGAGCCAATGATGCGACACAATTCATCGTCACAGATGATGTACTCGTCAATGGACAACCTCTGCCTGCGGGTGAATACAGCCTGCATACCATTCCCGGCAAAGACGAATGGACAGTTGTATTAAACGGAACCGCAAATCAGTGGGGCAGCTTCAATTACGACGCGAAAAAAGACTTGCTGAGGGTCAAGGCAAAACCTCAGGTTCTAACGGACAATCAGGAGTGGATGTCATTTACGATCGAACCCGCAACGGACAACACGGCGATAGTGAATTTGCGTTGGGAAAAGATTCAGGTTCCCTTTACCGTCGAGGTCAAGGATGTTGTCGCGACCACCCTCGCAAGGGCCCGGGCCGTCGTTGCCACCGCAAAGTCCGATGACTGGGGGATCCCGTTTAACGCTGCTAATTACGCGAATACGAATAAAGCCGCTGATGACGCAGCGAAATGGTACGCACAATCGTTAAAAGCGGCCGAAGAGCAGCTAAAGGCAAAAGAAACGTTTCAAGGCCTTCAGCGAAAATTCAGCAGCCTGCTGGCCCTTGGCCGCAAAGACGAGGCGATCGCCACGGCTGAACGGGCTGTAGTAGTAGGAAAGGCTGAGAAAGCCAACACGGCCGCCCTCGAAAAACGTATCGCGGATCTGAAGTCCGGAAATTAATAAATTTCGGATCGATTGAAAGAGCCGCGGAACGTTACCGGCCCGCGGCTTTTCCAATTATTTCTTGTGACACATCGTACACTGCATCGCAGTAGGGGCTTTCGATGCAGCGAAGGTCTTCTTAACTTCAACATGACAGCCGATGCATGCACGATGATAAGCCTGTTGGTTATTTAACGAGATCAGAGCCGGACTCGATTCATGCTTTATCTCGGGAATAGCATCCAGCAATTTTGGTTTGGTACCGGCCGGTGTATGGCACTGCCCGCAAGTTACGACCGCGGCGCCCTTAGGATCTTTGGTAAATAGTTCCGCAGTCAGTGTTGTGGTCCGGTCAGTGGGCCAGGCCGTTTTTAGAGGCGGGTGCTTTTCAATCTCGCTCGCCGGCTGCGCGACATGGTGGCACGCGATACAGGCAATGGGCGACATCTTGTCGATGTTATATGCCCCGCTGTTATGCTTGACGTGATTAAACGTAACCTTGCCCAGTTTCGAGGTCTGGCCAAGGATGATCACCTCAGGCATTTTTGGCGGATCGTCCTGTTGGGCTCTCGCCGTAGGTCCCGCATGGTCCACGACCACGAATACGAACCCAAACAATAAGAATGTTGTGATGATTAATAGAATCCCGGTTTTTCGCACAGTTCTTCCTCCTTTTCAGTACATTTCTTGGAAAGATCCTCCGCTGCGGACCCTCGGGAGACAGTCACATTATACACCTAAAAAAGTGACTAACCTATTTTGAAAAACGATCCCAGGTAGCGCGTGCGATCCTTGCGATGACGGCCTCACGTGTTTTCTCATCCGCCTTCGAGTCGGATACGAATACAGCGACCGCGGCATGCTTTCCGTTTGGGAGAGTGATGATTCCAATATCGTTTGTCGCGGCAGTAATTCCGTTTTGCGTACCTGAAGTGCCTGTTTTATGGGCCACAACCGTTCCTTTCGGCAGCTGCCCCTTTAGCCTCGCCGCACCGGGATTTGAATCCGCCATGAACTGAAGTAGCAATTCCCACGGAGATTCTACGGCGTCAGGTGAGTTAGTTTCATCAGCATCAGCTGAGATCTGGAGCCATCGCAAAAGTTCCACAGCCGCTGCCGGCGTCGCGTAATTTCGATACTGTGATTGCCAATCGCGTCCGATCTCTTTTTCGGGATCCTCCACCTTTATCTCAAAAATGCCGATCCGCGTAAGAAAGGATTGCACCTCCCCAGCATCACCGGCCACCCGCATCAACACATCGCTGGCCGTGCCGTCGCTTTCTACCATTGCAAGCCGAATGAGCTCCCGTATCGTGAATTCGCCGCCGTCGGGGTTGGTATCGCGAAGTGGGCTCCGCATCCCTTTGCGGACCATATCGTCCTTTGCAACGCCTATTTTCTCGTCGAGGTCGAGCCGGCCTCGATTTACTTGCTCGAGAATAGCCATTGCGATCGGCAGCTTATACACGCTCTGCATCGGAAAACGCTCATCGCCGTTCAAAAACGCGGCTTCGCCCGTTTCCAACACTATGGCCGCTACCCCAACCTCAGCTTCAATTTCCGACGCTATGGCAGCAAATTGTTTTTGGAGCTCAGGATCTGTTCTCAATCTAAGGGCCGGGGCTGGTGTAGACCGTGCGGGAGGAGGTGGTGTTGGATATTCGAGAGGGATATCCATCGTGTAATTGCATCCCGCAATTACGCTGGTTGTAAATAGAATGAATAGTACAAACTTACTTTTCAAGGTACTCGCCTCCTGCTGTAGGACTTACGTTCAGCTCAATAACGAGCCCTCGATCCCGCACGGAATAGAATAAACACTATCGCCTGTAGCCACAATCATCTCGCCCTTTCTTGTAAAGCACAGTCCTACGATATTGTTTCCGCTGACGTAATGTTCGGCCGTAGTTCCATCAGGTGAAACGCGTACGATCCCATGACGTCCTTGATAGCAAGCGGCAACGTAGAGATTACCAGCCTTATCAAATGCTAGACCTTGCGGCCGCCCGAATCCTCGAAAAAACACCTCATCGAAGCCTTCTTTATCTATGACGTGGACAGCGTCATGACTGGCGAGGCCGGGAGCGGTCATAAAAAGCCGTCCGTCCGGCCCAAAAGCTAAATGGTAGGCCGCGACTGAAGCATCCATTACCGTGAAAGTCTCAACCTCGGCAAAATCGCGTACACGAAAAATCGTGCCCGACCGGTCACCGATGTACATAAGCCCGGCGCCGTCAAAGGCTATGCCGGTGGCGATTCCCAGATTTGTAGCATATACGGTCGATGTGCCGTCCCGACCCACAGAATACACCTCGCCCTGAGCGCGATTTGTAACAAACATCTGTCCATCACGGTCGAAAGCAATGCCTGTAGGATTGAGTATTGCTTCCGGCATTTCTTCGACATAGTCGTCTGCATCGAGACGGAAGAGTGTGGCGGAAAGGTGCTGTCCGCGTGCTCCCGAACGCGTGAGGATTATCGCGTCATCAGATGGGTCGACGGCTGGATTTGCAACGATATGCATGTCACCAGCGAGCTTTTTCCCGATCGTTACGTTATGAGTTTCACTAGCTACACCATTACTGAGGAGTTGGATCGTGGTTCTAGTTCCTCCGATGTCTTCCGGGACAATGGCTAATATGCGGGTTGTTGACGCTGCTACTATCCTGCACTGCATACCTTCGATATAGCACCCATCCAGCGACGCGGCGTCCATCCGAAAGCCCTCACATGTGACGATGATCTCTCCGCCGGGTATCGCATACGGCGGTTCCACGGCAATTATCTTAACCCGGGTTTCCATTAATGTTTCGATTTTACGATTCTGGTACGGTGGTGTCGAATGCCATTTTCGGCGATTTAGAGTCAATATGCGGCATCGCACACTTCGACTGAAAACCGTGTCAGCATTATTATGTGGAGATTCCGTTGTGATACCGCCCGCTAAAAAATCGTTGACCTTCGCTGTTCATAAACGTTAAACTTACACAGTAGGTAACGGCCCAACCGCGATCCCGCGCTTCCTTACTTGGGCGGAATCCAGCTTTAAAACAATATGGCGACCCGAATTGACGATCTTTTGCGAATGGCGATGAGTTTCGGCGCTTCAGATCTCCATCTGCGCGCAGGCTCCTTTCCGGTGATTCGTGTCACAGGTGAATTAAAGCCACTATCCGGTGTCGCCCGAATGACGCAAGACGAGACGCTTGAAATGGCGTTCTCGATGATGTCGAACCGACAGAAGCAGCATTTCAAAGAGGTGTACGAAGTTGATATCGGTTATGGCGTGCCCGGGCTTGGCCGATTTCGTGTAAATATTTTCCAGCAGAGAAACTCTATCGGCATCGTGGCGCGAGTAATTTCTGACACGATCAAGTCATTTACCGAGCTTGGACTGCCACCAATTCTTACGAGTATCGCCGAACAGAACCGGGGTCTGATCCTCGTCACTGGAACGACCGGATCGGGTAAATCCACCACGCTTTCGGCGATGGTCGATCATATTAACCAAACCCGAAACTGCCATATTGTCACGATCGAAGACCCGATCGAATTCCTCCATAAAGACAAGAAATCCTTTGTCACACAACGCGAGGTCGATGTAGATACTCGAAATTTTGCTGAGGCTTTACGCGGTTCGCTCCGTCAGGACCCGGATGTGATCCTGGTCGGAGAGATGCGCGATCTGGAGACGATCGAAACTGCCCTTGTCGCCGCCGAAACCGGGCACTTGGTGCTTTCCACGCTGCACACGCTTGACGCTCCGGAAACGCTGA